>CAXUBE010000033.1:0-16059 GCA_964249215.1 uncultured Rhodopseudomonas sp. | reverse complement strand
TCGACTTGCATGTGTTAAGCCTGCCGCCAGCGTTCGCTCTGAGCCAGGATCAAACTCTCAAGTTGGACTTGAAACTTCAAACCGGCTGATCACAACGTTTGACGAGGTCCCACCATTTGACGTCGCCGACGATTCACATCGCTGGCGAAGCGTCCCATTGCTGGGACATGGTGTAACCTATGTAAACGTGTACCGCCGAAGTCTTTCGTCCGGCCCCGATCCCTCCGATCAACGGATTTGCATCCGACGACCGTCGCGACCGAGACCCGCAAGGACTCCGCCGTCCACGTTTCTCTTTCTTCATCTTCACTTGTCAAACAGCCCGGGGTTTGAAAACCCCACTCCCCTTAAAGGAGGATCGCCTCAGCACCCATCCGACGACGATCGGCAACCGATCAGGATCGGCTGCTGAATCACTCATCTTCGTGAGGAGCTTTCAGAGGCGCGGAAGCTCGCTGTTGCCAGAGGCAAAAGCGGCGCCGCGCTCAGTGGTCGGGTTATAAGCCCGGCCCTTCGATATTGTCAACGCCTGTCGTCAAGAAATTGTCGTCTCTTTCGCGAGAGTGGCTCGAGACGATTCCTGAAGGAGTCTCCAGAGCCTTGCGCCGTACTTGAGCCACAATCCTGCGACGTTCTGCACAATAGATAAGCGAAGAATCCGTCGTTGCCAGTGTGAAGGCAGCGACGCCGGGATCAAGGACTGCGATTGCCATGACGACGTCGCTTGCTCGTGGTCATGCGCTGGCTTGGTTAGTACGCGGCACTGACGTTCGCTGTTGCGGCCAGCACCTTGGCTGCTAACAGCGTAAGGTGGCGGCGCACCATGAGCCTGCCGGCTTGTGCGGTGCGGATAAATGCGATGGGCGCGCGGGGTTGGGTCCATCGCATGACGACGGAATTCGGGGGGACGGCGGTTTGAGCCAAGGGACGTCACGGGCGCGCAGCTACGGGCGCGAGGTCGCAGCGATCGACCTCGGTCACGAGCCGCCGCTATCGGTCGATGGCTCGGAGGCCGCGGTGATCGACCGTCGCCGCGTCTCGGTGCAGTGGTTCAGCGGCACGATTCTCACGGGTCTTTGCGGCGCGGCCTTGATCGGCGGCGCCGTTTTCGCCTCGCTCGATGGCGAAATGACCTTTGCCAAAGCCCCCGAGCGGGTCGAGGCCGCACTGCGCGGCGCGCTCGGGGGCGCCGACAAGGGCCTGCACAAGAGCGACCGGCTGCCGCCGCCGAGCGAATCCGCCGCGGCGCGCAACGTGGTGCGGGTCTCGACCGTGACCCGCGTCGGCAACCGCGACATCATGCGGGTGCGGCCCTTCATCCGGATCAACGGCAATCTGTCGCTCACCACCAGCGATCTCAGCGCCAAGATCCCGCCGTTCAACGCCCAACGCATGCTGACCGACGTCGGCGCGCCGGCGCCCGCCGCCGCGGACGACGCGCAGAATCCGGACGCGGTCGAGCCCGACGCCGAAGTGTCGTTCGTCACCCGCGAGCTCGGCATGGTGCTGCCGAAGGCCAGGATCGCCGCAAATGTCGCGATCGACGAGGTGCTGCTGCGGGTGCGCGACGCCTCGAACTGGAAGGGCAACAGCGGCGTGCGCTACACCGCCGTGGCCAGCGCCGCCGGTGATGTCGGCCAGCCCGACATCAAGATGGCCTACGCCGCCGAGGGCGCCGCGGCCGACCCCTATGCCGGCTTCGAGACCCGCGTGGTGCCTGAAAACGTCACGCTGCTGCCCAAGACCAAGGATCAGGTCACCGGCGGCAACACCAACGGCGAACGCATCCACGTCGTCAAGAAAGGCGACAGCGTCACCGGCATCCTGCGCGACCAGGGCGCCACGCCCGAGGAAGCCAAGTCGCTCGCCACCACGCTCGGCGCCCGCGGCCGCGACGGCGGCCTGAAGGAAGGCCAGAAGCTGCGCATCCTGATGGCGCCGGCCGGGCCGAACCAGCGGCTGCAGCCCTATCGCGTGGTGGTCGCCAACGACACCGCGGTCGAAGCGGTCGCCGCACTGTCCGACCTCGGCAAATACGTCGCGGTCGACGTGCAAAGCCTCAACACGGTCAGCGAGACCGCCGATGCCGGCGACGACGACGACGACGACGGCACCGGCGTGCGGCTCTACCAGAGCATCTACGAGACCGCGATGCGCAACAAGGTGCCGGCCTCGGTGATCGAGGACATGGTCCGGATCTATTCCTACGACGTCGACTTCCAGCGCAGGGTGCAGGCCGGCGATTCGTTCGAGGTGTTCTTCGCCGGCGAAGACGAAGGCGCGGTGATCACCGAAAAGAACGAGGTGCTGTACGCGGCGCTCACCCTCGGCGGCGAGACCAAGAAATACTACCGCTTCCAGACCCCGGACGACGCGGTGGTCGATTTCTACGACGAGACCGGCAAGAGCGCGAAGAAGTTCCTGGTGCGCAAGCCGGTCAACAGCGCGATCATGCGCTCCGGCTTCGGCAGCCGCCGCCATCCGATCCTCGGCTACGTCAAGATGCACACCGGCGTCGACTGGGCGACGCCCTACGGCACCCCGATTTTTGCCTCCGGCAATGGCGTGATCGAAGTCGCCGGCTGGGAAGGCGGCTATGGCAAGTTCATCAAGATCAAGCACAACAACGGCTACGAGACCGCCTATGGCCACATGTCGGCGTTCGCAAAGGGCATGGAGCCCGGCAAGCGGGTGCGCCAGGGCCAGGTGATCGGCTTCGTCGGCTCCACCGGCGCCTCCACCGGCGCCCATGTGCATTACGAGATCCTGGTCAACGGCCGCTTCGTCGACCCGATGCGCGTGAAGCTGCCGCGCGGCCGCTCGCTCGACGGCCCGCTGATGGCCGGCTTCGAAAAGGAGCGCGACCGGCTCGACGCCATGATGGCCAACCGCGGCTCCGGCGCGCGGATGTCGGACGCGGTCGGCACCGTGCCGGCCGGCACCGGCAGCACGGTGCGGCAGGTCAGCACGCGGTAGGAACGCAGGATTGCGGGCGTGTTCTCAGTCTCTAGGCAACGGTAGTCGAGCCAAGTCGCGGCTGCCGTCGACAATACGCACGATCTGTACCCCGTTCGACTGAATGCGATAGATCACCAGCCAACGATCGATGACCAGAGCGCGCGCACCGGGTGCTATATCGGGGCGCTCAGGACCGATCTCCGGAAATGTCTCCAACTGTTTGCCGCGCGTTTCAATCCTGTTCAAGCAATCATCGGCCGCAGCCGGACTGCTGGTTGCGATGTGAAGCCAAAGATCAATTAAATCTGCGCGGGATTGAAAGGTGTAGCGGACGGACTCACCTATTTGACGCATCGCTCGATCGTGCGCGGGCTTCCGCCTTCAACGCGGCAAAATCCAGATCGCCTGCATCGCCACTGGCGATGCCTTCCTGATATGCGTTTTGAAGCCATTCAAGTTTGGCCGCTTCTGTTTGCTCGTGGCGCTCCATCAGGCGCAATGCCTCGTGCACGACTTCGTCCGCAGAACCATATCGACCTGTTGAAACCCGTGCTTTGACGAATTCGTCAAGCTCATCCGGCAGTGACAGGTTCAGGTTCATGAGCGGAACACCTCGGGACGATTATGAAAGCTCGGATGAATTTTGGCAATTCAGGCGAACCGGACTGCTTCAAATCAATTCAGCATTCGCTTCGGCAGCCGCGGCGCGAACGGTTCGATCTCCGCGGTGTGCGGCGGCGCGCCGTTGAAGGTCAGCACGCCGCCGTCCGCCGAGATCGCGACCTGGTCGCCGTCCCGCACGCCGCCGGCGAGGATCATCTCGGCGAGCGGATCCTGCACGTTGCGCTGGATCACGCGCTTGAGCGGGCGCGCGCCGTAGGCCGGGTCCCAGCCTTTTTCAGCCAGCCAGTCGCGCGCGGCGGCATCGAGCGCAAGCCCGATCTTGCGGTCTTCCAACAGCCGCGTCAGCCGGCCGAACTGAATCTCGACGATCCGTCCCATCTCGCTCTTCTGCAACCGGTGAAACAGGATGATCTCGTCGACGCGGTTGAGGAATTCCGGGCGGAAATGCGCCCGCACCATCCCCATCACCGGCTCGCGCACGGCGCCGGTGTCCTCGCCCTCGGGCTGGTTGACCAGATATTCGGAGCCGAGATTCGACGTCATGATGATCAGCGTGTTGCGAAAATCGACCGTGCGGCCCTGCCCGTCGGTGAGGCGGCCGTCGTCGAGCACCTGCAGCAGCACGTTGAACACGTCCGGATGGGCCTTTTCGATCTCGTCGAACAGCACCACCTGATAGGGCCGCCGCCGCACCGCTTCGGTCAGCGCGCCGCCCTCGTCGTAGCCGACATAGCCGGGCGGCGCGCCGATCAGGCGGGCCACCGAATGCTTCTCCATGTATTCCGACATGTCGAGGCGGACCATCGCGGTCTCGTCGTCGAACAGATATTCGGCAAGCGCCTTGGTGAGCTCGGTCTTGCCGACGCCGGTCGGGCCCAGAAACATGAACGAGCCCATCGGCCGGTGCGGGTCCTGCAGGCCGGCGCGGGCGCGGCGCACCGCCGTCGACACCGCATGCACGGCCTCGAACTGGCCGATCACGCGCCTGCCGAGCTGTTCCTCCATCCGCAGCAGCTTGTCCTTCTCGCCCTCCAGCATCTTGTCGACCGGCACGCCGGTCCAGCGCGACACCACCTGCGCGACGTGGTTGGCGGTGACCGCCTCCTCCATCATGTCGCCGGCGTTGTCGCTGGCCTCGACCGCCGCGAGCTTCTTCTCGAGATCGGGAATCTTGCCATAGGCGAGTTCGCCGGCGCGCTGGTACTCGCCGCGGCGCTGCGCGTCGGCGAGTTCGATCCGCAGCGCGTCGAGCTCGCTCTTCAGCTTCTGCGCATTCGACAGCTTGTTCTTCTCCGCGCTCCAGCGCGCGGTCAGCGCGGCGGACTGCTCCTCGAAGTCGGCAAGCTCCTGTTCCAGCGTCTGCAGCCGCGCCCTGGAGCCGGCATCGGTTTCCTTCTTCAGCGCTTCCTGCTCGATCTTCAGCCGGATGATCTCGCGATCCATCGAGTCGAGCTCTTCCGGCTTGCTGTCGACCTGCATCTTCAGCCGCGCCGCCGCCTCGTCCATCAGGTCGATCGCCTTGTCCGGCAGAAACCGGTCGGTGATGTAGCGGTTCGACAGCGTCACCGCCGCCACCAGCGCGGAATCGGCGATCCGCACGCCGTGGTGCTGCTCGTATTTGTCCTTCAGCCCGCGCAGGATCGAGACGGTATCCGCGACGGTCGGCTCCGACACGAAGATCGGCTGGAAGCGCCGCGCGAGTGCTGCGTCCTTTTCGACGTGCTTGCGATATTCATCGAGCGTGGTGGCGCCGATGCAATGCAGTTCGCCGCGCGCCAGCGCCGGCTTCAGCAGATTGGACGCATCCATCGCGCCGTCGGCCTTGCCGGCGCCGATCAGCGTGTGCATCTCGTCGATGAACAGCACGATGCCGCCCTCCGCCGAGGTGACCTCGGAAAGCACGGCTTTCAGCCTCTCCTCGAACTCGCCGCGGTACTTGGCCCCCGCAATCAGCGCGCCGAGGTCGAGCGACAGCAGCTTCTTGCCCTTGAGGCTTTCCGGCACGTCGCCGTTGAGGATGCGCAGCGCCAGCCCCTCGACGATCGCGGTCTTGCCGACGCCGGGCTCGCCGATCAGCACCGGATTGTTCTTGGTCCGGCGCGACAGCACCTGGATCGTCCTGCGGATTTCCTCGTCGCGGCCGATCACCGGATCGAGCTTGCCGTCGCGCGCCGCCTGCGTGAGATCGCGGGCGTATTTCTTCAGCGCGTCGTAGGCGTTCTCGGCGGTCGCTGAATCCGCGGTGCGGCCTTTTCGCAAAGCATTGATCGCGGCGTTGAGGTTCTGCGGCGTCACGCCGCCCTTGGCGAGCAGGGCGCCGGCCTCGGACTCCTTGTCAAGCGCAAGGGCCAGCAGCAGCCGCTCCACCGTGACGAAGCTGTCGCCGGCCTTGTCGGCCGCCTGCTCGGCGGCATCGAAGGCGCGCGCGGTGGCGGGCGCCAGATAGACTTGTCCGGCGCCGGCGCCGGACACTTTCGGCATCCGGCCGAGCGCGTCGTCCGTCGCCTTCAGGATGGCGCGGGAGTTGCCGCCGGCGCGGTCGATCAGGCGGCCGGCGAGGCCCTCTGCGTCGTCGAGCAGGACCTTAAGAACATGCAGCGGCGAGAATTGCTGATGGCCCTCGCGCACCGCCAGCGACTGCGCCGACTGGATGAATCCGCGCACACGTTCGGTGTATTTCTCGATGTTCATGTGTCAATTCCCTCGGCCTGCCGCCTGCGCCTCGAAAGCACGTCAAACGGCATCTTCATTGGGGTTTCGCCGCCCGCGCCGACGTTCACGACCGGACGGCGGCCTTCGCCGGTTATCACCGGCTTGGCGGAAATGTGGGCATCGGTGGCCGGAAATGAAGGGGCGTCGGCGCGAAATCGCGGCCGGGATCGCAAACGCCCTGAAGAGCGGCACGATGAAAGCCTGCCCCGGACGTCGTCCGCGGCAGGCTGTTGATGGACGGCGTATGTCGACGCTACGCCGCGGTCAGCGTCGCGGTCCGCGCCAGTTCGGCATCGCGGCGCTGGCCCAGCAATTCGAGAAGCCGCGTCTTGATCTGGCGACGCGCGAACGGACCCGGCGCGTTGCGGCCGGTCTCCCATCGCAGGATGGTCGACCAGGCACAGGAGAACGCCTCGCACAGCACGTCCTTCTCGAGGCCGCCCTCGCGCGCGGCGGAAATGATCTGCGGCCAGACCCGCACATCGTCGGCGTCGAACGCCGCCACCAGACGGGAATATTTCTCGACAAGATGCGCCCGATCATGGATGATTTCGCGCAGTTGTTCGGAGGGCGCTCCGGCGACTGCGGTCTTCAAATAGAAATCATTCATCGCAGTTCCTCCGGGACTTATTTCAAGCGACGGACAGGCATTTCAGGACCGAGTCAGACGCAGCATCCGTGACGGTATCCGTTCGAGACGGTATTCTTCAAAGATATTTCAAGAGCGGCATTTGAAATCGGTATTTCACAACGGCGCGTCTCAGAACCGCATTTTCACGACAACGGTTTCCCCCGTGTCTTCATAACGGCATGATGCGACGATCGTTGCAACTTGTCAATCATATTTCAGCACCGGGTGACCGATGGCTTTTATTCTGCGATTTGCCGGACCCAACGATCTCAATGCCTTGATCGATTTCTACCATCGCGAACACAGCGCCTCGCTGCCCGCGCCCTCGCCGCGCGCCATCGGGCTCGCGATCGCGGAATACCAGCTTCTGGTGGTGACCGGCCCGGCCGGAGAGATCGTCGCCACCGGGGGGACCTTCGACGTCACGCCGCCGACCGCGACCCGATTCGTCGGCGAGCTCGCCGGGACAAGGGTCACCAGGGCGGTCGGGACCCGGCCGGTGCGGATGCAGACCATCCTGCTGATCCTGCGGGTGCTCGGCTTTGCGCTCGGCGGCTTCGAAAGCCCCGACCCGGACGCCGACGACACGCTGATCGTGCTGATCCGCAAGGACAACGACAAAAGCCGCAGAAACATTCTCGACGTCGGCTTCGAGCCGCTCCACGAGCGGCCGGGCTGGCTGCAATATGACGAGCTGTCATGGAACGGCAAGGTATCGGCCGACGCGTGGGATTATTACTACGCCACGCCGCAGACCGCATTGCGCTGCGCGCTGTTGTATTTCGAATACGGGCTGCAGCGCGGACGGATCGAACTCACCGCCGGCGACCGACGCATCGCGATCGAAATCCAGTTGCCGGGCTTTCGCCTGCAGGAGATCGAGCTGCGCATGATCCAGACCGCCGAGCATCGCGTGCGGTTCGCGCCGCCGCCCGCGCAACTCGCGCTCGCCGACCGCGACGACCGGCCGGATTAACCGGGCCGCGTCTTGCCGGCGCGGCTCAGCAGGAACACGCCCTGCTCGCCGAACATGTTCCAGAACCACCACGGCGCGTTCAGCCGCAACGGGCGCGCGTAGTGATCGAGCGCCACCGCGCGCTCCATCCGCACGCTGATCTCGTCGCACAACAGCACGAAATCCTTGATGGTGCAGAAGTGGATGTTCGGCGTGTCGTACCAGGTCGCCGGCAGGTTCTCGGTGCGCGGCATGTGGCCGCCGACCAGAAGCTGCACCCGCATCTTCCAGAATCCGAAATTCGGAAACGACACGATGGCGCGGCGGCCGATCCGCAGCAGATTTTCCAGCACCACGCGCGGCTGCCGCGTCGCCTGCAGCGTCTGCGACAGGATCACATAATCGAAGGCGTCGTCCGGATAGTTGACCAGATCGGCGTCGGCGTCGCCCTGCACCACCGCAAGGCCGCGCGACACGCAGCGGTTGACGCCTTCGCGGGACAATTCGATGCCGCGGCCGTCGACGCCGCGGGATTCAAGCAACTGCAGCAGGTCGCCCTCGCCGCAGCCGACGTCGAGCACCTTGGAGCCTTTCGCCACCATCTCGGCGACCAGCAAATGGTCGGCGCGGTAGGCAGGCTTCGACGCGGCGGTGCCCGCAAACGGCAGAACCTGTTCGGTCGCCATCTCAGGCCTCCGGCGAGGGCAGCCCGCGCGCGGCACCGGCCGATTGCAGGAACGCGCGCGCGATGTCGACGAATTCCGGCACGTCGAGCAGAAACGCGTCGTGGCCGCGGTCGGTCTCGATCTCGGCGAACGACACCCGCGCGCCGCCCGCGTTCAGCGCATGCACCACCGCGCGGGATTCCGAGCTCGGAAACAGCCAGTCGGAGGTGAACGACACCACGCAGAACCGGGTCTGGGTGCCGCGGAACGCGCCCGCCAGCACGCCGCCATGGTCGGCGCCGATATCGAAGTAATCCATCGCGCGGGTCAGATACAGATACGAATTCGCGTCGAAGCGCTCGACAAAGGACGAGCCCTGATAGCGCAGGTAGCTCTCGACCTGAAAATCCGCATCGAACGAGAAGGTCGGCAGGTCGCGGTCCTGCATCCGCCGCCCGAATTTGCGGTGCAGGGCGGCGTCCGACAGATAGGTGATGTGCGCGGCCATCCGCGCGACGCCGAGGCCGCGATGCGGATGGGTGCCTTCCTCGAAATAGCGCCCGCCGCGCCAGTCCGGATCGGCCATCACCGCCTGTCGGCCGAGTTCATGGAACGCGATGTTCTGCGCCGAATGGCGGTTGCTGCAGGCGATCGCCAGTGCCGAGAAAACCCGCTGCGGATACGCCACGCTCCATTGCAGCGCCTGCATGCCGCCCATCGAGCCGCCGACCACGCCGAACAGCGTGTCGATGCCGAGCCGGTCGATCAGCATCGCCTGCGCGCGCACCATGTCGGGGATGGTGATGATCGGAAAATCGAGCCCCCACAGCCGGCCGGTGGCGGGGTTGGTCGAGGCCGGTCCGGTCGAGCCGAGGCAGCCGCCGATCACGTTCGAACAGATGATGAAATAGCGCTCCGGATCGAGCGGCTTGCCCGGACCGACCAGCGTCTGCCACCAGCCCGGCTTGCCGGTGACCGGATGGACGTTGGCGACGTGCTGGTCACCGGTCAGCGCGTGACAGACCAGGATGGCGTTGGAGCGATCGGCGTTGAGCTCGCCGCAGGTCTGGTACGCGATCTGGAACGGAGCCAGATCGACGCCGCAGTCGAGCCGCAGCGGCTGGTCGGCGCCGAACAGCGCCAGCTTTGAACTCGGATGATCCGCCTCGCGCGCGCGGTCTTCGCTCGCGATCACCTGGCTCTTGACCGACTGCACATGCACCATACCGACACCGGCCTCCGCGGAGGTCCCTCACATCGAACGGGGCCGGGTCGCAAAAAAACCGGCCTGAACGAGGTTCGGCCGGGATCCAACTGTCCCCGGCCTGTTTAGCGAGTTGTTTAACGTGGCTGCAAGCCGGCCGGCTCAAATGACCACGGAGTGATGAAGATATTAGCCTCGGGGCTGCTTTCGTCAAGTGTGGGCGGTTGCCGTCGCCCTTCGAGGCTCGCTTTGAAGAAGGGCTCGCACCCGAGGGTGAAGGCTGCATCAGAAGCGTCATCCCGAGGTGCGAAGCCGCTCTTGCGGCGCGCCTCGAAGGATGGTTGTAGGGCGCGACGACGCACGCCATTGCCTTCCGGATCATACCCGCATGTCCATCCCGCCACCCGCGCCGCCGTCGCTGCAGGACCTCCGCCGCGAGATCGACGCCATCGACGACCAGGTCCACGGCCTCTTGATGGCGCGCGGCGACATCATCGACCGGCTGATCGCGGTGAAGCAGACCCAGGAGGTCGGTTCGGCGTTCCGCCCGGCGCGCGAGGCCGACATGATGCGCCGCCTGGTGCAGCGCCATCGCGGCATCCTGCCGCTCGACACCGTGGAGAGTATCTGGCGGGTCATCATCTCCACCTTCACCTACGTGCAGGCGCCGTTCTCGGTGCATGCCGACCTGTCGCTCGGGGAATCGCCGATGCGGGATTCGGCGCGCTTTCACTTCGGTTTCACGGTGCCGTTCGTGCCGCATTTCGGGGCCGGGGCCGCGGTGGACGCAGTGGCGCGCTCGAAGGGCGATCTCGCACTGGTCCCGGCGACCGCAAGCCAGACGCCGTGGTGGATCGGGCTCGAAGCCGACGGCGCGCCGAAGATCATCGCGCGGCTGCCGTTCGTCGAGCGCGCCGACCATCCCGCAGCACTGCCGGTGTTCGTGGTGTCGCGGGTCGCCGACAGCGCGATGGTGACCGAGGTCGAGACCTGGAGCATGCGGGTGTGGGGCTGGAACGCCGCCATCGCCCGCGCGCTGTCGCCGCTGGCGGACGTCGTCGCGGTGCCGGACAGCGCGTTCGACGGCGCGGCGCTTTTGATATCGATCACCGGCGCCGGCCGGCACGACGCCATTCACGCGGCGCTGGTCGATGCCGGGGCCTCGGTGCGCTCATCAGCCCTCGTCGGGAGCCACGCAAGGCGCTATACGGTGCCGCCGAACGGCACGCCGCAGGGCTGATCCCCGCCGATTGATCCGGAGTGAACGATGTCCCGACCCGTGCCGAAGCCCGGCATTCTCGATATTGCGCCCTATACGCCCGGCAAGAGCCCGGTGCCGGACCCCGGCCGCAAGGTGTTCAAGCTGTCGGCGAACGAGACGCCGTTCGGTCCCTCGCCGCACGCGGTCGCGGCGTATCAGAGCGCCGCGAAGAGGCTCGAGGACTATCCGGAAGGCACCTCGCGGGTGCTGCGCGAGGCGATCGGCCGCGCCTTCGGGCTCGATCCCGACCGCATCATCTGCGGCGCCGGCTCCGACGAAATCCTCAACCTGCTGGCGCACACTTATCTCGGCCCCGGCGACGAGGCGATCTCGACCACGCACGGCTTCCTGGTGTACCCGATCGCGACGATGGCGAACGGCGCCACCAATGTGGTCGCGCCGGAGACCGACTTCACCTGCAACGTCGATGCGATCCTGGCCAAGGTTTCGCCGCGCACCAAGCTGGTATGGCTCGCCAATCCGAACAACCCGACCGGGACGTATCTCGCCTTCGACGAGGTGAAACGCCTGCGCGCCGGCCTGCCGGACAATGTGCTGCTGGTGCTGGACGCGGCCTATTCGGACTACGTGTCGCGCAACGACTACGAGATCGGCATCGAACTCGTCGCGACCACCGACAATACCGTGGTGACCCACACCTTCTCCAAGATCCACGGCCTGGCGGCGCTGCGGATCGGCTGGATGTTCGGGCCGGCGCACATCGTCGACGCGGTGAACCGGATCCGCGGGCCGTTCAACGTCTCGACCCCGGCGATGCTGGCGGCGGTGGCGGCCATCGAAGACACCGCGTTTCAGCAGATGTCGCGGCTGCACACCGAACACTGGCGCACCCTCCTGAGCGAGGAGATCGGCAAGCTCGGCCTCACCGTCACGCCGAGCGTGGCGAATTTCGTGCTGATCCATTTTCCGGCCACGCCCGGCAGGACCGCGGCCGACGCCGACGCCTTCCTGACCAAACAGGGCCTGGTGCTGCGGACGCTCGGCAACTACAGGCTGCCGCATTCGCTGCGGCTGACGATCGGCACCGAGGAAGCCAACCGCCTCGTGCTCGAGGCGCTGCGCGATTTCATGGCGCAGCCGTGACGCTCGCGGCCGTCGCAGCGCCGCCGTTCCGGCGCGTCGCTCTGATCGGGTTCGGGCTGATCGGCGGCTCGATCGCGCGCGGCGCGCGGGCGCAGGGACTTGCATCCGAGATCGTCGCCACCGCGCGGTCGGCGCCGCCGCGCGCCCGCGTCGCCGAACTTCGTACCGTCGACCGCGTCGTCGAGAGCAATGCGCAGGCCGTGCAGGACGCCGACCTGGTGATCCTGTGCATCCCGGTCGGCGCCTGCGGCGACGTCGCCCGCGAGATCGCGCCGCATCTTGCGCCGGGCGCGATCGTCTCCGACGTCGGCTCGGTGAAGGGCGCGGTGCTGCGCGCGATGGCCGGTCATCTGCCGGACAGCGTGCATTTCATCCCGGCGCATCCGGTCGCCGGCACCGAGAATTCCGGCCCGGATTCCGGCTTCGCGGAATTGTTCATCAACCGCTGGTGCATCCTGACGCCGCCGGACGACGCCGACCCGGCCGCGGTGGAGAAGCTCGCGGCGTTCTGGCGCGCGCTCGGCGCCAATGTCGAAGTGATGGGCGCCGACCACCACGATCTGGTGCTGGCGGTGACCAGCCATCTGCCGCATCTGATTGCCTACACCATCGTCGGCACCGCAGACGAACTCGAGGACGTGACGCGCTCCGAAGTGCTGAAATTCTCCGCCGGCGGCTTTCGCGATTTCACCCGGATCGCGGCGTCCGATCCGACGATGTGGCGCGACGTGTTCCTCGCCAACAAGGACGCGGTGCTGGAAATGCTCGGCGAATTCCAGGAGGACCTGTCGAAGCTCACCCGCGCGATCCGCCGCGGCGACGGCGAGGCGCTGTTCGAGCATTTCTCCCGCACCCGAACGATCCGCCGCGGCATCGTCGAGATCGGCCAGGACGAGGCGGCGCCCGATTTCGGCCGCAAGCACGCGCTGCTGAAGAAGCCGGCGGAGTAGTCTCGCCGCGGGCGCGGCTGCGCTCGGCGCGAGTCTCGTGCGCGAAAGCCTACAGCCACCGCTTCCATTTGAAGAACAGATAAGGCAGCACGCCGGCGATCACCATCATCGCCAGCGCGAAAGCGTAGCCGTGCGTCCATTCCAGTTCCGGCATGAACTTGAAGTTCATGCCGTAGATCGAGGCGATCAGCGTCGGCGGCATCAGCACCACCGCCATCACCGAGAACAATTTGATGATGTTGTTCTGCTCGAGATTGACCACGCCCAGCATGGCGTCGAGCACGAAGGTGATCTTGTTCGACAGATACGACGCGTGATCGGTCAACGAGGCGACGTCGCGCTGCATGGTCTTGAGCTGCGCGCGCATGTCCTTCGACCATTTCGTTCCTTCGGCCTCGGCGGTCACGAAGGTGACGAGCCGCCCGATCGAGACCAGGCTCTCGCGAACCTTCGAGGTCAGGTCGCCCTTGCGCCCGATCTGGATCAGGATTTCCGAATAGCGCTTGGCCTGTCCGGAACTGGCGATCCCCGCGGGCTCGAAAATGTTGTGGCTGACCTCGTCGACGTCGGCGCCGGCGCGCTCCAGGATGTCGGCGCAGCGGTCGATCACCGCGTCGAGCAGTTCCAGCAGCACGGTCTCGCCGCTGGTGCAGGGAACCGCGCTTCGGGCGAGCTTGGCCTCCACCAGCGTGAACGGCTTCGGCGCGTCGTAGCGCACCGTCACCAGGCGGTGTCCGGTCAGGATGAAGGTCACCGGCGTGATCCGCGGCGAATTGGTATCGGCGGCGCACACCAGGCTCGCGGTCATGTAACGCGCGCCGTTCTCCGTGTAGAGGCGGCTCGAAATCTCGATCTCCTGCATGTCCTCGCGGGTCGGCACCGCGATGCCGGCAAGACGCTCCACCGCGTGGTCCTCGTCCGCGGACGGCTTGACGAGGTCGATCCAGACCGCGGTCTCCGGCAGCGTCGTGAGATCGATCGGGACGGCGGCCTTTTTCAGCGCACCATCCAAGGGAGCGAAAATCGCGATCATGGACACCCCGAACTGGATCGTTGAGACGACGGCCGGTGCTGAGTGGCGCGAGTCCGCGCTCAACGCAAGCCTGCAGACCTGTCCGCGGCGGCGATTTGCGGCGACGTGATGGCAGCGCTGTGGCGGCGAGCCCGCAATGTCACGGGTCTTGCTCAGAAATTAACCGAAGCTCAGGAGTTTTGAGGCAAAAAGGACACAGCCGTTTGTTGCGTGGCGAAACGGCGATCTCGACGCTGGAAATGCGACGGATTTAAGCGATAATGAGCGCCAGAATCGTCGTGCTGCGGCGAGCGATGCCGTGCTGTTGCGCGGTGTCGGAATCCGGTTCGATTGGAATTGATGATGGCGTCTTTCGGAGCGAAACTGGGGTTGCTGGCGGCGGGCCTGATGCTGTCGGGCTGCATGCAGGCCACGACCTATCAGGAAACCTCGCAGACCAACTTCAAGCCGCGCGACAAGGAACTGCTGGCGAAGGTCTCCTACGTCAAGACTCCGGTGGCCGAGCCGTTCCGCCGCGCCATCGTCGACTATCACCGCAAGGAAGCGCCGGGCTCGATCGTCGTCGATTCGGACAATCACTATCTGTATTTCGTGCAGGATGGCGGCAAGGCGATCCGCTACGGCATCACCGTCGGCGAGGAAGCGATGGCCTGGTCCGGCATCGCCAAGATCGGCAGCATGACCGAGTGGCCGCCCTGGCATCCGACAAAGAGCGAGATTTCGCGGCTCGGCGTTCCCACCTTCGTGGCGCCGGGTCCGGACAATCCGATGGGCTCGCGGGCGCTGTATCTCTACTCCGGCGGCAAGGATACCCTTTTCCGGATTCACGGTACCAATCAGCCGGAATATATCGGCGCGTCGATCTCGTCGGGCTGCATCCGCATGACCAATGAGGACGTGATCGACCTCTATAACCGGGTCAAGATGGGCACCATCGTCGTCGTGCTCGAGCCGAACCACGGCGACTCGCCGTTCAATTCGCGCATGGCCCTGCAGGGTGGCGCCGGCAACCCGGTGCAGTAAGCCGCACGATCTCGGGTCATGCTGTAGATCAAGATCAAAAGCGCCGGTCACGCCGGCGCTTTTTTGTTGCCGCGGGGGCCGGCGGCGGCGCGGCATCGTCCGGCTCGGCAAGCTCGGCGTTCGGTCCGGCGACGCCGGAACCGACGCGGTCGCCGCCGTGATCGCGCGCGACATCCTTGCTATTGTCCTTGCCGGCTTCCTTGCCGGCTTCCTTGCCGCTCTCTTTGGCCGCGGCCACGCGCGGCGGCGCATCCTCCGGCCGCTCGGCGGGGAGCATCGGCGCGACCGGCGGCAACGGGTCCCAGACATTCCACTGGCAGATCCGATAGCCGCCGCGCCGTTCCGCCAGATCGAGATGGATATGGTCCTCGTGATACCAATCCGAGCCGGGGCCCAGCACGGTCGAGAACCGAGCGCAGACCGATTGCAGCACGCTCTCGCGCACGTCGCGCGAGGCGCCGCGGTCGGTCAGCGCGAGGGTCTGGCCGTTGGCGAGCTTGAGGCCGCGTACGTCGAGCGCGTTGGCGCGGCCATGCTCCGACATCTTCGCGCCGGCCACCCGGTTGCGGCCGCGGCACTCGAACGAGTCGAAATTGTCGAGCTCGCTGATTTTGGTTTGCAGCGTCGCCGCCAGCGGCGTCATGTCGGTGCGGATCCAGTCGGCGATCGCGCTCGCCATCTTGCAGCGCAGGATTGCGGCCGGCTTCAGTGCGACGCGGCCGGCATCAGGCAGCACCACCGCCTCCAGCCGCACCAGGTCGTCGCCGCCGCAACTGCCGGGTCCGTTGATGTCGGGAATGCTGGGCGCGATCGCGATCGCTTCGGTGAGCGCCAGCCGGCAGGCCGAGAGCTGCGGCGGCGCGGGCGCCTCGGGTTGAACGCGCGTTTCCGCGGCGGCGGGCGCGTTTTCTCGGATGCCAACGGCTGGTACCAGTTTGT
>CAXUBE010000032.1:2460-16106 GCA_964249215.1 uncultured Rhodopseudomonas sp. | reverse complement strand
GCGTTACTTGACGTGGCGCGCGCTGGACAGCGCGGTGACGTTTTCGTCGGCGGCATGCACCGGTCCGGCGACCGGCCGCTCCACCCCATCCGCGTTGTCGGGATCGGCTTCGCCCGGAACCGCGCGACGGGCCTGCGCGATATCGCGCGCCATCTGCAGCGCCGCGATCAGTTCGCCGGCCGTCATCTGCGACGCGCTGGCCGCCGGCAGTCCCTCGCGGCGGATCGCGGCATGTACCACGCACAGGATCAGCACCAGCACCGCCGGCATCAGGTCGATCGAGATCGCGCCGGCCCAGCTCGGGATGAAGTCGCTTGCGTAGCGCAGCACGGCCTCGGCCGGCGAGATCGCCTGGAAGCGCTTGGGTTCGACGCGCGGCGTGTCGAGGATCTTGTCCGCAGCACCGGCGAGCGATGCCGCCTGCGCGGCAATCGCGCTTTCTACCTTGCCGACCACCGCGGTTTGACGCTCCGCAAGATCGCCGGTCCGACCACCGGCGGCGGGCGCGATGAAACCGGTCGAAAGCGAGGTCGCGGCCCGCTTGACGGCGGGCGCCACCGAGGTCTGCTGCAGATTGGCGATCACGCCCATCAGCGCCAGCGCTTCTGTGGCGAAACCGTCGCTGCGCGCCGCGATCGGGCCCCGGTCGGAAATCAGTTCGCGCATCTTCGCGAGATGCTTGCCGCCCTCGTCGAACAGCGCCGACACCCGCTTGCCCGAGGCCTGCACTTCCTGGCCGAGGCTGTCGAGCTGCCCGGACATCTGGGTCAGCAATTGCACCACCGTGCCGGAGCCAGCGGTGCCGGTGAGGGAGCCTGCGCGCTCGGCGTCGGCGAGCTTCGCAAAGCGCGAGGACGCGATCTGGATATCGGGTAACAGGCCCTGCGCGGCGATCGCGTTGGTATTGGCGGTGTCGAGGTCGCGGGTATAGTCCTGCACGGTCATCGTCAGATGCTGCTGGATCGCCGCCGCGCCAGCCAGCGCGGAGGCGTTGAGCCATGACGACATGGCCACGATCATCAGCGAGCCGAGCAGCATGCAGCCGAACATCAGCGCGCGGCCGGTGCGGTCCACCACGTGCGGCATGAACTGCATCAGGAAAACCCAGAACGCGAAAATACCGGCCGACACCGCCACCGAATAAATGACGGCGGCGAAGAATACCGTAGAGGGGCTGCCGTTCAGGAGTTCGCGGACGCCGAGATACGTGTAGACGCCGGCGGCCAGCGCGAGGATCGCGGTGGTGAGCTTGAGCGTGGCTTCGAGCCGCGCCACGCCGCGCGACAGCAGCACCGACGACGAATTTTGCGATGCCGAGATTTGCGGGGTCGACACTGAGGATGTGGGCATGATGCGATCCGGCCGGTATGATTGGCGCGCCTACACCCCCATAGACCGCGAAAGCACGACGGTTAGTTCGACATTTCGACGATTTTATGTTGATTCCGCTGCGGCTGCCTCCGGCGGCCAGCGATGCGAAAAAAGCTCGGCCTCGAAGCGGCCGGCGAATGCCAGCAGCGCCGCGTCGCGGTTGTGCGCCGCGACCACCTGCAGGCCGACCGGCAGGGCGCCGGCATCGACCCGGCACGGCAGCGAGATCGCGGGTAGCCCGAGCGCATTGGCAAGCGGCGTGAACACGGCATGGCCGCGAGGGCCGACCGGTTGGCCGTCGATGACGGCCGGATGCGACTCCGTCGCCGGCCAGGGCATGGCCGCAGTCGCCGGCGTGATCAGGAAATCATAGCGCGCAAACAGCGTTGCGAACGCGCGCCCCATGGCGGTGATGTTATCGAGCGCGTCGAGATAGTCGCGCGCGCCGTGCCGCTCGCCGGCCCTCGCCATTTCGGCGATTGCCGGTGAAACCTTGGCGGTCCCGTCCGGATGCCGCGCCAGCAACCACGCAACGCCGGTCTGGCTCACCAGCGGCCAGATGGTCGCCAGCGGTTCGGCGAGCCGAAACGGCGACAGATCGTCGATATCAACGCCGAGCGCGCGCAGCCGCGCGATGGTTTCGCCGACCGCGGCGCGGATCAGCGGATCGACCGGCGCGTCGTCGAAAGCCGGCGCAAACGCGATGCGCGTCACCATCGGCGACGCATCGGCTTTGGATTGCGCCCATGCCGGACCGGCGATGACGTCCATGGCGAGGACAACGTCATCGACGCAGCGCGCGATCGGGCCGATCACCTCGAAATCGTGCAGGATCGCGGGAAAGCCTTCATTGCGCGGCACCATGCCGCGCGACGGCTTGAACCCGACGAGACCGGTATGCGCGGACGGACGGCGGATCGAACCGCCGCCATCGGTGGCCAGGGCCAGCGCTCCCATGCCGAGGGCGACGCCCGCGACCGCGCCGCCGCTCGAACCGCCAGGCGTGAGGGCGCGATTCCAAGGATTGCGGGTGGTGCCGAACACCCTATTGTCGGTGTACCCATGCACGGTGAATTCCGGCACGTTGGTCTTGCCGAGGATCACCGCGCCGGCGTCGCGCAGTTTACGCACCGGTGTCTCGTCATGCGCGGCGACGTGATCGCGGTAAAGCCGGCTGCCCCAGACCGCGGGCAGGCCTTCGACGAAAATGTTGTCCTTGATCGTGACCGGCACGCCATCGAGCGGCCCCAACGCGCGGCTGTGACGCCAGCGCTGCGTACTGAGCGCCGCGGCGCGCGATGCGCCGACTTCGTCGAGCGTCACGATCGCGTTAACGCCACCATTGACCTCGCGGATGCGCGTCAGTGTCACAGCCAGCACCTCGGCCGGCGTCAGCCCGTCGGCATACGCCGCCGCAAGATCACGGGCGCCGAGCGACCATAGCGGACGCAAGACGACACCCACGCGTCACGACAATTTCGGATAGGCTCCGGGATCGAAGAAGTTCTTGCCGGCGAAATAAACGCGCCCCGGCGAGACGTCCGGCTGCTGTTCGCCTTCGATGCCGGACTCGAACGTCAGTTCGAGCTGCACGCCGCTCGGATCGTAAACGAACAATTGCCACAAGGACGATCCCGGCACGATGAATTCGCGCCAGTCGAGGCCGGCCGCCTTGAAGCGCGCGACGTAGCAATGGTAGCCCGAGCAGGACAGCGAGATGTGATCGATCGCGGCACTCCCGGCGGGCGCCTTGCCTTCCGGGCCGAGTGCCGGACCGCCGGCGTAAACGTGGATGATACCGAGCCCGCCCGGCTGCGGACAGCCGAGCCAGGCGCCGGGATAGCCGAAATTCGGCCGCGGAATTTCGCGCAGCCCGATGATCTTGGTCCAGAAGCTGCGGGTCGCGGCGAGGTCACCGGATTTGATCGCTATGTGATAAAGTCCGTACACCGTCGCGAACGGCAATTCGGTCTCCGAAGTCGTGGTCATGGCGGTCTCCTAGGCGCTGGCTCGGTGCAGTCCGATATCGCGATACAGCATTTTCAGTCGATCCTGAAACGGCGGCTCCATCTTGTGCAGCGTGCCCGCAACGGGATCGGCGCCTTCCAGCATCGTGTCGGTCGCCTGCAGCGAAAAGTCCATTACGAAGCGCATGCGCCCGGCGCGCCGCGCCTCATATGCCGCGAGCCATCCGGCGACATCGCGGTCGCCGACCGCATGACGCGACGCGATCAGCGCGACGGCATTCGCGCTGTCCTCGATCGCTTGCGTGGCGCCTTGCCCCAGTGTCGGCACCATGCCGTGCGCGGCATCCCCGAGATAAAGCACGTTGCAGTCGGGGGCGCGATACAGCATCTCGTGTTCCTGCATGCGCGCCCAATGCGCATTGGCGGCATCGGCGCAGATCGTGTCGATCATCCATTGCGCCTGCGCGCTCGGCGGCGCCAGCTTCGGCGTATACGCCGCGCGCAGCGCCTGCGGACTCTTCATGTCGTCGCCGACCGGTCTGTCCGGCGAAATCGGAAACGAGCCGGCGATGTAAATGTGATCCGGCGGCACGCGAAAAGACAACAGCCGGTTCGGCCCGTTGAACCACTGCTCGTAGTCGTCGATCAGTCCCTTCGAGGTATCCGGGACCAATTGCCGGAAGATCGAGACCCCGACATGCCGCACCGGCGGATCGCCCGAGATCGTCCGACGCACGCGCGAATAGCGGCCGTCGGCGGCGATCAGCAAATCGATGCCGTCCCGTGAAAACGTTTCGCCGTCCCGCGTCCAGACGATCGAGGTCTTCCGCGGATCGTTCGGATCGCGGCCGACGCGGGTGATGCCGCAGCCGTATTGAACGGCAGCGCCGGCGGCTTCGCGTAGCACGCGATACAGTTCCGACCAGCGTATCCGCCAGCCCGGTCCTGCCGCGACCTGCGCGAGCGGCAGGTCGAACAGCACCGTGCCGTCGGTCAGCGAAACGCGCCAGTGCCGCCACGGCAGGCTCGCCGCGGTGATGGCGTCGGCCAAAGGCGCATCGATCGCGGTCAGCGCGTCGACGGCGTTGGGCCCGACATTGAGGCCGGTGCCGGCTTCGGAGTGATCGTCGCGCGAGACGCGTTCGAGGCACGTCACCTCGACGCCGTCCAGCCGCGACAAATGCCGCGCCATCACGCATCCCGCCACGCCCGCGCCGATAATCACGATCCGCATGATTTGCGCCTCATTTGGTTGCGGCAATAACGGCGATCAAGCCGCCGCCGTCGGGGCCCTGGTGCTCGGCGCCGCCCGACACGAAAATCCTGCCGTCGCCGATCACGCCCGCAACGAGCCCCGCCACCGCGCCGCGAACATGGCGCTGCGCATTGATGTCCGTGTCGTCCAGCATGGTGTGGCGATTGCCGCGAATCCGACCGCGGCGATCCGGCTCGCATTTCACCAGAACCGTGGCGATGCGCGCGGCATCCTGCTCGCTGACCTGCGGTGCCGCGGGGATGCGCAGATCGGCGAGGACGTCCACGATGGCGCCGATGTCGAGCGCGTCACGCATCGCCCGATGCGCGATCCGCAGCGGGCCACGCCAATGCGGGCTGTTGCCCAGCACGATCACCTCGTTGCTCTCGATCTCGACACCCGAGGAGATGCTGGCGCGCGGCGACTGCATCGCGAAATCCGTCAGCAGCGACGCGTCGTCGAAATCGTCCGGCGCGATTTCGCCGAGACCCAGCGCTACGCCGAACGCCCCGGCGGCGCGCGCGAACGCCATCGAGCGGTTCGGATCGGCAGTAAGCGGTGGTTTGCCGGCGGCAATCGCGATTGCGGCGCGCGCCACCGTCACGCAGGGGCATTTGACCTGCACGAAGTGCACGTCTTCAGGCCGCTCGATGCCGGCGGTGACGATCGCGCAGCGCACCGCCGCCGCCACGCTTTCGACATGCGTGCGACGGCCGACGCTTTCGGTCGGCACCGGCGCGCTGAACGCCGTGCCGATCGCGAGCGACGCGCCGTCGCCGCGCGCGGCATCCTCCTCGCGCACGCAGAACACGCTGTAATGCGGGCTCATGACGCCCTCGGTGCCGCCCGACAGCACGCAGGGGATCTCCCGGATCAACTGCTCTGCGGGCTTGTTCAGATGGCGCGACAGCAGCGCCATCAACGTCTGCGTGAAGTAACCGCGGGTGAAATCATTGACGCCGCCATTGCCCTCGGTCTTGCCGATGATCGCGACCACATCCGCCGCGCGGATGGTGCCGCTGACGATCAGCCCGTCGAGTCCTGACAGATCGCCCGGATGCGCCATCGCCAAACGATAAACCTCGGCGCGCTTCATGGCCGCGCCGCCTTGCGCGTCAGTTCGAACAGCCGGCTGGGACTCAACGGAATCTCCAGCAATTCGACGTTTCGCGATTTCAACTGCAATGCGTCCTCGATCGCCTGAGCAAACAACGGCCCGACCGGAATTGCACCGGCTTCGCCGGCGCCCTTGATGCCGAGCGGGTTGAGCGGCGACGGCGTCACCGTATGCGCCAGCACCATACGCGGCACGTCGAGCGACGTCGGCAGCAGATAGTCGGCGAGCGAGGCGTTCAGCAACTGGCCCTGATCGTCGAAGGTCAACTTTTCAAAGAACGCGTTGCCGATGCCCTGCGCGACGCCGCCATGAATCTGGCCGGCGAGGATCATCGGATTGATCACCGTGCCGCAATCATGCACCACGACATATTTCAGGATCGTCAGGTCGAACGTCTCCGGGTCCATCTCGACGATGATGGCATGGACGCCATTGGCGGTCGCCCCGCTCGGCGGCCCGAAATATTGCGTCGATTCCAGTCCCGGTTCGGTACCTGGCTTGACCGCGCCGCGCATCGGATTGGCGCGCTGCGCCAACTCGCCGAGGGTGATGGATTTGCCGGGAATGCCGACGATGGAAACCTTGCCGTCCTCTATGACCAGATCGTCCTCCGAGCATTCGAACGCATCGGCGGCGAGCTTCAGCGCCTTGCAGCGCACCACGCGCGAGGCTTCATTGACCGCGTTGCCGGCGACCACCGCGCCGCGGCTCGCGAAGGTGCCGGCGCCCCAATAGAACTGATCGGTGTCGCCGGTCACGATGTCCACGTCGGTGACATCGACGCCAAGTTGGTCGGCCGCGATCTGCGCGAAGCTGGTGAAGTGTCCCTGCCCCTGGGTACCGATCCCCGTCGCGACGCTGACCTTGCCGTTGGCCTGCACTTGAACTTTGGCGCCTTCGTAAGGCCCGATGCCGGTGCCTTCGACGTAGCACGCGATGCCGACGCCGAGATGGCGGCCTTGCGCGCGCGCTTGCGGCTGCTCTCGCGCGATGAAGTCGGCATAGCCGATCGCATCCAGCGCCATGTCGAGCACCGGCTCGTAATTGCCGCTGTCATATTCCAGCGGCTGGAAGTCCTGGTAGATGATCTCGTTCTTATACGGAAATGCGTCGGCTGGAATGAGATTGCGGCGACGGATTTCGGCGGGATCGATTTTCAGTTCATGCGCCGCGATATCGAGCAGCCGCTCCATGACGAATACGCCGTGCTGGCGGCCGGCGCCGCGATAAGGCGTCACGATCGGCAGGTTGGTGAACACCGCGGTGAAAGTGCTGTGATAGGCCGGCACCACATAGGGCCCGAGCAAGGTGCACTGGCTGTTGATCGGAACGGTCAGGCCGTAGGGATCGTAGGCGCCGGTGTCGTGCAGGAAGACGTCCTTGATGCCGAGGATGCGGCCGTCTTCCGCGATCGCCAGCTCGGCGTCGTGAATCTGGCCGCGCTCATGCGTAGTGGCGAAGAAGTGCTCGAGCCGGTCCTCGATCCATTTCACCGGCCGGTTCAGCTTGATCGCGAGCCATGGCAGCACCACCTCTTCGGGATAGAACATCATGATCTTGGGGCCGAAGCCGCCGCCGACGAACGGCGCGATCACGCGGACCTGTCGCTCGCCGAGCCCCAGCATCGCGGCAAGCCCGTTGCGGATGAAGACCGGCGCCTGCGTGGTATCCCAGACCGTGAGCTGATTGCTGCGCTTTTCCCAAAGCGCCACAACGCCGCGGGTCTCGATCGGCGACGAGATGCCGTGCTCGTAGCGAAACCGTCGCTTGACGATCCGGTGGGCCACGGCTTCGGCCCGGTTGTAGTCGCCCTTGCTCTGGTGCACATGCGCAGAGACGTTGGAATTCAGGTCGTCGTGGACGCAAGGCGATGCGTCTTGCAGACCGGCCTCGATGTCCACCACCGCAGGCAGAATGTCCAGTTCGACGTCGATATCGTCGAGCGCGTCTTCGGCGAGATAGCGGCTGTCGGCAACGACGACGGCGATCGGTTCGCCGACATGGCGGACCTTGTGCTTGGCGAGCGGCACCTGGGTGCGCAGGTTGAAGATGATGCCGGGGATCGGCGGCGGCGGCACCAGCAGCGGGCCAGGCTGCCAGTAATCGCCGAGGTCCTCCGCGGTCAGCACGGTCACGACGCCGAGCCGCGCCTTGGCGCGCGAGACATCGATGCTTTTGATATAGGCGTGCGCGACCTGGCTACGGAGAAACGCAACGTGCAGCATGCCGGGCAGTTCGACGTCATCGACGAACAGCGCCTGCCCGGTCAGCAGCCGATGGTCTTCGTTGCGTTTGACCGGCGCGCCGAAATAGCGGGTCGTCATGACGCCGGCTTCCGCATCGTCTCGGCCGCCGCCATCATCGCATCGACGATGTTCTGGTAGCCGGTGCAGCGGCACAGATTGCCGGACAGCGCATCGCGTACCTCGTTCTCGGAGGGCGACGCATTCTCCTTTAGAAAGGCCGTCATGGTCATCAGAATGCCCGGCGTGCAATAGCCGCATTGCAGGCCGTGATGCGTCCGCATCGCCTCCTGGATGGTGGCCAGCTTGCCGTCCGCCGAAGCCAGGCCCTCGATGGTCGATAGTTCATGGCCGTGGGCCTGCACTGCCAACATCAGGCAGGAGCGTATCGGCACGTCGTCGAACAACACGGTGCAGGCACCGCAGACGCCATGCTCGCAGCCGACATGGGTGCCCGCCAGTCCAAGATCGTGGCGCAGGAAATCACTGAGTAGAACGCGCGCATGCACGTTGCGCTGATACGAGGTGCCGTTGACCTGCAAATGGATGATGTGGACGTCAGACTCCATCGGCTGCCCGCGCAACAGCCGTGCCGAGGGCGCGGCGGATCAGAACCTGGGCGACGTGGCGTTGATAGTCCGGCGTGGCGTGCACGTTTCCGGCGGGTTCGAGGCCCTCGCCGACTTCGGAGGCCAAATCGGCGATCAGTTCGTCACGACAGTGCTGCCCAATCAGGGCGGACGCCGTCGCACTCGCGTCCACCGGGGTCTCGCCGACGCCGCAGAGTGCCAGCCGCACGTCGGTGCAGTTGGCGTCATCGTCGAGCGTGACGGAGGCGGCAACACCCGCCAGCGCAAAATCGCCGCGCCGCCGCGCGACTTCCATGAAGCAGTTTCCGGCGCGCGGTTTGGGCACCGGAAACACGAGTTCCACCATCATCTCGTCGTCCTGAATGTCGGTGGTCAGAAGCCCGACAAAAAAATCCGCCGCCGCGACCTCGCGTTCTGCGCTTGCCGAGCGCAATTTGATCCGTGCCTGCATCGCGACGCTCAGCGCCGGCATTTCGGACGCCGGGTCGGCATGCGAACAATTGCCGCCGATCGTGCCGCGGTTGCGAATCTGCGGGTGCGCGATATGCGGCAGCGCCTCGGCAAATAGCGGACAGCGCCGCAAAAAGTTCGCGTCCCGTTCGAGTTCGCGGTAGCGCGTCAACGCGCCGATCCGAACAAGATCAGGACCCTGGTCGACAACCCCGGCGCAATCCGACAGCGGATTGAGATCGATCAGCACGCCCGGCCGCGCCAACCGGAAATTCATGGCCGGCATCAGGCTTTGCCCGCCGGCGAGAAATCGCGCTTCGTCGCCGTATTCGGCCTTCAATTGCAGCGCGTGGTCGAGGGACGAAGCTGCAACGTATTTAAAGGGAGCCGGCTTCATGATCCTCGTTCGGCAGATGCTCCACGACAGCGCGCGAACGCAACGACGGAAGTATCAAACTTCGCCTCACGGCTGTCAAAAGTTGTTTCGAAACGCGCCGATCGCGATGCATTCAAATACAGCGAAACCCTGCATATTATTCTGCCGGACTGCGTAAAGATTGGGCGCGCCTGTGTTGGCGGCTTTTGCCACACTCGCGCCATGGCATTGCCGCGCGCAAATACGGGCATCTTGAGCGGGCCCCAAACGGATCGTCGTGCGAAGGGCGATGACACGCCGATAAGCGTCGCCGATATCTCGCCAATTTCGGTCACGCCGGGTGCCGCCACGGCCCCGGCAGCGGCCCCGAAACGCCTCGTCGTCGACGCCCGGAATATCTCGCTGACATTCGAAACCGCGGACGGCCGCGTGAATGCTTTGTCCGAGGTCAGCCTTGAGGTGACGGAAGGCGAATTCGTGTCCTTCATAGGGCCCTCGGGCTGCGGCAAGACCACGATGCTGCGGGTCATCGCCGACCTGCAGCGGCCGACATCGGGGGAGCTTCGGGTCAACGGCATGACCGCGGAGAATGCCCGGCTAGCGCGCAATTACGGTTACGTTTTCCAGGCGCCGGCGCTGCTGCCATGGCGAACCATCGACGCAAATCTGAAGCTGCCGCTGGAGATCATGGGCTATTCGCTGGTCGATCAGCAACAGCGGGTAGAGCGGTATCTGGCGCTGGTCAACCTCACCGGCTTCGAGCGCAAATTTCCCTGGCAATTGTCCGGCGGCATGCAGCAGCGGGTCTCGATCGCGCGCGCGCTGTCGTTCGACCCGGCATTGCTGCTGATGGACGAGCCGTTCGGCGCGCTCGACGAAATCGTTCGCGATCACCTCAACGAACAGCTTCTGCAATTGTGGAAGTCGACCGAAAAGACCGTGCTGTTCGTGACCCACTCGATTCCGGAAGCTGTGTTTCTGTCGACCAAGATCGTGGTGATGTCGCCGCGTCCGGGCCGCATCATCGATGTCATCGACTGCGATTTTCCCCGCGAGCGGTCGCTGGACATCCGCGAGACGCCGGCATTTCTCAAGATCGCCCAGCGGGTCCGCACCGGCCTGCGCGCGGGACATTCCTATGACGAGTAGCGCGCATGACGCGTAATGCGCCGATCGCAGCCCGCGCTCCCATGATGGCGCAGCTCGCGCTGCTGCGGCACTCTTTCATCGAACGCTATACGCCGCTCGCCACGACCCTGCTGGCGCTGATCCTGATCTGGTACGTCGCGGCCGTGGCGCTGAACCTGTCGCTGGTGCGCGGCGCGTTCGAGCGCGAGGAGACCGCCTATACGATGGCCGATTTGCTCGCGGGCACGATGTCGGCGGAGCGGCCCTTGCTGCCCGCGCCACACCAGGTTGCCGATGCGGTGATCGACGGCGTCTTCGGCTACCCGCCGCTGGCGCCGCGCAGCCTGATCTATCATTCACTGGTGACGCTGAGCGCCACGCTGCTCGGCTTCATGCTCGGCGCGCTGTTGGGGATCGCGCTGGCTCTGATGATCGTGCACAGCCGGGTTCTGGAGCGCAGCCTGCTGCCCTGGATCATCTGTTCGCAGATGGTGCCTATACTGGCGCTGGCACCGATCTTCGTCGTGGTGCTGGGCGCGCTCGGCCTGCACGGCCTGTTGCCGAAGTCGATCATCTCGGCCTATCTGTGTTTCTTTCCGATCGCGATCGGCATGGTCAAAGGATTCACTTCGCCCGAAGTGATGCAGATCGAATTGATGCGTACCTGGTCGGCGACGCCGCGGCAGATGTTGTGGAAATTGCGCTGGCCGTCCGCGGTGCCGTATCTGTTCACCAGCCTCAAGGTCGCGATCACGATCTCGCTCATCGGCGCGATCGTCGCCGAATTGCCGACCGGCGCGGAAGCCGGTATCGGCGCTCGGCTGTTGGCCGGCTCCTATTACGGACAGACGGTTCAAATCTGGGCCGCATTGGTTGCATCGGCCGCGCTTGCCTCCGGCCTGATCGGACTCGTCAGCCTCACTGAACGAGGCGTGTTGCGGCGGATGGGCGCACGTTGATGGATCCGCGCAAGCTCCGCCTCGGGTTTCAGTTCGCCACCGCAGCCATGGCGTTGGCGCTGTGGCTGACCACCGGACCGAGGTTGCCGGCGCTGATCGAAACACCATTGCTGTGGCAGATGGCAGCAGCGGCCGCGGCATTGTTTGCGATCGCCGCGTACCTTGCGAACGACCGCGCGATGATCCCGGGCTTGATCGGAACGGTGCTGGCTGCCGCCGTGACGCTGGCGATGCTGCGCGATCCCGGCGTTGCCGGCACCGCAGGGGGCGGGTTCTGGGCGATTGTCCTTGCGGTGTGGCTTGCGGCCGCTCTTTGCGTCGTGCAACTCGCAGCGCTGCGCGACCCAGGCAGGAGGACGCAGAATATTGTGCGGATCGCGGTGCCGCTCATGTTCGGCGCGACGGTATTTTACTTGTGGGAAGTCGGCGTACGCGGCTTCGGCGTATCACCGGTGCTGCTGCCCTCGCCGAGCGCGGCGGCTGTCAAGTTCGCCACCTCGCTGCCGACGCTAAGCGAGGATTTCGTCCAGACTTTCGTTCGTGGCGTGCTGATCGGCTATGTGATCGGTTGCGGCGCCGGACTCGTGGTGGCAATGCTGGCGCATCGTTACGCATTTCTCGGCCGCGGCCTGCTGCCGCTCGGCAATTTCTTCTCAGCGCTGCCGCTGGTAGGCGTCGCCCCGATCATGGTGATGTGGTTCGGTTTCGACTGGCCGTCGAAGGCCGCCGTGGTGGCGCTTGTGACGTTTTTCCCGATGATGGTGAATGCGCTGGCGGGGCTGTCCGCCTCCGGCCGCATCGAGCGCGATCTGATGCGATCCTATGCCGCGAGCCACAACCAGAGCCTTCGCAAGCTCTACCTGCCGGCCGCGATGCCGTTCATCTTCAACGCGCTGAAAATCAACGCCACTCTCGCGCTGATTGGCGCGATCGTTGCAGAGTTTTTCGGGACACCTACCCAGGGCATCGGGTTCCGGATTTCGACTGAAGCCGGCCGCATGGCCATCGACATGGTGTGGGCGGAAATCACCCTCGCCGCCCTCGCGGGCATGGGTTTCTACGGACTTGTCGCGCTTGCCGAACGCGCGACAACGTTTTGGCATCCGTCGTATCGGGCCTGACTCGGCAAGGCCCCGAATTGGAGTTTGATATGAAACGTTTGATGGCACTGGCGGCAGGCTTGACGCTCGCTCTGCCTTTCGCCGGCGCGCAAGCCGCCGATCCCGTTACCATCCAGTTGAAATGGGTTTCGCAGGCCCAGTTCGCCGGATATTTCGTCGCAAAAGCCAAAGGCTTCTACAAGGATGCCGGCCTCGACGTCACCATCAAGCCAGGTGGTCCCGACGTCGCTCCACCGCAAGTGATCGCCGGCGGCGGCGCCGACGTCGTTGTCGACTGGATGCCGTCCGCGCTCGCCTCGCGCGAAAAGGGCGTGCCGCTGGTCAATATCTCGCAGACTTTCAAGCGCTCCGGCCTCGAGCTGACCTGCCGCGCCGAAACCGGCATCAAGAAGCCGGTCGATCTGAAGGACAGAACCGTCGGCATCTGGTATGGCGGCAACGAATATCCGTTCCTGTCCTGGATGTCGAAACTCGGCTACAAGCCGGACGGCGCCAAGGGCGGCGTCAAGATCATCAAGCAGGGCTTCAACGTCGATCCGCTGCTCCAGAAGCAAGCCGACTGCGTCTCGACCATGACTTACAACGAGTATTGGCAGGTCATCGACGGCGGCTACAAGCCGAGCCAGCTCGTCGTGTTCAAATACGAGGACGAAGGCGTTGCGACGCTCGAGGACGGCCTCTACGTTCTCGAAAAGAATCTGAAGGATCCCGCCTTCGTCACCAAGATGGCGAAATTCGTCAAGGCATCTATGAAGGGCTGGGACTACGCCAAGAAGAATCCCGACGAAGCGGTGAAGATCATTCTTGCTGCCGACACCACCGGCGCCAAGACCGCGAAAGACCAGAAGCGCATGATGGACGAGGTCAGCAAGCTGCTTGGCGACAGCGACGGCAAGCTCGATGTCAAGGACTTCGATCGCACGGTCGCGACCTTGATGTCGGGTGGTTCCGATCCGGTGATCACCAAGAAGCCCGAAGGCGCGACCACCACGGTTGTGACCGACGCGATCAAGTAAGCTCCCAGCCACAAAGCACGAGGCGGCGACCGCAAAAGGGCGCCGCCTTTTTC
>CAXUBE010000032.1:0-2450 GCA_964249215.1 uncultured Rhodopseudomonas sp. | reverse complement strand
GTCGGGTGGTTCCGATCCGGTGATCACCAAGAAGCCGGAGGGCGCCTATTCCTTCGCAGTCTACGACGCGATGAAGAAGTAAGCGATAACCTCGATGTCATGAGTTGCGGAAGGGGGAACGGCACGGTTGCCGTCCCCTTTTTCGAGTTTCGAGCGCGCTGTTTCGTCCTGCCGCAGCGCGCGCGATGCGGCGGCAGTCCGGTTTCGCGCCGCGTTTGACATGCCTTGGCGGTTGCGCAAAATGCGCGCCGCAGGCGCCGATAATTCATCGCGGCAGGGCCAGAACGCGGCGCCGGCTTCATCGACACCGGGCTGAGCGCGTCGCTCTCCGCTCGCTGCGATGCGATCAGCGACGAAGCGGCGTTCGGCCCGACCGCACGAAAGAGCGCCGAGCGCAATGACCGACGCTCCCTCTTTAGAACCCAACAAGCGACCGGCCGCGTCGTATCTGCTGCCCGCGGTGTTGCGCAATTTCGTCCGCAGCCGCGAAATCGGCGTGGTCGCGGTCGGCATCGTGGTCGGCCTGTTGAGTGGCCTATTGGTAGCCGCGATCTCGCGCCTCAGCGACCTTGCGCATGCGGTGTTCTTCGGCATTCCGCTCGGCGCACGCCTCAGCACCGGCGCGATGACCTGGCAGCGCGCGCTGCTGGTGCCGATCATCGGCGGCGTGGTGCTTTCGGCGATCGCGCGGCTGTTCGCCGGGCGGCTGAAGGGACAGCAACTCGCCGACGCGATCGAGGCCAATGCGCTCTATGGCGGCCGGGTGTCGTTTCGCGGCAGCATGCTGATTTCAATCCAAACGCTGCTGTCGAACGGCTTTGGCGGGTCGGTCGGACTTGAAGCCGGTTACACGCAGATTTGCGCGGCGTTCAGTTCGCATATCGGACAGCGCCTCGCGGCGCGTCGCAGCGATATGCGGCTGCTGGTCGCCTGCGGCGCCGCTGGTGCCATTAGTGCTGCATTCTCCGCGCCGCTGGCCGGCGCGTTCTACGCCTTCGAGGTAGTCCTCGGCGCCTACACATCAGCGAGCCTCGTGCCGGTGATCGCCAGCGCGGTGGCCGCATGGCTGCTGTCGCGGCATCTGCTGAATCAGTCGTTTCTCGTGGTGCCCGGATTTCCGTCGCCGGTCTCGGTCGAGATGATCGGCCAGACCGTGCTGATCGGGATAATCTGCGCATTCGCCAGCATCACGGTGATGCTCGCGGTGGCGTTTTCGGAACGTTGCTTCCAGCGGCTGGCGTTCTGGCGCGGATATTTTCGTCCGGTGCTCGGCGGGGCCCTGCTCGGCGCGTTGGCGCTGTTGACGCCGGCGGTGCTGGGCGACGGCCACGGCACGATGCAGGTGCTGCTGGTGAGCAACCCCGCTTGGACGCTGCTGGCCACCGTGATCCTGCTGAAAACGCTGGCGTCGGCCATTTCGCTCGGCTCCGGCTTCCGCGGAGGTTTGTTCTTTGCGTCGCTGCTGCTCGGCGCCTTGATCGGCCAACTCTACAGCACCGTCATGAGCATCCCGTTCCCCTATGCAGCGCTGCAGCCCGGCACCGCAGCGATCGCAGCCCTGGCCGCGTTCGGCACCGGCGTACTCGGCGCGCCGTTCAGCATGGTATGTCTGGCGCTGGAGATCACCGGCGATTTCTCCGTCACGGTTGGCGCGGTGGTCGCCTCGTCGGTCTGCGCGCTGTTGGTGCGCGACATGTTCGGTTACAGTTTTGCGACCTGGCGTTTTCATCTGCGCGGCGAGGTCATCCGCGGACCGCAGGATATCGGCTGGGTCCAGCAGTTGAGAGCGACTTCGCTGATGCGCTCCGACTTCGAGACGGCGCTCAGCACGACTCCGATCGTCGAGGCGCAGCAGATTTTTCCGCCGGGACACGCCAAGCAGCTCGTGCTGCGTTCGCCAAGCGGAGGCTACGCCGGCATCGTCTTCTTGGCGGATCTGCATTCGATGGCGACCATCGACAATCTGCCGATCGCCACGCTGGCCCAGCAGGTCGATGAATTCTTGCTTCCCGACGCCACGATCCGAGACATCATGACCACGTTCGAGCGCACGGAGTCCGACGTGCTTGCCGTCGTCGACCGTGCCGATCACCGCGCCGCGATCGGTACCATCAGTGAAGCGCATGTGCTGCGGACTTACAGCGAGGAACTTGAGCGCCGCAATCAGGAACTGTATTTCCGCTAGCACATGATCCGGAAAGTGGGACCCGGTTTTCCGAAACGATGATGCGCGAACAAAGGATAAAGCGGGATGAAGATTCGAAGAGAAGTCATCACGCGCTGGCTCATTCGCTACGGCCGCAGGTCGACGTCGCGCACGGCAACGCAAGGCACCGGCGTGAACCGAACTGCCTAGCGTTGCCGTGAGGAATCCGGAGCATGATCCGAAAAAGCGGCTAGAGCATTTTCTGGTTGAGTTTACGCGTATCCTGCATGAGCGAAGTAGTTTT
>CAXUBE010000031.1:2581-16689 GCA_964249215.1 uncultured Rhodopseudomonas sp. | reverse complement strand
AACACCGTCCAATACCCGGCCCCGTGCGGACCGATCAGGCCGACGAGCTCGCCGGCGCCGACCGAGATCGACACGTCGCTGTTGGCGATCAGGCCGCCGAAGCGCTGCCACACGCCGCGGGTCTCCAGCAGCGCGGTCATCGGGCCGGCTCCTTGCGCCGCCGCGCGAACAGCCCGATCAGGCCCTCGGGCCGCGCCAGCGAGATCAGCACGATCACCGCGCCGTAGAGAATGAGGTCGACGCCGCGGCCGGAGCCGCCGATGAACGAGCGCGTCAATTCCGTCAGCGGGATCAGGATCACGGCGCCCAGCACCGGACCCCACAGCGGGCCGATGCCGCCCAGCACCGCCGGCAACGCCATCAGCAGCGAGAAGTGGAAGCCCATCACGCTTTCCGGATCGATGTAGGACACGAACTGCGCGTAGAACGCCCCGCCGACCGCGGTGAAGAACGCGGACACCGCGGCCGCACCCATCTTGGAGTCGAACACCACGACGCCGAGGCTTTCGGCGGCTTCGGGATTGTCCTTCACCGCGCGCCACCAATAGCCCCATTTGGAATTTTCCAGCCACCAGGTCGTCAGCCAGGCGACGCAGCAGAACGCCAGCGCGAAGTAATAATAAGGCAGTTTGCTGCGGGCGAACTGGAAGCGCGCCCAGCTATCGCCGCGCACCGGCACGTCGATGCCGAGCGCGGCGCCGGCCCAGTCCCAGTTGTGAAACAGCAGCAGCCCGATTTCGGCGATCACGATGGTGGCGATGACGAAATAATGCCCGCGCAGCCGAAAGGTTGGATAGCCGAGCGCCAGCGCGATCGCCGCCGAGATCGCGCCGCCGCCGAGCATGCCGAACCAAGGCAGCACGCCGAACTTGGTGAACAGCAAGGTCGTGGTGTAGGCGCCGAGCCCGAAATACAGCGCATGGCCGAGCGAAATCTGCCCGCAATAACCGCCGAGGATATTCCACGCCTGCGACAGCGCGGCGTACATCAGCGTCAGCACCATGATGTTCTGGACGTAGACGTCCTTGACCAGCAGCGGCGCGCAGGCCGCGAGCGCGGCGAGCAGGATGGCCGTGACGGCGTCGCGGCGGCGGCGGACGGCGTGCGTGGTGTCCATCAGATCGACCCGAACAGGCCGCGCGGCCTGACGAACACCACCAGCAGATAGACCGCGTAGATGCCGACCGATTTCAGCGACGGCGGCAGCAGCAGCGCGGTCGAGGCTTCGACCAGACCGACGATGATGCCGCCGGCAAAGGCGCCGAACACGCTGCCGAAGCCGCCGAGCGCCACGGTGACGTAGGCAATCAGCGCGAACGACGCGCCGACATCGGGATAGATGTAGAAGAACATCGCCATGATCGCGCCGGCCAAGCCCACCAGCGCGCCGCCGAGGCCCCAGCCGAGCGCGAACACCTTGTTCTTGTCGATGCCGACCAGCGCCACCGCGCCGGAATCCTCGCGGGTGGCTTCCAGCGCACGGCCGAAATCGGTCTTGCGGATAAAAAAGAACAAAGCGCCGAAGGCCGCGAGCGACACCAGCGCGCCGACAAGCTGCGGCACCGGCAGGAACACGCCGCCGAACGAGACCGTCTTGCCGCCGAGCCAGGAGGTCGGGATGCTGCGGTAGTCCGGCGTGAAGAAGAATTGCGCGAGCCCGCGCATCAGGATCGCGAGGCCGAAGGTGGTGAAGATCTGCACCATGCCGACATTGGTCCTGGCGCGCATCGCAAAGCGCACCACCGCCAGATAGACCGCCGCGCCGAACACGAACATCGCGGCGCCCACCAGCGGCGCCGCCAGCAGCGGATCGATCGCCAGAAATGCGAACAGGAAGAAGGTGACGTACATCGCCAGCATCAGGAATTCGCCGTGGGCGAAATTGGTGACGTCCATCAGCCCGAAGATCAGCGCGAGGCCGACGGCGATCAGCCCGTACAGCAATCCCATCAGCAGACCGCTGGCCAGGCTCTGGATAATGGTGGCGGCGGTCACGAACGTGCTCCGATGGGATTCCCGTCAACCCGAGGTGCGAGCCGGCGGCGACATCTTCGTCGCCGGCGCGAACCTCGAAGGGCGACGGTGTGTTCGTCGCTCATCCTTCGAGGCTCGCCGCAAGCTGACCGCGCGCTCGCGCGGTCCGGCGAGCACTTGAGGATGACGGCGCCGTTCACTTCGTCATCGGCCAGATCGGCTCGGCGACCGCGGCCTGCGGCGGCGCGATGGTGACGAATTTGCCTCCGACATATTGCAGCAGCACCGGATCGGCGTCGTTGTTCTGGCCCATGTCGTCGAACTTGACGCGCTTCCACGGCATGATGGTCTGTTCGCCCGGCATGTCGGTGGCGACCAGCGCGTCGCGGATCTTTTCGCCCTCGATCGACTTGGCGCGATTGATCGCGTCCGCCATCACGATCAGTCCCGTGAACTGTCGCGAGGTCAGGTCGTTGAAGTCCTTGCCCGACTTCGCCTTGTACATGTCGTTGATGGTGCCGACCACGGGACGCTTCGTGGCGAGGTCGAGCGAGAACGAACCGCGCGAGATCACGCCTTCGAGCTTGTCGCCGACCGCGTCGTACAGCGCCTTTTCGGAGAAGCCGGCGTCCTGCGCCATGATGTTCTTCGGCTTGTAGCCGAGTTCGCCCATGGTCTTGACGAGCAGGATGCCGTCGGTGGTGTAGCTGGACGGCATCAACACGTCGGCGTCGGCGGCCTTGAGTTGCTGCACCTCGGCGGTGAGCGAGGGCGAATTGGCGCGGTATTTGATGTCGGCGACGATCTTGTAGCCGCGCTCGGCGGCAAGCTTGAGCTGCGCGGTCGCGGAGTCGGTGCCGAAGATGGTGTCTTCGTGGAACAGCGCCAGCGTCTCGATCTTCTGGCCTTTCTTCTTGAGCGCGTCGAAGAAATCGAACATCGCGGTGGAGAACATCTCGTCATGCGCGGCGGCGCGGAAGTAGAATTTCAGGCCGCGGCGATGCAGGCTCGGCGACGAATTGTCGGCCGACAAAAAAGGAGTCGAATAGCGTTCGCAGATCTGGCTGACGGTGACGGCGACCGAGCTCTGATAGGTGCCGATCACCGAGCAGACCTTTTCCTGCGTGATCAGGCGCTCGGCTTCGGCGCGGCCCTTCTGCGGATCGCCCTGGTGATCGGCAAAGACCAGACGCACCTTGGCGCCGCCGAGGCCGGGGAGGCCCTCGCCCTTGGCGAGCGGCATGTCGAAATCGTAATTGGCGTTGATGATGTCGGCCGCCGTGCCATAGGCGTGTTGCGCGTCGACGCCGACCTGCGCGTTGGCGCCGGACAGCGGATAGGTCACGCCGATCACGATTTCGGCCGGCGTCTGCGCCCGCGCGCTCAGCGCCGGCAGCAGCGCGGCGCTCGCCACGCCTCCAAGGACTACGTCGCGTCGATTGATGGTCATCGATTGATCCTTTGCTGCAAGCGGCTAGGTTTCGCGACTTGCGAAGACGGGTAAAGCCTCAAAGAACGGCAAGGTGCTTATTCTTGAGGTCGGTGACAAGCATCAATCCGGGCGCGTGGGTGATGGCGAACGGCACCCGCGCCGCGGCGATCACGGCCTGCGGCGTCACACCGCAGGCCCAGAACACCGGTATTTCGTCGGCATTGATCGTCACCGCGTCGCCGTAGTCGGGCTTGCCGATGTCGGCGATGCCGATCGATTGCGGCAGGCCGATATGCACGGGCGCGCCGTGCACCGACGGAAACCGCGAGGTGATCTGCACCGCGCGGATCGCATCCGCGGGCCTCAGCGGCCGCATCGACACCACCATCGGCCCGGCGAACGGACCCGACGGCTGGCAGGCGGTGGTGGTGCGATACATCGGCACCCGCACGTTCTGCTCGATATGACGGATCGGGATGTCGTCGGCCATCAGCGCTTCCTCGAAAGAAAACGAGCAGCCGATCACGAAGGCGACGAGATCGTCCCGCCAATGGGCCATGATGTCGGTCGGCTCGTCTGCAAGGACGCCGTCGCGCCATACCCGGTAGCGCGGCAGATCGCTGCGGATATCCAGATCGATCCCGAGCGACGGGATTTTCGGATCGCCGACGTCGGACATGCCGATGATCGGGCACGGCTTCGGGTTGAGCTGGCAAAATCGATGAAACGACGCCGCGAGCTTTTCCGGCAGGATCGCGAGATTGCCCTGCACGAAACCCGGCGCCATGCCGGCGGTCTGGTCGGCGTTTCCGGCGCGGCACGCAAGCCGGGCCCGTTGCGAGGGCAACAGCGCTTCGTCCTCCGTGAACCGAACTGCGGAAAGAATTGTCATCGGATCGTTCTGCCTCTTGTCTCGACACTAGTCGAGCGCAGGCTTACTATAAAGTCTAATCTTCCTTTCCGGCCGGAAACGATAAGAACGGTCGAAGCCGTCAATCGCCCGCCGCGCCTGCCGCTAAAGACCGAGGTCGATCGAACGCCGGACCTGGTGCCGCGTCATCGACTGATTTCGTCGATGAGCATGTTTGAAAGCCGATCGCCGCCATGCCCGCGCATCCGTCCAACCTGCAGATCGACAGCGGCCGGCTGTGGGACACCATTCACGAGACCGCGACATTCGGCGCGACGCCGAAGGGCGGCGTGCGCCGGCTGACGCTGAGCGACGAAGACCGCCGGGTGCGCGACTGGTTTCGCGCGGCCTGCGAAGCCGCCGGCTGCGAGGTGCATGTCGATGCGCTGGGCTCGATGTTCGCGCTGCGGAAGGGCCGCGACATGGCGAAGCCGCCGATCGGGCTCGGCTCGCATCTCGACACCCAGCCGACCGGCGGCAAATTCGACGGCGTGCTCGGCACGCTCGCCGCGCTCGAAGTGCTGCGCACGCTGAACGATGCCGGCATCGAAACCGAATTGCCGCTCTGCGTCGTGAACTGGACCAACGAGGAAGGCTCGCGCTTCGCGCCCGCGATGATGGGCTCGGCCGCCCATGTCGGCGACTTCACCACCGACGATATTCTCGCGCGCAGGGATGCGGCGGGCGTCAGCGTCGCCGAGGCGCTGGACGGCATCGGTTATCGCGGCGAGCGCGGCGTCGGAACGCAGGCGTTCACCGGCTTCGTCGAACTACACATCGAGCAGGGTCCGATCCTCGAGGCAGAGGCCAAGACCATCGGCGTGGTCGACCACGGCCAGGGCGTCTTGTGGTACGACGGCAGGATCACCGGCTTCGAGAGCCATGCCGGCTCGACGCCGATGCCGCTGCGCCGCGACGCGCTCGCGACCCTGTCGGAAATCGTGCTGACGGTGGAGCGGATCGCGACCGAATTCGCGCAGGCGGTCGGCACCGTCGGCGAGGCGGTGATCGCCAACCCGTCGCGCAACGTCATTCCCGGCGAGATCGCCTTCACGCTCGACATGCGCAGCGCCGACGCCGCGACGATGGACGCGATGGATGCGCGGCTGCGCGCAGCGGTCGCCGCCATCGCCACGCGACGCAGGGTCGAAGTGGTACTCGAGCTGATCTGGCGCAAGCCGCCGACGCACTTCGATGCGACGCTGGTGCAGGCGGTCGAGGCTGCGACCAACGCGCTCGGCTACAGCAACCGCCGCATCACCTCGGGCGCCGGCCATGACGCCTGCAATCTCAACACCAGAATGCCGGCGGCGATGATCTTCGTGCCGTGCAAGGACGGCGTCAGCCACAACGAACTGGAAGACGCGACCAAGGCCGATTGCGCCGCCGGCGCCAACGTGCTGCTGCACACCGTGCTGTCGCTGGCGGGGGTCGCCAGATGACGAGAGGACAGCTATGAACGAGATTCAGCGCAACGTTTCCGCCGTGATCGACCCGGTCAAGCTCGACCGGCTGGCCGAAGTCGCGGTGCGCGTCGGCCTCAATCTCGCCGCCGGCCAGGATCTGTTGATCACCGCGCCCGTCGCAGCGCTGCCTCTGGTTCGCCGCATCTCTGCCTTTGCGTATGCGGCCGGCGCCGGAATCGTTACCCCGTTGTTTTCAGACGAGGAAATCACGCTGTCGCGCTACCGCAACGCGCATGACGCCAGTTTCGACCGCGCAAACCATTGGTTATACGAAGGAATGGCCAAAGCCTTCGACGCCAACACCGCGCGGCTCGCGGTGGTCGGCGACAATCCGATGCTGCTGGCCGGCGAGGACCCCGCCAAGGTCGCGCGCGCAAACAAGGCGAATTCAATCGCTTACCAGCCGGCGCTGGAGCGCATCGTCAATTTCGATACCAACTGGAATATCGTCGCCTATCCGGGCACGGCGTGGGCGAAGCAGATGTTTCCCGCAGATTCCGACGATATCGCAGTCGCAAAACTCGCGGATGCGATCTTCGCCGCGTCACGCGTCGATCGCGACGACGCGGTCGTGGCCTGGCAGCGGCACAACGCGATGCTGCGCGCGCGCACCGAATGGCTGAACGCGCAGCGCTTCCACGCGCTGCACTACACCGGCCCCGGCACCGATCTCACCGTCGGCCTCGCCGACGGCCATGAATGGCAGGGCGGTGCGTCGACCTCCAGGATCGGCATCGTCTGCAATCCCAACATTCCGACCGAAGAAGTATTCACGACGCCGCATGCGCGGCGCGTCGACGGCCACGTCCGAAGTACCAAGCCCTTGTCCTATCAAGGCACGCTGATCGAGGACATGGCAGTCCGCTTCGAGGCGGGCCGCATCGTCGAGGCCACAGCGACGCGCGGCGAGCAGGTCCTCGCCAAGGTGCTCGACACCGATGAAGGCGCCCGCCGCCTCGGCGAGGTGGCGCTGGTGCCGCATTCATCGCCGATCTCCGCGAGCGGACTTCTGTTTTACAACACGCTGTTCGACGAGAACGCGGCGTGCCACATCGCGCTCGGCCAATGCTACTCGAAGTGCTTTGTCGACGGCGGCCGACTGACGTCCGACCAGATCGCCGCGCAGGGCGGCAACAAGAGCCTGATCCATATCGACTGGATGATCGGCTCCGGCGAGATCGATATCGACGGCGTTTATGCCGACGGCCGCCGCATTCCCGTCTTCCGCAAGGGCGAGTGGGCGTAGCCCCTACTCCACCATCTCCGCGACCGCCTTGCCGCAAGCGCCGGTATCGGCCTGACCGCCGAGGTCGCGGGTGCGCAGCGTACGCTCGCCGAGCGTGCGCTCGATCGCCTTGACGATCGCATCCGCCGCGGTCTTCTCGCCGAGATGCTCCAGCATCATCGCGCCGGACCAGATCATGCCGATCGGATTGGCGATGCCCTGCCCCGCGATGTCCGGCGCCGAGCCGTGCACCGGCTCGAACACCGAGGGAAAATCGCCTTCCGGATTGATGTTGCCCGAGGGCGCGATACCGATCGTGCCGGTGCAGGCGGGACCCAAATCCGACAGGATGTCGCCGAACAGATTGGAGCCGACCACGACGTCGAACCAGTCCGGATGCAGCACGAAATGCGCGGTCAGGATATCGATGTGGTACTTGTCCCATTTCACATCGGGGAAGTTCTTCGCCATTTCCTCGACCCGCTCGTCCCAATACGGCATCGTGATCGAGATGCCGTTGGACTTGGTCGCCGAGGTCAGATGCCGTTTCGGCCGCGACTGCGCGAGATCGAACGAGAACTTCAGGATGCGGTCGACGCCGGTCCGCGACATCACCGTCTGCTGGGTGACGAACTCGCGCTCGGTGCCGGGGAACATGCGGCCGCCGATCGACGAATATTCGCCCTCGGTGTTCTCGCGCACCACCCAGAAATCGATGTCGCCCGGCTTGCGGCCCGCCAGCGGCGACGGCACGCCGGGCATCAGACGCACCGGACGCAGATTGACGTATTGATCGAACTCGCGACGAAACTTGATCAGCGAGCCCCACAGCGAAACGTGGTCCGGCATTTTCGCAGGCCAGCCGACCGCGCCGAAATAGATCGCGTCATGCTTGCCGATCTGGTCCTTCCAGTCGTCCGGCATCATCTGTCCGTGCTTGGCGTAGTAGTCGTAGCTTGCAAAGTCGAAATGGTCGAAGGTCAGCTTGACCCGGTGTTTCCTTGCCGCGGCCTCGATCGCGCGCAGGCCTTCCGGCATCACCTCCTTGCCGATGCCGTCGCCGGGAATGACCGCGATCCGGTATGTCTTCGTCGTGCTGCTCACGGGCTGTTCCCTTCGTCGCATTGCGCAAAAGTTCGCCACAGCATGTGGCCCAAACCGGGCCGCCGATCAACGTTGCACTGCACACAATCGCAAATCGCGATCGTGACGCGGATTTGCTTGCCGAGTTCGGCAACCACGCTACACTTCGGCGCAGGCTCATCAACAAGCCGCGGCCACGAAGGCAGAGGAAATCGAGCATGACAGCACTCACCCCGACCCGATCCAAATCACTGCGCGCATTGCTGGCGGCGAGCGCAGTTTCACTCGGCGTCACGACCGCGTTCGCCGCCGATCCGATCAAGATCGGCGTGATCGCCGAAGCGCAGGCGATTGCCGGCGCTTCGATCCCGCAGGCGGCGCAAATGGCCGCCGAAGAAATCAACGCCAAGGGCGGCGTCGACGGCCGCATGATCGAGATCGTGCCTTACGACAACCACTCCTCGTCGGCGGATTCCGTGCGCGCGTTCCAGCGCGCGGTGAACGAGGACAAGGTGCAAGTGGTGATTTCCAGCTACATCAGCGAAGTGGTGCTGGCGCTGATGCCGTGGGCGTCGCGGCTGAAGACGCCGTTCATCACGCCGGGTGCGGCCTCCAACGAAATCACCAAGGCGATCCACGCCGATTACGAGAAGAACAAATACAGCTTCCACGGCTATCTGACTTCCGGCGAACTGGCGCTGTCGGTGTGCGACGCCGCCAAGGACCTCCTGGTCGATGCCAAGAAGATGCAGACCGCGGTGATCATGAGCGAGGACGCCGCCTGGACCAAGCCGCTCGACATCGGCTACGAGGAGTGCCTGCCCAAGGTCGGGCTGAAGGTGCTCGACCACATCCGCTTCTCGCCCGACACCACCGACTTCACGCCGATCTTCAACAAGATCGAGGGCGCCAAGCCGGACGTGATCATCACCGGCATCTCCCATGTCGGCGTGCAGCCCACGGTGCAATGGAAGAACCAGCAGGTGCCGATCCCGATGCTCGGGATCTCGTCGCAGGCGACCAGCTCGGCCTTCGGCAGGGACACCAACAACGCCTCCGACGGCGTGCTGTATCAGGGCGTGTCCGGTCCGGGCGTCGCGATAACGCCGAAGTCGGTGCCGTTCTCCGACAACTTCAAGGCCAAGTTCGGCAACTTCCCGTCCTATGCCGGCTACACCGCCTACGACGAAGTGTACTACATCGCCGACGCCATCAAGCGCGCCGGCTCGAGCGACGCCGACAAGCTGGTGACGGCGCTGGAGGCCACCGACTGGGAAGGCACCATCGGCCGCATCCAATTCTACGGCAAGGACGACGCCGCGACCCACGGCCTGAAATACGGCAAGGGCCTCATCACCGGCTTGATGCTGCAATGGCAGGACGGCGCGCAGACCGCGGTCTGGCCGGCCGAGGTCGCGAAGTCGAAGATCAAGTTCCCGGCCTTCATCAAGGTCACCACGAACTGATCGGGCGCCGAGCTCGCCTCTGCATCGCGAGCGGCGTTCGCACCGAAGCGATCCGGTCTTTCCTGACCGGCCGGATCGCGTCGCGGAGCCCGCCGCCGGGCCGGCGTCTCCGGAGCGGCCGGCCCGCCGCAATGACGGCATCGATGTTACAACTTCCCGCAACGGCGTCGTTCGCCCCGGCATCCGAATGCTCGCGCTTCAAATCCTGATCGACGGCTTCGCCATCAGCGCGCTGTATGCGCTGGGCGCCACCGGATTCACTTTGATCTTCGGCGTCTCCGGCGTGCTCAACCTGTCGCACGGCGCGATCATGGTGCTGGCCGCGGTCGCGGCATGGGCCGCCTCCAGCGTATTGCACGTCAACAACTACGTCGGCGCCAGCATCGGCGTCGTTACCGCTTTGGTGTCGGCGCTGATCACGTACTTCGCCGTGGTGCAGCCGATCCAGCGCTCGCGCCGGATTCCGAACGAAGAGAAGGAAATCTTCGTCCTGACCGGCACGCTGCTCTGGGGCATCATGATCCAGGAAGTGATCGCCTATTTCTTCACCAATAATGCCAAGACCGTGCTGCCGATCATCGAGGGCGTGGTCACGGTATTCGGCGTCCGTACCCCGCGCAACGAATGGTTCACCGCATTGGTCTGTTGCCTCGTCATCGCGCTGCTATGGATGCTGGTCAACCGCACCCGGATGGGCAAGGCGGTGCTCGCCGCGTCGATGAATCCGCGCGGCGTCACGCTGCTCGGGCTCGAATTGACCAACATCTACATCATCGTGTGGGCGATCTACGGCGTGCTGGCCGGCATCGCCGGCGTGCTGCTCGGCATGTTTCTGGGCGTATCGTCCTACAGCGTCGGCCCGCTGACCGCGAGCGCGTTCTCGATCGTGGTGCTGGGCGGGCTCGGCAGCGTATCCGGCTCGCTGATCGCGGCCTTCGTGGTCGGCTATCTCGAGACCTTCACCGCGTATCTGGTATCGCCGGCCTATCGCACCATTCCGGCGCTGCTGTTGCTGGTGACCGTGATGTATATCAGGCCGCAGGGCCTGCTCGGGAGGCGATGAGATGGGCTTCTTCACCTCGCGGCTGTTCTGGATCGCGCTGGTCGTCGTGGTGGCTGCCGCGACGCTTCCGTTCTACGTCTCCGGCTATATTCTGGGCCTGCTCACCGTCGCCTACTACTTCGGCGTGTTCGCGATGGCGTGGGACCTGTTGTTCGGCTTTGCCGGCGAGGTCAATTTCGGCCCGACCTTCCTGATCGGGGTCGGCGCCTATACCGCCGGCATCATCAACAACCGATACGGCCTCTCGGTGTATCTGTGCATCGTGACCGGGGCGCTGGCCTCGGTGATCGCGGGATTCGTGCTGGCGCTGCCGGCGCTGCGGGTGCGCGGCCCTTATTTCGGGCTGACCACCTTGGTGGCGGTGCTGATGCTGCAGAATTTCATCGTGGTGTTCGCAGACCTCACCGGCGGCGAGATCGGCCTCACCATCCCGGACGTGATCTCGATCGACGCCGGCACCAATTACTGGATCGCGCTCGGCTTCATGACGGTCAGCGCCGCGATCCTTTACGGCCTGTCGCAATCGCCGATCGGCCTCGTGCTGCAGGCCAGCGGCCAGGACCCGGTGCAGGCCGGCGCGCTCGGCTTCAACATCGTCAAGCACAAGCTGTTCGCCTTCATCGTCAGCGCGTTCTTCTCCGGCCTCGCGGGCGCGATGCTGGTGTTTTATTTCGGCACCGCATCGGTCGGTACCGTGGTCGACATCGCGGTCGGCGTGAACGTGATCGTCGCCGCGGTGCTGGGCGGACGGCGCACGGTGCTCGGCGCCGCGCTCGGCGCGATCTTCCTGATCGTGGCCGGCGAATTCCTGCGGCCGACCGGCGAACTCGCCACCTTCATCGTCTCGGCCATCGCGCTGTTGGTCGTGCTGTTCTTCCCCGGCGGATTCCTCGGCGCGGCGATGACGCGCGAGGCCCGGCCCTGATGGACGCCACCACATCCAATTTTGCGCCGGTGCTCGAGGTCCGCGGCCTGACCAAGCGCTTCGGCGGCCTCACCGCCGTGAAGAAGCTCAGCCTCGATCTGCACGGAGGCGAGATCTTCGGCCTGATCGGGCCGAACGGCTCCGGTAAATCCACCGCCATGAAATCGATCATGGGGATCGAGCGCCCGACCGCGGGCGAGGTGCTGTACCAGGGCGAGAACATCGCCGGCCTGCCGTCGCACAAGATCGCGCGCAAGGGCTTCGGCATGGTGTTCCAGCATTCGCGGCCGCTGAACCGGCAGACCGTGCTGGAAAACATCATGGTGGCGCTGCTGCCGGACAGCCTGCTGATGCTGTTGCCCGACAGGACGCTGACGGCGCGCGCCGAATGGATCGCCGAGCGCGTCGGCCTCGCCGCGGTGATGCATCGGCGGCCACCGACGCTTCCGTTTGCAGACCTGCGGCGATTGGAGCTTGCCAAGGCGATCGCGCGCGATCCCAAGGTGGTGCTGGTCGACGAGCCGTTCGCCGGGCTGACCCTCGCGGAGGTCGGCATCTTCTCCGAACTGATCAGCAGCTTTCGCGACGAGGGCCGCGCGGTTCTCCTGGTCGACCACAACGTCAAAAGCGTCGCGGCGCTGGTCGATCGCGTGCTCGCGATGTATCTCGGCGAGGAAATCTGCACCGGGCGCGCCGACGAGGTGATGCGCAACGAGACGGTGCGGCGGGTCTATCTCGGCGGCGCGATGGAGACCTCGGCGCGGCCGGAGACCAGCTTCAAGGACAAGGTACCGCTGCTGCAGGTGCATGACATCAGCGTGCATTACGGCAAGGCGCAGGCGCTGGACAAGGTCTCGATCCACATCCACGAGGGCGAGTTCGTTTCGGTGGTCGGTTTGAACGGCGCCGGCAAGACGACGCTGTTCAACACAATTTCCGGCTTCCTGCCCTACACCGGCGAGATCGTGCGCGGCGGAGAAAAGCTGCGCGGCGTCACGCCGGCGAAGATCGCGCGCAGCGGCGTCGTGCAATGCCCGGAATCGCGCGAATTGTTCGGCGAGATGAGCGTACGCGAAAATCTCGACCTCGGCGGCCAGCATCTGACCGACGACGCGCGCAGCAGGCAGCTTGCATGGCTGTTCGATCTGTTTCCGATCCTGAAGGAACGCCAGAGCCAGATGGCGCAGACGCTGAGCGGCGGCGAGCAGCAGATGCTGGCGATCGGCCGCGCGCTGATGATGCAGCCGAAGCTTCTGATCCTCGACGAGCCGACGCTGGGGCTCGCCCCGGTGATCCTGGAGACGCTGTCGAAGGCGCTGGAGAAGCTGCGCCAGACCACCGACATCACCGTCCTGCTGGGCGAGCAGAACGTCACCTTCGCGTTGCCGCATGCCGACCGCGTCTATGTGCTGGAGCACGCGCGCATCGTGTGGGAAGGCGATCCCGCGCGCTTCGCCGCCGAGGCCGGCGAGGGATATTTGTGAAGTAACGAACTTCGCTGCGTCGTTGAGAGCGAAGCGAAGCAATCCGGAGCCGCGAGGCAAGAACTGGATTGCTTCGTCGCTTCGCTCCTCGCAATGACGACACTTCTCTATCCGGAGCAATAGTCATGGACCTGCATCTGCGCGGCAAGCGCGTTCTCATCACCGGCGCCTCGAAAGGCATCGGCGCCGCGGCGGCGGAAGCTTTCGCCGAGGAAGGCTGCCATCTGCTGCTCGCCGCCCGCAGTGCGGATCTGCTGACGGCGCTCGCCGACCGCCTGCGCGGCAGCCGCCAGATCGACGTCGCGACCATCGTCACCGATCTGCGCAGGCCGCAGGATATCGCCGCACTGGCCGCCGCAGCGACCGACGTCGATGTCCTGGTGAACAATGCCGGCGATATTCCCGGCGGTTCGATCGACAGGATCGACGAGCCGACCTGGCGGCACGCCTGGGAATTGAAGGTGTTCGGTTTCATCAATCTGACGCGGCTGATTTATGCGCAGATGAAAGCGCGCGGCCACGGCGTCGTCATCAACGACATCGGCGCCGCCGGCGAGAAATTCGATGCCAATTATATCTGCGGCAGCGCCGGCAACGCCGCGCTGATGGCCTTCACGCGCGCGCTCGGCAGCAAAAGCCTGGCCGACAATATCCGCGTGATCGGCGTCAATCCCGGACCCGTCGGCACCGATCGCCATGTCACGCTGATGAAGACCCGCGCCAGGAACCTGTTCGGCGACGAGAATCGCTACCGCGAATTGCAGCAGGGACTTCCGCTCGGCCGCCCGGCGCATCCCCGCGAGATCGGCGACTTGATGGCGTATCTCGCCTCGGACCGCTCCGGTTATACGTCGGGCGTGATCTTCACGGTTGACGGCGGGATCAGCGCGGGATGGGGTTGACCTCGTCGCGTGACCGATGGCCGAAATAACCACGCGGCAAATCATATCGAGCGGGAGCAACGCGTGGCCGACCAAACCCTGATCAAGGCGACCGCCTGCGCGCTGGTTGAGAGACTCAATGCCGGCGACGTCACGCCGCTCGATCTGCTCGACGCGCTGGAGGCCCGCATCGCCGAGG
>CAXUBE010000031.1:0-2571 GCA_964249215.1 uncultured Rhodopseudomonas sp. | reverse complement strand
CCGAGGTCGACGGCGCCGTCAACGCGCTGCCGACGCTGTGCTTCGACCGCGCCCGCGATCGCGCGAAACGGCTGATGCAAAAGCCGCTCGGCCGGCGCGGGTTGCTGGCCGGCATGCCGGTGCCGATCAAGGACCTCACCTCGGTCGAAGGCGTGCGTACCACGCAAGGCTCGCCGATCTTCAAGGATCACGTCCCCACCCGCTCCAACATCGTGGTCGAGCATCTGGAGTCCGCCGGCGCGCTGATCTACGCAAAATCCAACACGCCGGAATTCGGCGCCGGCGCCAACACCTTCAACGAGGTGTTCGGCGCGACCCGCAACCCCTGGGACCTGTCGCGGTCCGCCGCGGGCTCTTCCGGAGGTGCCGCGGCGGCACTCGCCAGCGGCACCGCGTGGCTCGCGCATGGCACCGACATCGGCGGTTCGCTACGCAATCCCGCGAGCTTCTGCGGCGTGGTCGGACTGCGGGCGAGCATCGGCCGCGTCGCCCATAGCATGGGCGCGCAGGTCGATCGCACCATCAGCGTCGACGGCCCGATGGCGCGCAACGTGTCCGACCTGGCGCTCATGCTCGACGCCATGAGCGGCGACGAGGCGTCCGATCCGCTGTCGTTGCCGCGGCTGCCCGGTTCGTTTCTAGCGGCGGCGCGTTCCGGCTACAAGCCGCTGCGCGTCGCCTATTCGCAAGACCTCGGCATCACCCCGGTCGATCCGGACGTCGCCGCGATCACGCGCAACGCGGCGCAGCGTTTTGCCGAAGCCGGCGTCCTCGTCGAGGAGGCGCATCCCGATCTGCGCGAAGCCCATGACTGCTTTCACGTGCTGCGCGCCCATGATTACGCGTTGACCAAGGCCGCCCTGCTGCGCGACAAGCGCCAACTGCTGAAGCCTGAGGTGGTCTGGAACATCGAGCAAGGCCTCAAGCTGACGATGGCCGATCTCGAACGCGCGCAGGCCCAGCGCGTCGCCATGACCAATCGCGCGCTCGAATTCTTCCGAAGCTACGATCTGCTGCTGTGCCCGGCGACCATCGTGTCGCCCTACCCGATCGAGCACCGCTACGTCGCCGAATGCGCCGGCAAGAGCTTCGCCAATTATGTCGAATGGCTTGCGATCGTCTACGCCATCACGCTGGTCTGTTGCCCGGCGCTGTCGTTGCCCTGCGGGTTCACGGCGACCGGCCTGCCGGTCGGCTTGCAGATGGTCGGCCCGCCGCGCGGCGAAGCCGCGTTGTTCGCCGGCGCCGCCGTGCTGGAGAACATCCTCGGGCTGGCGGGCAGCACGCCGATCGATCCCCGCCCGGCGCGTTGACTCGAGTTGGCAACAGCATGCGATGCCGGTGCGCCCGGCCGCAAGCCAGATGCATCGCCGATAGGCGTTGACTCCTTCGCCGCCGAGGATATTCCCGAAGGGTAAGAAATCCGATGGGAGGTGTCCGTGACCGAGCTTGGCGCAAGCGACCCGACCGGCGACAGGCTGGTGCTCAGCGACGTCGAACGCCGCGTCAAGGCGATCCTGATCGGCTCGATCGGCAATCTCGTCGAATGGTACGACTTCTACGCCTACACGGCGTTCGCGCTTTATTTCGCGCCGGCGTTTTTCCCGCAAGGCGACCCGGTGGTGCAGCAGCTCAACGCCGCGGTGTTGTTCGCGGCGACCTTCCTGATGCGGCCGCTCGGCGGCTGGCTGTTCGGCTACATCGCCGACCGCTACGGACGGCGCTTGTCGCTGACGCTGTCGGTGACCTGCATGTGCTTCGGCTCGCTGATCATCGCGGTGACGCCGACCTATGCCAGCATCGGCATCGCCGCGCCCGCCATCCTGGCGCTGGCGCGAATGATCGAGGGGCTCAGCCTCGGCGGCGAATACGGCGCCAGCGCCACTTATCTCAGCGAGGTCGCCGACGCCAGGCATCGCGGGTTCTATTCGAGCTTCCAATACGTCACGCTGATCGGCGGCCAGCTCACCGCAATCATCGTGCTTCTGCTTCTGCAGAAGGTGTTTCTCACGTCGCAGGAATTGAAGGATTGGGGCTGGCGGATTCCGTTCGTGATCGGCGCGCTGCTCGCGGTGTTCGCCGCGGTGATGCGGCGCAGCCTGCACGAGACGGACGCCTTTGTCGCAGCGCGTCAAGCGCGCAGCATCGGCGCTGCGCCGGTGTCGCTGCAAAAGGGCCTGCTGCAATATCCGCGCGAATTGCTGCTGGTGGTCGGCCTGACCGCCGGCGGCACCGCGGCATTCTACACCTTCACCACCTACATGCAGACCTTCGTCAAGCTGTCGGTCGGGCTCAACGAAGACCAGACCACCTTCGTGATCTTCGGCTCGCTGGTGTTCGCGACGCTGCTGCAGCCGCTCTATGGCGCGCTGTCGGACCGCATCGGCCGCAAACCGCTGCTGATCTTCTTCGGCGTGGCCGGCACGCTCTCGACGATCCCGATCCTCACCGCGCTGCAGGCCACCAAGTCGCCGCTGGTGGCGTTCCTGCTGATCTGCTGCGCCTGGGTGTTCGTCGCCGGCTACACCTCGATCAACGACCCGTCAAACCCGGACGACCTCGAAGAGGGTC
>CAXUBE010000030.1:0-16907 GCA_964249215.1 uncultured Rhodopseudomonas sp. | reverse complement strand
AGCCCGGCGCGCACAGAGGCCTGCCGCGTCGCGCCGCCGCCGACCGCGTGCCGATAGCGCAAACCCGCCGCGGCCTGGTCGAATATCGCGGCATCGGCGGGATTGGTGACGGGTTGCACGGCAAAAACCGCCGGATGTATGCAAAAAGGCTCCATTGCCCGCGCAACGACCGAGCGGCCGCCCAGCATCCGATACTGTTTCGGGCCGCCCGCACCGGCGCGCAGGCCGCGGCCGGCGGCAACGATGATGGCGGCGGTGCGTTTCTGATAGGCCATCGCTGAACAGTCCGGACGATCGATGCATTCTGCGGCGGCAGCCCTTACCACGCCCGGGCGCGAAGTCAGAGCCGTTCTTCGTCCTATGCTAGGGAGGATTGCTGCAATGAACTTGCAAGGGCAACGAAATTGGCTAAAGTGTAGGCAGGAATGGACCATGCTTAACAAATGTGCTCAGGTCGCGCCGGAGCTGCCGTGGCTAGAGAATAAGCAGGACGGCCCGCGAGTATCAGGTTCGATGCCATTCAGGATTGGCAACATCGATATCGTCAATCGCGCGATCCTCGCGCCGATGTCGGGCATCACCGATGCGCCGTTTCGTCGGCAGGCGGCGACGCTTGGCGCCGGCCTCGTGGTGTCGGAGATGACCGCCGGCGAAGACCTCGCGCGCGGCCGCGCGATGTCGGTGCGCCGCTGCGATGTCGGCGGCGAGGGCGCGCATGTGGTGCAGCTTGCGGGCTGCGCGGCGCGCTGGATGGCGGAAGGCGCGCGGATCGCGGAGGCGGGCGGCGCCGACATCATCGATCTCAACATGGGCTGCCCGGCGCGGCACGTCACCGGCGGCCAGTCCGGCTCGGCGCTGATGCGCGATCTCGACCACGCCATGACCTTGATTGAGGCCACCATCGCCGCGGTGCGGATTCCGGTGACGCTGAAGATGCGCATGGGCTGGGACGACGCGTCGATCAACGCGCCGGAGCTCGCGCGCCGCGCGCAGGCGGCCGGCGTGCAGATGATCTCGGTGCACGGCCGCACCCGCTGCCAGTTCTACAAGGGCAGCGCCGACTGGCGCGCCATCCGCGCGGGGAGGGAGGTCGTGACCGTCCCGCTGGTCGGCAACGGCGACATCACCGCGTTCGACGAGGCGGTCGCGGCGCTGGATGCCTCCGGCGCCGACGCGGTGATGATCGGGCGCGGCGCGCAGGGCCGGCCGTGGCTGCCGGGGCAGATCGGACGACGGCTTGCGGGCGGAGTGATCGAGCGCGCGCCGGCGCTGGCCGATCAACTCGGCTATCTGCGCACGCTGTATGACGACATCCTTTCGCTGTACGGCGTGCGGATCGGGCTTCGCCATGCCCGCAAGCATCTCGGCTGGGCGCTCGATGTCGCGGCGTCCGCGAGCCACGCGCCGGCCGCGGCGTTGCAGGGCTGGCGCAGGCGCATCCTGACCGCCGACGATCCGTCGTGCGTTCACCGGTCTCTCCGCGAAGCGTTCGACGATTTCACCTGGAGTGCCGCCGCATGAGCGCCGTCGCAGAAACCCGTCGTCCGCCGCCGTCCGACAGCGACGCCATCCTGAACGCGCTGCCCAATCCGGTGCTGCTGATCGCGCCGGACGGCAAGATCGTCGACGCCAACATGGCGGCGGAATCGTTCTTCGAAATCTCGACGCAATTCCTGCGCCGTCAATCGCTGACCGAACTGGTGCCGTTCGGCAGCCCGCTGCTGGCGCTGATCGATCAGGTCCGCAGCAGCGGCTCGCCGGTCAACGAGTACAAGGTCGATCTCGGCACGCCGCGGATCGGCGGCGACCGTCAGGTCGATCTGCACGTCGCGCCGCTTACCGAGCGGCCCGGCCATATCGTGGTGATGCTGCAGGAACGCACCATCGCCGACAAGATGGACCGCCAGCTCACCCACCGCAGCGCCGCGCGCTCGGTGATCGCGCTCGCGGCGATGCTCGCGCATGAAATCAAGAACCCGCTGTCGGGGATTCGCGGCGCGGCGCAATTGCTGGAGCAGGCGGCGTCGTCCGAGGACCGCATGCTGACGCGGCTGATCTGCGACGAGGCCGACCGCATCGTGACGCTGGTCGACCGCATGGAAGTGTTCGGCGACGACCGCCCGGTGGCGCGCGGCCCCGTCAACATTCATTCGGTGCTCGACCACGTCAAGCGGCTCGCGCAGTCCGGCTTTGCGCGCAACATCAAGTTCGTCGAGGACTACGATCCGTCGCTGCCGCCGGTGCTCGCCAATCAGGACCAACTGATCCAGGTGTTCCTCAACCTCGTGAAGAACGCCGCCGAGGCTGTGGTCGACATGGGCAGCGACGGCGAAATCCAGCTCACCACGGCGTTCCGTCCCGGCGTGCGGCTGTCGGTGCCGGGCAAGAAATCGCGGGTGTCGCTGCCGCTGGAATTCTGCGTCAAGGACAACGGCTCGGGCGTGCCGGAGGACCTGCTGCCCAATCTGTTCGATCCCTTCGTCACCACCAAGGCATCCGGCAGCGGGCTTGGCCTTGCGCTGGTCGCCAAGATCGTCGGCGATCATGGCGGCATCATCGAATGCGAATCGCAGCCGCGCAAAACCGTCTTTCGCGTGCTGCTCCCGATGTTCAACACCGCCAAGAACTACAACCAGGCCGTCGGCGACAACCCGCCGGCCGCGTCGTCCGCTGCCTCGCAGGACGCAAGATGAGGATCAACGATGCCCGCAGGTAGCATTCTTGTCGCCGACGACGACACCGCGATCAGGACGGTGCTCAATCAGGCGCTGTCGCGCGCCGGATACGAAGTGCGTCTGACCGGCAACGCGGCGACGCTGTGGCGCTGGGTCAGCCAGGGCGAGGGCGATCTCGTGATCACCGACGTGGTGATGCCGGACGAGAACGCGTTCGACCTGTTGCCGCGGATCAAGAAGATGCGGCCGAACCTGCCGGTCATCGTGATGAGCGCGCAGAACACCTTCATGACGGCGATCCGCGCCTCGGAGAAGGGCGCCTACGAATATCTGCCGAAGCCGTTCGACCTGAAGGAATTGATCGCGATCGTGGGCCGCGCGCTGGCCGAGCCGAAGGAGCGCGCGGCGAGCCACAGCGACGAGGCGGAATTCGATTCGATCCCGCTGGTCGGCCGCTCGCCGGCGATGCAGGAAATCTACCGCGTGCTGGCGCGGCTGATGCAGACCGACCTCACGGTGATGATCTCCGGCGAATCCGGCACCGGCAAGGAACTGGTCGCGCGCGCGCTGCACGATTACGGCAAGCGCCGCAACGGCCCGTTCGTGGCGGTCAACATGGCGGCGATCCCGCGCGACCTGATCGAATCGGAATTGTTCGGCCACGAGCGCGGCGCCTTCACCGGCGCCAATACCCGCGCCTCGGGCCGCTTCGAGCAGGCCGAGGGCGGCACGCTGTTCCTCGACGAGATCGGCGACATGCCGATGGAGGCGCAGACAAGGCTGCTGCGCGTGCTGCAGCAGGGCGAATACACCACCGTCGGCGGCCGCACCCCGATCAAGACCGACGTGCGCATCGTCGCCGCCAGCAACAAGGACCTGCGGATCCTGATCCAGCAGGGCCTGTTTCGCGAGGACCTGTTCTTCCGCCTCAACGTGGTGCCGCTGCGGCTGCCGCCGCTGCGCGAACACATCGAGGACCTGCCGGACCTGGTGCGGCACTTCTTCAGCCTGGCGGAAAAGGACGGCCTGCCGGCGAAGAAACTGGACCAGGCCGCGCTCGAGCGCCTCAAGCAGCATCGCTGGCCCGGCAACGTCCGCGAACTGGAAAACCTCGCCCGGAGGCTTGCCGCGCTGTACCCTCAGGACGTCATCACCGGCTCGGTGATCGACGGCGAACTGGCGCCGCCGGCGGTGGTCTCGAGCGGCAGCGCGCAGCACGGCGTCGACAATCTCGGCGGCGCGGTCGAGATGTATCTGTCGACGCATTTTTCCGGCTTTCCCAACGGCGTGCCGCCGCCGGGGCTGTATCACCGCATCCTGCGTGAAATCGAAGTGCCGCTGCTGACCGCGGCGCTCGCGGCCACCCGAGGCAACCAGATCCGCGCGGCCGACCTGCTTGGCCTCAACCGCAACACCCTGCGCAAGAAAATCCGCGACCTCGACATCCAGGTCTACCGCACCGGCGGGTAAGCGTCCTGCATGCCGGCGCGGCACGCGGCCGGGAGGTAAGTGCCGCGGAATTGTCGTAATTGGGCAACAATGTTGTAGGAATGCACCACTCGGCGGGCTAAGTCTCGCGCGAAGGTTCAACCTCACGCATCGCCAGCATGACCAGCGCAGAAACGTCGGCTCCCCATTTTGACGCGTCGATCGCCGAGCCGCGCGCGGGCCGGCTGCGCAGATGGCTGGCGCCGCTGGCCGTCGCGCTGGCGCTGATTTCCGCCTTTCTGACCTTCGTCGTGCTGACCGGGCTGACGCCGATCGCGCCGACCCGGGAAATCGTCGTCACCTTTTTGCTGATCAATGCCGCCACCGTGCTGCTGCTGGTGATGATCATCGTCCGCGAGGTCTGGACGGTGGTGCAGGCGCGGCGCCGCGGCCGCGCCGCCGCGCGGCTGCATGTCCAGATCGTCAGCCTGTTCTCGGTGATCGCCGTGATCCCGGCGGTGCTGGTGTCGTTCGTCGCCAACGTCACCATCGACCGCGGCCTCGACCGGCTGTTCTCGGGTCCGACCCGAGAGGTGATCCAGAACTCGCTGATCGTCGCCAACGCCTATCTGCACGAGCACGCGCAACTGATCCGCGGCGACATTCTCGGCATGGCCAACGACATCGCGCATGCGCGACCGCTGTTCGATCAGGACCGGCAATCGTTTCTCGAACTGCTGACGGCGAGTGCCGCGTCGCGCAACCTGCCCGGCGCGATGCTGATCGACGCCGAGCGCAACATCCTGGTGTCGGCGCAGACCGGGATCACCCGCGATTTCGACGTCCCGGCCGCGGAATTCCTCAGCAATGTCGAGGAAACCGAGCCGCAGATCGCGGTGTTCATCGAGGCCAATTACGTCGCCGCGGTGATCCGGCTGCGCGCCTTCGAAGACACCTTCCTCTATGTCGCGCGCCTGCTCGATCCGCGCGTGGTCGCGCAACTGCGCCAGACCCAGGCCAGCGTCGCCGAATATGCCGAGGTGGAATCGCGCAGGCTGGGCGTGCAGGTCGCCTTCGCGCTGATGTTCACGGTGATCGCGCTGACGGTGCTGATGTCCTCGGTGCTGATCGGGCTCAATTTCGCCAATTGGCTGGTCGCGCCGATCCGGCGCTTGATGGGCGCGGCCAACTTGGTCTCGACCGGCGACCTGCACGTGCAGGTGCCGGTGTTCAAGTCCGAAGGCGACCTCGCGCAGCTCGGCGAGACCTTCAACACCATGACCCAGGAACTGCGCACCCAGCGCAACGAACTGGTCAGCGCCAGTGAGGTGATCGACAGCCGCCGCCGTTTCATCGAGGCGGTGCTCTCGAGCGCCAGCGCCGGCATTGTCGGCGTCGACGGCTCCGGCAGCATCGGCATCCTGAACCGCTCGGCGGAAAAGCTGCTCGGGCATTCCGAGCAGGAGACGCTCGGCCATCCGCTGTCGGAAGTGATCCCCGAACTCGACGAGATGATGAAGAGCGCGCGCGAGGGGACGCAGCGGCTGGTGCAGGGCCAGATCAGCATCACGCGCGACGCGCGCGAGCGCAATCTGTCGGTGCGCATCAGCGCCGAACAGACCACCCATTCGCAGGACAGCTACATCATTACGCTCGACGACATCACCGAATTGGTGTCGGCGCAGCGCACCTCGGCATGGGCCGACGTCGCGCGGCGCATCGCGCACGAAATCAAGAACCCGCTGACGCCGATCCAGCTTTCGGCCGAACGCATCAAGCGCAAGTTCGGCAAGGTGATCGTCGAGGACAAGGGCATCTTCGAACAATGCACCGACACCATCGTGCGGCAGGTCGACGACATCCGCCGCATGGTCGACGAATTCTCGCGCTTCGCGCGGATGCCGAAGCCGGTGATCGAAGGCGAGGACGTCGCCGACACCGTGCGTCAGGCCGTGTTCCTGATGCGGGTGGGACATCCGGACATCGACATCGCAGCCGATATCAGGGAAGAGCCGATGCGCGCGCGGTTCGACCGCCGGCTGATCTCGCAGGCCTTGACCAACATCATCAAGAACGCCACCGAGGCGATCGAGGCGGTGCCGCCCGCCGAACTCGGCAAGGGCCGCATCGAGGTGGTCGCCGCGCGCGACCGTGACGATATCGTCATCGACGTGATCGACAACGGCATCGGGCTGCCGAAGGTCAGCCGCTCGCGCCTGCTGGAGCCCTACGTGACGACGCGGGAGAAAGGCACCGGCCTTGGTCTTGCCATCGTCGGGCGCGTATTGGTCGACCATGGCGGGCGCATCGAACTCAACGACGCGTCCGACATCAGGCCCGGCGCGCGCGGCGCATGGATGCGGTTGCGGTTCGCGATCTCCGGACAGGCGCCCGCCGCGGCCGAGAGCCATGAACCTAAACCGCAGCCCGACCACGAATCAAAAATAGAAGCTGCTAGCAGCGGTTGAAACGACAGGCGCGATCCCATGGCAAGTGACATTCTGATCGTCGACGACGAGGCCGACATTCGCGATCTCGTCGCCGGCATTCTCGACGACGAGGGCTTCACCACGCGCACCGCGCGGGACAGCGACAGCGCGCTGACCGAAATTTCCAACCGCCGCCCGAACCTCGTCTTCCTCGACATCTGGCTGCAGGGCAGCAAGCTCGACGGCCTGCAACTGCTGGAGCAGGTCAAGCGCGACAACGCCGAACTGCCGGTGGTGATGATCTCGGGCCACGGCAATATCGAGACCGCGGTCGCCGCGATCAAGCGCGGCGCCTACGACTTCATCGAGAAGCCGTTCAAGTCCGACCGCCTGATCCTGGTGGCGACCCGCGCGCTCGAAACCTCGCGGCTGAAACGCGAGGTCAAGGAGCTGAAGCAGCAGGCGCCGTCCGCGAGCACGCTGATGGGCCGCTCGGCGTGCATGAACCAGTTGCGCCAGACCATCGACCGCGCCGCCAAGGCCAACAGCCGCATCCTGATCGTCGGGCCTTCCGGCGCCGGCAAGGAGCTGGCGGCGCGCACGCTGCACAACGCGTCGAACCGCACCGAAGGGCCGTTCGTCGTCATCAACGCCGCGGCGATCACGCCGGAGCGGATGGAGGTCGAACTGTTCGGCATCGAGCAGTCCAACGGCGAACAGCCGCGCAAGGCCGGCGCGCTGGAGGAGGCGCATGGCGGCACGCTGTTCATCGACGAGATCGGCGACATGCCGCGCGAGACCCAGAACAAGATCCTGCGCGTGCTGGTCGATCAGACCTTCCAGCGCTCGGGCGGCACCGCCAGGGTCAATGTCGACGTCCGCATCATCTCCTCGACCGCGCGCAATCTCGAGGAGGAGATCGCCGCGGGCCGCTTCCGCGAGGACCTTTATCATCGTCTCTCGGTGGTGCCGATCAGGGTGCCGCCGCTGTCCGAGCGGCGCGAGGACATTCCCGAACTGATCGATTACTTCATGGAGCAGATATCGCAGGCCACCGGACTGCCGAAGCGGCAGATCGGGCAGGACGCGATGGCGGTGCTGCAATCGCATGTCTGGCCGGGCAACGTCCGGCAACTGCGCAACAACGTCGAGCGCGTGATGATCCTCGCAGGCGGCGGCCCGGAAGTCATCATCACCGCCGACATGCTGCCGCAGGACGTGGGCTCGATGGTGCCGACCATGCCCACCGGCAACAATGGCGAGCACATCATGGGGCTGCCGCTGCGCGAGGCGCGCGAGGTGTTCGAGCGCGACTACCTGATCGCGCAGATCAGCCGCTTCTCCGGCAACATCTCGCGCACCGCCGAATTCGTCGGGATGGAGCGCTCCGCGCTGCACCGCAAGCTGAAGGCGCTCGGCGTCGGCTGAACCCTGTCGTCCGAAACCGCTGATCGGAATTCCGCATGGCCCGCATCGCCTATGTGAACGGCCGCTACCAGGACATGCGCGACGCCTGCGTGAACATCGAGGACCGTGGCTATCAGTTTGCCGACGGCGTCTACGAGGTCTGCGAGGTGCGCGGCGGCAGCATCGTCGACATGCCGCGGCATCTGGCGCGGCTGCAGCGCTCGCTCGGCGAATTGCGGATCGCGCTGCCGATGCCGCTCGCCGCGTTGCAGGTGGTGCTGCACGAGGTCGTCCGCCGCAACCGCGTCGCCTACGGGATCGTGTATCTGCAGATCAGCCGCGGCGTGGCGCGGCGCGATCACGCCTTTCCGCTGCATCCGGTACCGCCGAGCGTGGTGGTCACGGCGCGCACCATCGGCTTGGCGCGAGGCGAGCACAGCGCGGCGCGCGGCATCAAGGTCGTCACCATGCCGGATAACCGCTGGCCGCGGGTCGACATCAAGTCGATATCGCTGCTGCCCAACGTGCTCGCCAAGCAGGCGGCGCGCGAGGCCGGCGCCTACGAGGCCTGGTACGTCGACGGCGACGGCTTCGTCACCGAAGGCGCGTCCAGCAATGCCTGGATCGTCACGAAAGAGGGCCGCGTGGTGACGCGCCCGGCGGACTTCGGAATTCTCGCCGGCATCACCCGCGCCGTGCTGATGGACACGCTGGCGGCGTTGCAGGTCGGGTTCGAGGAGCGGCCGTTCACGGTGCGCGAAGCGGCCGAGGCCGCCGAGGCGTTCGTCACCGCGTCCAGCCAGGTCGTGATGCCTGTCGTCGCGATCGACGGGCGGCCGGTGGGCGAGGGCAAACCCGGCAGCGTGGCGTTGCGTTTGCGCAAGCAATTTCATCGGTTTTCGGCGTTTTCCTGAAGCTGTTGCCGAGCGGCAACGGCTTGTGCGCCATCCGGCTTGCCTAAAAACCGCGCCTGCCGTCTAATCGCGCGGTCACGCTTCCGCGAGGGGGATCTTGAGGAAGCCGACAGCCGGAATGACGGTTTAGCAAGAGCCGCAGGCCGGCCAGGCCAAAACAAAGAGCGGGATAAGAAAATGGCGGCAGACCGCGCACAAAACCTTCAGGACACCTTCCTCAATCACGTTCGCAAGACCAAGACGCCGCTCACGATCTTCCTCGTCAACGGCGTCAAGCTGCAGGGTATCGTGACCTGGTTCGACAATTTCTGCCTGCTGTTGCGGCGCGACGGCCATTCGCAACTGGTGTATAAGCACGCGATCTCCACCATCATGCCCGGCGCGCCAATCCAGTTGTTCGAAGGCGGCGAGGATGCCCCAGCTTGAGCGCGACCTGATTGGAACCCCGGACCTTCGACGCAAGCACCGACCGGCCGCGGTCGGGGCACAGCGGGCAGACCGGACGCGTCGTCGTCGTCGGGCCGTATCTGCGCGCGCGCCGGGGCGACCCGGAGGCGCTTGACAGTCCTGCGGCGCGCGGCTCCGACGCGCGGCTCGACGAAGCGGTCGGGCTGGCGATGGCGATCGATCTCGAAGTCGCCGCCGCGGTGCTGGCGCCGATCGGCCAGATCCGTCCTGCGACCTATCTCGGCAAGGGCAAGGTCGAGGAGATCGTCGCCGTCATCAAGGCGAACGAGGCCGACCTCGTGGTGATGGATTGCGCGCTGTCGCCGATCCAGCAGCGCAACCTGGAAAAGGCCTGGACGACCAAGGTGCTCGACCGCACCGGGCTGATCCTTGAAATCTTCGGCCGCCGCGCCAAGACCAAGGAGGGCGCGCTGCAGGTCGAGCTCGCGCATCTCAACTACCAGCGCAGCCGCCTGGTGCGCTCCTGGACTCATCTGGAGCGGCAGCGCGGCGGCTTCGGATTTATGGGCGGCCCCGGCGAAACCCAGATCGAGGCCGACCGGCGGCTGATCGGCGACCGCATCACCCGGATCGAGAACGAGATCGGGAAAGTGCAGGGCACGCGGCGGCTGCATCGCGCCGGCCGGCAGCGGGTGCCGTATCGCGTCGTCGCGCTGGTCGGCTACACCAATGCCGGCAAGTCGACGCTGTTCAACCGCCTGACCCGCTCGGACGTGCAGGCCGCCGACATGCTGTTTGCGACGCTCGATCCGACGCTGCGCGCGCTGGCGCTGCCGCATGGCGGCAAGGCGATGCTGTCGGATACCGTGGGCTTCATCTCCAGCCTGCCGACGCAATTGGTGGCCGCGTTCCGCGCCACGCTGGAAGAGGTGCTGCAGGCGGACCTGATCCTGCACGTCCGCGACATCGCCCACGAGGACGCCGAGGCGCAGCAGCGCGACGTCGACGCGGTGCTGCGCCAGCTCGGCATCGATACCGACGCCGGCGTGCGCATCCTCGAAGTCTGGAACAAGATCGACCGCTTCGCGCCGGCCGAACGCGACAACCTGCGCAACATCGCCGCGCGCCGCCCCGGAGAGCATCCGTGCCTGCTGGTATCCGCCGTCACCGGCGACGGGCTGCCGCAACTGCTCGCCGCCATCGAGGACCGCCTCGCCGAGGCGCGGATCACGCTCGATCTGTCGATCGACGCCTCCGACGGCGCCGGCGTGAGCTGGCTGCACCGCAACGCCGAGGTGCTGCGCAAGGATCTGCAGGACGGCCAGTTCCTGATGACGGTGCGGGTCGATGAGACCAGGCGCGACGTCGTGGTCGACCGCTTCAAGGCCACCGCGCACCCGTATTGAGGCGGTCGATCGCCGAGTTCATCCATGAAGGCGATGCCGGGATAACGCCATGTCGTTCGAACCGCTGCTGCGTGCCGACCCCTTAATCCAATTCCATGCCTTTGCCGCGATGACCGCCTTCGCGCTCGGCGTCGTGCAACTCGCGGCACCCAAGGGCACGCTGCCGCATCGCACGATCGGCTGGGTCTGGGTGCTGCTGCTGCTGGCGATCAGCTTCTCGTCGTTTTTCATCCACGGCCGCAGCTATCGGCTGTGGCGGACCTGGAGTCCGATCCACATCCTGTCGGTGCTGACCCCGCTGCTGCTGATCGCCGGCGCGGTGGCGGCGCGGCGGCACAATGTCCGCGGTCACGCCGTCACCATGATCTCGATTTTCGCCGGCGCGCTGGTGATCGCGGGGCTGTTCACCTTTGTGCCGGGACGGATCATGCATCAGGTGGTGTTCGGCCACCCGTAAGAGACGTGCCGCCGGTTTGCCGCAGCCCTGCCCGAGGTTTGCCGCAGCCGGTGGATCGGCCGGGTTAAGTGTCTGGAAAAATGAAAGGAAAACCACTTTCCGCGGTGGTTTTGGGGTGGTCGCCAAAACCCCGTTGCGCTATATGATTCCGAGCCGAATCCAACCGGAATCCTCCTTTGTCCGAACCCGATCATGACAAGTCCGGCGAGCCGCCGGCGCCCTCGGATACGCGTCCCGTTTCCATCCTCGACGAGATGAAACGCTCGTATCTCGACTACGCGATGAGCGTGATCGTGGCGCGCGCGCTGCCCGACGCGCGCGACGGCCTGAAGCCGGTGCACCGGCGCATTCTCTATGCGATGTACGAGAACGGCTTCGAGTGGAATAAGCCCTACCGCAAGTCGGCGCGCACCGTCGGCGACGTGATCGGCAAGTATCATCCGCACGGCGATCAGTCGGTGTACGACGCGCTGGTCCGCATGGCGCAGGATTTTTCGATGCGCGTGCCGCTGATCGATGGTCAGGGCAATTTCGGATCGGTCGACGGCGACATGCCGGCGGCGATGCGCTACACCGAATCGCGTCTCACCAAGATCGCGCAGGCGCTGATCGACGACATCGACAAGGACACGGTCGACTTTCAGGACAACTACGACAGCTCCGAGCGCGAACCGCGGGTGCTGCCGGCGAAGTTTCCCAATCTGCTCGTCAACGGCGCCGGCGGCATCGCCGTCGGGATGGCGACGAATATTCCGCCGCATAATCTCGGCGAGGTGATCGACGCCTGCATCGCGCTGATCGACGATCCGGCGCTCGGCATCGACGATCTGATCAACATCATTCCGGGTCCGGACTTTCCGACCGGCGGCATCATCCTCGGCAGGCAAGGCATTCGTGCCGCGTACCACCTCGGCCGCGGCTCGATCGTGATGCGCGGCAAGGTGTCGATCGAAGCGGCCCGCAAGGACCGCGAAGCGATCATCGTCTCGGAAATTCCGTATCAGGTGAACAAGGCCACCATGGTCGAGCGCATCGCCGAACTGGTGCGCGAAAAGAAGATCGAGGGCATCTCCGACCTGCGCGACGAATCCGATCGCGACGGTTTTCGCGTCGTCGTCGAACTACGCCGCGACGCGGTGCCCGACGTGGTGCTGAACCAGCTCTACCGCTTCACGCCGCTGCAGACGAACTTCGGCGCCAACGTGGTCGCGCTCGACGCCGGGCGGCCGCAGGTGATGAACCTGAAGGACCTGCTGACGCTGTTCATCGCCTTCCGCGAGCAGGTCGTCACCCGCCGCACCAAGTATCTGTTGAACAAGGCGCGCGACCGCGCCCATGTCCTGGTCGGTCTCGCCATCGCGGTCGCGAATATCGATGAAGTGATCCGCGTGATCCGCAGTTCGCCGGATCCCAACACCGCGCGCGAAACCCTGATGGGCCGCGATTGGCCGGCCAAGGACGTGGCCGCGATGATCACGCTGATCGACGATCCGCGGCATCGGCTGGCGGAAGACGGCACCGCGCGGCTGTCGTTCGAGCAGGCGCGGGCCATCCTCGATCTGCGGCTGCAGCGGCTCACCGCGCTCGGCCGCGAGGAAATCTCCGAAGAGCTCGACAAGCTCGCGGTGGAGATCGCGGACTACCTCGACATCCTGCGTTCGCGCGCGCGCGTCCAGAGCATCATCAAGACCGAGCTCGCCGCGGTGAAGTCCGAATTCGCAACCCCGCGCAGGACTCAGATCATCGAGCACGAAGGCGAGGTCGAAGACGAGGACCTGATCCAGCGCGAGGACATGGTGGTGACGGTGTCGCATGCCGGCTACGTCAAGCGCGTGCCGCTGTCGACCTATCGCGCGCAGCGCCGCGGCGGCAAGGGCCGCTCCGGCATGCAGACCCGTGAAGAAGATTTCGTCAGCCGGCTGTTCGTGGCCTCGACCCACACGCCGGTGCTGTTCTTCTCGTCGCGCGGCCAGGTCTACAAGGAAAAGGTCTGGCGTCTGCCGATCGCGCCGCCGAACGGCCGCGGCAAGGCGATGATCAACATACTGCCGCTGGCGCAGGGCGAGCGCATCACCACGATCATGCCGCTGCCGGAGGATGAATCGAGCTGGGCCAACCTCGACGTGATGTTCGCCACCACCGGCGGCACGGTCCGGCGCAACAAGCTCTCCGATTTCGTCGATGTGCGGCGCTCCGGCATCATCGCGATGAAGCTCGACGACGGCGAGGCGATCGTCGACGTGCAGATCTGCACCGAACGCGACGACGTGTTGCTTACCGCCGCCGGCGGCCAATGCATCCGCTTCCCGGTCACCGAGGTGCGCGTATTCCAGAGCCGCGCGTCGATGGGCGTGCGCGGCATGTCTCTCGCCGACGGCGATACGGTGATTTCGCTGACCATCCTGCGCCACATGGATGCGGATTCCGACGAACGCGCCGCGTATCTGCGCCGCGCCAACGCGGTGCGCCGCGGCGGCGCCGAGGAACGCGGCATGGTCGAGGAGGAGGGCGCCGATAGCGAGGAGGCGCTCGGCGCGATCGAACTCGGCGAACAGCGCTATGTCGAGATGTCGGCGTCCGAGCAGTTCGTCCTCACCATCAGCGAGAACGGCTACGGCAAGCGAACCTCGTCGTTCGAATACCGCACCACCGGACGCGGCGGCAAGGGCATCGTCGCGATGTCGGTCAACGGCCGCAACGGCAAGCTGGTGGCCTCGTTCCCGGTCGAAGACAGCGACCAGATCATGCTGGTGACCGACAAGGGCCAGTTGATCCGCTGCCCGGTGGAAGGCATCCGCATCGCCGGCCGCTCCACGCAGGGGGTCATCGTGTTCGATACCGCCGAGGACGAGCATGTGGTGTCGGTGGAGCATATCGGCGAGGAGACCGACGCGGCCAACGGCTCCTGAGCGATAGCTGCGACCGCATCTGACTCGCGCGAATCGGAAGGCCCCCGGGGGGCATCCCGGGGGCCTTCGAGAGCGCTCTTGGAGGAAGCGCGGGTAAAACTCTGTGGACCTCTTAGCGGCGCTCGGCAGTGACCAGACGGGCCTCGCGAATTGTGGAGGTCTTGGTGGCCGCGCTGCGCAGGCAGTTCGACTCGAAATTCGGCCAGGCCTGCTGCGAGCAGTCCTTACCCACCGGGCGGATGTCGAGGCGGTCGGCCTTGGCGAGCGCGACCGGCACGCTGGCTTCGACCTCGGGGGCAAAGCCAGGCAACACTGTCGCAGCGGCGGCAATGAAGGCGGCGATGGCGATGAAAGAAAGAGCCTTGATCATGACGGTCCCCTGTCATTTTGGGCCGTTTCGGCCCGGTTGGTTTGTCGCTTCCCGTTGCTGCCTTAGTAGCGGGCACCGGTTTCAGGACGTCTTCGTCGTCCTCGAAACTGGTTTCTTCGCCCGTTGATTGTGTTTCGCGCCCATCACCACGACGAAACACCAAAGCAGAAAAGTTAACGATTTCAGCGGCGTTGTTCTGCAGTTACGACGCGCGACCCGGCAAAAAGGTCCGTGGCGGCGCGGAAAATAAAACTGCCGCGCGACGCCTTTTTGGCGGAACCGGATTGCTTGCGGCCCTGCCGTCGGCAGGCTAGAGGTCGGCCATGCCCCGCATCGCGCTTTATCCAGGTTCGTTCGACCCGGTGACCAACGGCCATCTCGACGTGGTCCGCCACGCGGTGACGCTGTGCGACCGCTTGATCGTCGCGATCGGCGTCCACCCCGGCAAGAAGCCGCTGTTCTCGACCGAGGAGCGGCTGGCGATGGTGGAGGCGGTGTTCGCGCCGGTCGCGTCCGCCGCGCATTGCGCGTTCGATTGCACCACCTACGACAATCTCACCATCGCGGCGGCGCAAACCACCGGCGCGACGATCATGATCCGCGGCCTGCGCGACGGCACCGATCTGGACTATGAAATGCAGATCGCCGGCATGAACCAGACCATGGCGCCCGCGGTGCAGACCGTGTTTATTCCGGCCTCGGTCGCGGTGCGCCCGATCACCGCCACACTGGTACGCCAGATCGCTGCGATGGGCGGCGATGTCTCCGCCTTCGTGCCCTCTCAGGTAGCGGCCAGCCTCAGGTCGAAACTGGCCGGCTAGCCGGCGATTTTCTCAGATGGAGTTTTCATGATCCGGATCGTCAGTTTCGTTGCCGCCTTGCTGTTTACGGTTTCTGCGTTCGCCCAGGCGCTGCCTCCCGGCATCGACAAGGAGAACACCATCGTCATCGACAGCAGCAAGGGCCGCATCGTGTTCAAGCTGCGCACCGATCTGGCGCCGAAACACGCCGAGCGCATCAAGCAGCTCGCGCGCGAGGGCTTTTACAACAACGTGCCGTTTCACCGCGTGATGGACGGCTTCATGGCGCAGACCGGCGACGGCGCCAATTTCAACGGCACGGGCGGATCGAAATATCCGAACCTGAAGCAGGAATTCTCCCAGGTGCCGTTCAAGCGCGGCATCGTCGGCATGGCGCGGCGCGGCGACAGCGTCGACACCGCGAATTCGCAGTTCTTCTTCATGTTCGCCGATGGCGCCAGCCTGAACGGGCAGTACACCGTGGTCGGCGAGGTCGTCTCCGGCATGGACGTGGTGGACAGGCTGAAGAAGGCGCCGCCCGGTTCGCGCGGCGGCGAGGTCACCGATCCGGACAAGATGGTCAAGGTCCAGGTCGCTTCCGATATCAAGTAATCATCCGCGCGCCGCAACGCGCCGCTTCATTCAAACCGAAAGGGTGCTGACATGGCAGCCACCGAGAACACGTTGATCCTCGAAACCACGCAAGGCCCGGTCACCATTGAGATGCGGCCCGACCTCGCGCCGGGCCACGTCGCGCGGATCAAGGAATTGGTGCGCGAGGGCTTCTATGACGGCATCGTGTTTCATCGCGTGATCGACGGTTTCATGGCGCAGACCGGCTGCCCGCAAGGCACCGGCACTGGTGGCACCGGCAAGAAGCTGAAAGCCGAATTCAACAAGGAGCCGCATCTGCGCGGCACCACCTCGATGGCGCGCGCCGCCAGCCCGGACTCCGGCGACAGCCAGTTCTTCATCTGCTTCGATGACGCCTCGTTCCTCAACAACCAATACACGGTGTGGGGCAAGGTCACCGCGGGCATGGAGAACGTCGACAAGATCAAGCGTGGCGAGCCGGTGAAAAATCCGGACAAGATCGTCAAGGCGCATATGGCGCTCGACGCCGCCTGAGCGGCGCTGCTGCCTGTCCCGCTTGGGACCGGCGGCGCGCGGGCCGGATCAAACGATGCGTACCGATCTGTTCGACTTCGAGCTTCCGGCCGGGCGGATCGCGCTGCGACCGGCGAGCCCGCGTGATTCCGCGCGGATGCTGGTGGTCCGGCCGGGGCGAAAGCTCGAAGACCGGGCGGTGTCCGAACTGCCGCAATGGCTGCGCGCCGGCGACGCGCTCGTCGTCAACGACACCAAGGTGATCGCGGCGCAGCTTCGCGGGCGCCGGATCGGCCGCGAGACCAAGCCGAACATCGAGGCGACCCTGGTCAAGCGGCTCGATGAATCGCGCTGGCAGGCGCTGGCCAAGCCGGCGAAGAAATTGGCGGTCGATGACGTCGTCCGCTTCGGTGAAGACAAGGGCGAGTTCCACGCGCGGATCGAGGCGAAAGGCGGCGCCGGCGCGATCACGCTGGCGTTTTCGCTCGACGGCGCCGCGCTCGACCAGGCGATCGCCGAACATGGCGTGACGCCGCTGCCGCCGTACATCGCCTCCAAGCGCGCGCCGGACGCCCGCGACGCCGCCGATTACCAGAC
>CAXUBE010000029.1:1660-17676 GCA_964249215.1 uncultured Rhodopseudomonas sp. | reverse complement strand
GTCGACGCGTTGCGCCGCGTGGTGCGTGCGGCCAACGATCTCGGCATTTCGTATCTGACGATCTTCTCGTTCAGTTCGGAGAACTGGTCGCGGCCGGCCAGCGAAATCGGCGATCTGTTCGGCCTGCTGCGGCGCTTCATCCGCAACGACCTTGCAACGCTGCATCGCGACGGCGTACGCGTGCGGGTGATCGGCGAACGACAGGGGCTGGAGCGCGACCTCTGCGCGCTGCTCGACGAGGCGCAGGAGCTCACCCGCCACAACACGCAGCTCAATCTGGTGGTGGCGTTCAACTACGGTTCGCGCCAGGAAATCGCCAATGCGGCGCTGCGGCTTGCGCAGGAGGTTGCGTCCGGCACCCGCGATCCGGCCAGCATTGACGCCGACACGCTTGGCCGCTATCTCGACGCCCCCGACATTCCCGATCCCGACCTCATCATCCGCACCAGCGGCGAGCAGCGGTTGTCGAATTTCCTGATGTGGCAGGCCGCCTACAGCGAACTGGTGTTCGTGCCGATCCACTGGCCCGACTTCGACAAGGCTGCGCTGGAAGGCGCGATTGCCGAATATGGCCGCCGCGAGCGACGTTTCGGTGGTTTGGCCGCCAAAACCGGCTCTTGACCGGGGTGAGCGGGGACTTGCCCGCATCTGCGCCGGCGAATGACCGCGGCCTGCGCAATCTCCTAATCCGCATCGCCACCGCGATGGTGCTGGCGCCCGGCACTATCGCCGTGGCCTCTATCGGCGGCTGGCCGTGGGCGGCGTTGGTGACGCTGGTGGCGATCGGCCTTTATGTCGAATGGCTGCTGGTGACTGGCGCTGCGCATAACCGCACGCTGGTCGTGACAGGCTGCGTCGCGCTTTGCGGGGCGGGCCTCGCGCTGCAGATGCAGGCGCTTGGCGCCGGCGTCGCGGCCCTCGCATTCGGGCTGCTTGCGGTGGCGCTGTGCGAACGCGCCAACCTTCGCTGGTCGCTCGCAGGGTTCGGCTACGCCTTTGCGGCGCTGGCCGGCGCCATCCTGCTGCGGCTCGATCGCGAATACGGCTTTCAGGCGCTGCTGCTGGTGCTGCTGGTCGTATGGGTGACCGATATCGGCGGCTATTTTGTCGGCCGCGGTGTCGGCGGGCCGAAATTATGGCCGCGGGTCAGCCCGAAAAAAACCTGGGCGGGCGCCGCCGGCGGTTTCGTCGCGAGCCTGATCGTCGCCGGCGTCTTCGCAAGCGTCGGCGCCGGCAAAGCCGTACCCTTGCTGGTGCTCGCAGCGGTTCTTTCGATCGTGTCGCAACTCGGCGACCTATTCGAATCCGCGGTGAAGCGGCGCTTCGGCGTCAAGGATTCCAGCCGCTTGATACCGGGCCACGGCGGAGTACTGGACCGGCTCGACGGCTTCGTCGCGGCGGTTGTCGTGGCTGCGCTGTTCGGGATTTTGCGGGGCGCGGTGGATGGCGCCGGGCGCGGTCTTATGGTTTGGTGAAACAATGAGTGCAGTTCCCTTGCGAAACGGCGCCGTTGCGGCGTCCGGCGTCCGCAGTATCAGCGTTCTCGGCGCCACCGGCTCGATCGGCGACAGCACGCTGGACCTGATCCGCGCGGCGCCGGAGCGCTACCGGATCGAGGCGTTGACCGCGAACGGCAACGTCCAAAGCCTCGCCAGGCTCGCCCGGGAATTCAACGCGCGTTTCGCGGCCGTGGCCGACCCTTCGCTGCTGAGCGAATTGCGCGCCGCTCTGGCCGGCACCGGGATCGCCTGCGGTGCCGGTGAGAGCGCGATCATCGAGGCGGCGGAGCGTCCGGCGGACTGGATCATGGCAGCGATCAGCGGCGCCGCCGGGCTCAAGCCCGCGCTCGCCGCGGTCGACCGCGGCGCGACCGTCGCGCTCGCCAACAAGGAATGCCTGGTGTGCGCCGGCGATTTCTTCATGGCGCGTGCGCTCCAGGCGCAAGCCTGCATCCTGCCGGCGGATTCCGAGCACAACGCGCTGTTCCAGGCACTGAGTTCGGGCAATCGGCACGAACTCATCCGGGTGATCATCACCGCCTCCGGCGGCCCGTTCCGGACCTGGGCTGCCGCCGAGATCGAGCAGGCGACGCTGGCGCAGGCGCTCAAGCATCCGAACTGGAGCATGGGCCAGAAGATCACCATCGATTCCGCCTCGATGATGAACAAGGGCCTCGAAGTGATCGAGGCTGCCTATCTGTTCGGCCTCGTGCCGGACGAGATCGACGTGCTGGTGCACCCGCAGTCGATCGTCCACGGGCTGGTGGAATTCTCGGATCGATCGGTGGTGGCGCAGCTCGGCGCGCCCGACATGCGGATTCCGATCGCGCATTGCCTCGGCTGGCCGGATCGGTTGCCCGGCCGTGCCGCGCGGCTGGACCTCGCCAGGATCGGTCAGCTCACTTTCGAGGAGCCGGACCTGGAGCGCTTTCCCGGCCTGCGCCTGGCTTATGACGCGCTGCGCACCGGCAGCGGCGCGACCACGGTCTACAACGCCGCCAACGAGGTCGCGGTCGCCGCTTTCATCGCCCAGAAGATCCGGTTCGGCGCGATCGCGCGGCTGGTCGAGGACACCTTGAACGGCTGGATTCGGGCCGGAAATCTCGCGCCGTTGAGCTGCGCCGACGATGCGATCGCCGTTGACCATAATGCGAGAAAAATGGCCGCCACCCTCTTGCCTCAAATTGCCGCAAAGGCATCCTAGAGAGTTGGGGGCAGGGTCTTCGCACTCTGCACGAGGGGAATTGAATGGCCGATCTGTTTCTGAACAGTTTCAATACGTTGAGTCATGGCGTGATCGGTTACGTCATCCCTTTTTTGTTCGTGCTGACGATCGTCGTTTTCTTCCATGAGCTCGGCCATTTCCTCGTTGCGCGCTGGAACGGCGTGAAGGTGTTAACCTTTTCGCTCGGCTTCGGCCCTGAACTGGCAGGCTTCAACGACCGCAGCGGCACCCGCTGGAAGCTCTCCGCGATCCCGCTCGGCGGCTACGTCAAATTCTTCGGCGACGAGAGCGAGGCCAGCACGCCGTCGAGCCAGTCGCTCGCCAAAATGACCGACGAGGAACGCGCCGGCAGCTTTCACCACAAGCCGGTCGGGCCGCGCGCGGCGATCGTCGCCGCCGGCCCGATCGCGAATTTCATTCTGTCGATCGTGATCTTCACCTTTTTGTTCACCTGCTTTGGCGTGCCGAACACGTCGGCGCGGGTCGACAAGGTGCAGCCGGGCAGCGCCGCGGAGACCGCGGGCTTTCAGAACGGCGACGTCGTCACGGCGATCGACGGCAAGGCGATCCGCAACTTTTCCGAGATGCAGCGCGTGGTCAGCGTCGAAGCCGGCCGGGCGCTCGATTTCAACGTCAAGCGCGGCGATGCCACGCTGCAGTTGAAGGCCACCCCCGAGCTGAAGGAAGTCAAGGACAGCTTCGGCAACGTGCATCGGCTGGGCGTGCTCGGAATCAGCCGGGCGACCGCGGCGGGCGAAGTCACCACCGAGCGGGTCGATCCAGTCACCGCGTTCGGCATGGGCGTCAAGGAAACCTGGTTCGTGGTGGACCGGACGCTGGCCTATATCGGCGGCATCTTTGCCGGCCGTGAAGCCGCCGATCAGCTCGGCGGGCCGCTGCGGATCGCGCAGATCTCCGGACAGGTCGCCACCATCGGCTTTGCGCCGCTGCTGCAGCTCGCCGCCGTGCTGTCGGTCTCGATCGGGCTGCTGAACCTTTTCCCCGTGCCGCTGCTCGATGGCGGCCACCTTCTGTTCTATGCGGTCGAGGCCGCGCGAGGCCGGCCGCTTTCCGAGCGCGCGCAGGAGATGGGTTTCCGGATCGGGCTCGGCCTGGTGCTGATGCTGATGGTGTTTGCCACCTATAACGACATCCTGCATCTGGCCGCGTCGTGACGTCGATTTCGGACGTGGCGGATGGGCAACGTGTTGGAATGAAATTAAAATTGCTTGGCGAATGGACGTTTGCCGCCTCGGCGAAATTGTCTACAAGCAGGGCAACAAAGGGGATTCTGCCGACGTGCAGGGGTGCGGGTCGGTATCGGAATGACAAGGGCGCGTTGCGCATGAATGTTGGTTTGCGAGTGTTGCGGGGAGGCCTAACCGCCGCCCTGATGTTCTTCGCCGTGCCGCTCCCCGCCACGGTGACGGGCCTTGCATTGTCGTCGCCCGTCGCCGCGCAGACCGCGGCCTCGATCGTGGTGGAAGGCAACCGTCGCGTCGAACTCGAGACCATTCGTTCCTACTTCAAGCCCGGACCCGGCGGCCGGCTCGACCAGGCCGCGATCGACGACGGCCTGAAGGCGCTGATCGAAACCGGGCTGTTCCGGGACGTGAGGATCAACCAGGCCGGCGGCCGGCTGGTCGTGAGCGTGGTCGAGAACCCGGTCATCGGGCGCGTCGCCTTCGAAGGCAACAAAAAGGTCAAGGACGAGCAGCTTACCGCCGAAATCCAGTCGAAGCCGCGCGGAACGCTGTCGCGGCCGATGGTGCAGGCTGACACGCTGCGCATCGCCGAAATCTACCGCCGGTCCGGCCGTTACGACGTCAATGTGACGCCGGAAATCATCGAGCAACCCAACAACCGCGTCGATCTGATCTTCACCGTCAACGAAGGCGCCAAGACCGGCGTCAAGTCGATCGATTTCATCGGCAACAACACCTATTCGGGCTATCGGCTGCGCGACGTCATCAAGACCCGCGAGTCCAATCTGCTGAGCTTCCTCGCCTCCGGCGACATCTACGATCCCGACCGCGTCGAGGCCGACCGCGATTTGATCCGCCGCTTCTATCTCAAGAACGGCTTTGCCGACGTCCAGGTGGTGGCCGCGCTCACCGAATACGACCCCGAGCGCAAGGGCTTCCTGGTCACCTTCAAGATCGAGGAAGGCCAGCAATACCGCGTCGGCTCGGTGGAGTTTGCGTCCAACATCCCGACCATGGCCGGTGATTCGCTGCGCGGGTTCTCGCGCGTCGGCGTCGGCTCGCTCTACAACGCCGAAGCGCTGGAAAAGTCGGTCGAGGAAATGCAGATCGAATTGTCGCGGCGCGGTTATGCGTTCGCGACCGTGCGCCCGCGCGGCGACCGCAATTTCGACGCCCACACCGTCTCGATCGTGTTTTCCATCGAGGAAGGCACGCGCACCTATATCGAGCGCATCAACATCCGCGGCAACACCCGCACCCGCGACTACGTCATTCGCCGTGAATTCGATCTCTCGGAAGGCGACGCCTACAACCGCGCGCTGGTCGATCGCGCCGAGCGCCGGTTGAAGAATCTCGACTTCTTCAAGTCGGTGAAGATCGTGACCGAGCCCGGCTCGTCGAGCGACCGCATCATCCTGATCGTCGACATCGAGGAAAAATCCACCGGCGACTTCTCGATCTCGGGCGGCTATTCGACCAGCGACGGCGCGCTGGGCGAAGTCAGCATTTCCGAGCGCAATTTCCTCGGCCGCGGCCTCTACGCCAAGGCCTCGGTGCAGTACGGCCAATACGCCCGCGGCTATTCGCTGTCGTTCGTCGAGCCTTATCTGCTCGACTATCGCGTCGCGCTCGGCCTCGATCTGTACCAGCGCGAACAGCTCGCCAACAGCTACGTGTCCTACACCACCAAGACGCTGGGCTTCAGCCCGCGGCTCGGCTTCGGCATCCGCGAAGATCTGGCGCTGCAGGTGCGCTATTCGATCTATCGTCAGGAAGTCGGCCTGCCGCCCGCGCTGAACAATTGTAACAACAACCAGTTCCTGCCGGACGGGACGCCGAACCCGGCGTATAATCCGACGCCGGCGTTCATCAATCTGTTGGCGAACGATCCGAACGGCACTCCGGGGCTCGGCTGTTTCAACGACGGCGAAGCCTCTCTCCCGGTGCGCATCGGGCTCGCAAACGGCGTGAGCTATACCTCCTCGGTCGGCTATTCGCTGACCTACAACACGCTGGACAACACCAAGAACGCGACCGACGGCCTCCTGATCGACTTCCGTCAGGATTTCGCCGGACTTGGCGGCGACGTCCACTTCCTCAAAACCGCGTTCGACGCCAAGTACTACACGCCGCTGATCGCCGACGTCGTCGGACTGATCCATTTGCAGGGCGGCAATCTCACCTCCTATGACAACAGCCAGTTGCGCATGCTCGACCACTTCCAGATGGGTCCGAACCTGGTGCGCGGCTTTGCGCCGAACGGCATCGGCCCGCGCGATATCGGCGTCTACGCGCTGACCGGCATCGGCGGCGACGCGCTCGGCGGCACCAATTACTGGGGTGCATCGGCGGAATTGCAGATTCCGTTCTGGTTCCTGCCGAAGGAAGTCGGCATCAAGGGCGCGGTCTATGCCGACGCCGGTTCGCTGTGGGGCTACAAGGGCCCGACGTCGTGGGCCCTGACCAACGAAGTCAACGCGCCGGGCTGCGTGCCGGCGACCAAGACGTCGATCGGAACCTGCGCCGGGCTGCAATATGACGACACCAATGTGGTCCGCACTTCGGTCGGCGTCGGCCTGATCTGGGCATCGCCATTCGGCCCGCTGCGGTTCGACTACGCGATCCCGATCACCAAGGGTCAGTACGACCGCGTGCAGCAGTTCAAGTTCGGCGGCGGCACCTCGTTCTAGACCGCCGCACCGGACAACGACGGCAATGGCGCAGCCGCAATTCATCGACCGCCCGCGCGCGGCGACGCTGGCCGAGATCGCCGCGATCGCAGACGCGCATCTGGTCGACGCCACGCGCGGCGGCCAGCGCGTCGCGGGTCTGGCGGCGCTGCAGGATGCCGGACCGCATCACCTGACCTATTTCGACAATCCGAAACACGCCGACCGGCTGGCGTCGACGATGGCCGGCGCGTGTCTCGTCAGCGCCGAATTCGAAGCCGCCGTTCCCGGCGGCGTCACGGTGCTGCGCGTCGCCGCGCCGTATCGCGCCTTTGTCGGCGTCGCCACGCAATTGCATCCGGATGCGCTCCGCCAGAAGTCCTGGTACGGCATCACCGGGATCGCGGCGTCGGCGATCGTGCATCCGACCGCGCGGCTCGAGGATGACGTCACGGTCGATCCGCTCGCGGTGATCGGCCCGGGCGTCGAGATCGGCGCCGAGACGGTGATCGGGGCGGGGGTGGTGATCGGGGCGCAGGTCCGGATCGGCCGCAATTGCAGCATCGGCCCCGGCTGCGCGATCGCGTTCACGCTGATCGGAAACGGCGTGCTGATCCATCCGGGCTGCCGGATCGGGCAGGACGGCTTCGGCTTTGGTTTTCGCGACGGAGTTGCGCCAAAACTGCCGCATACCGGACGTGTACTGATCCAGCATGGCGTCGAGATCGGCGCGGGCACGACGATCGATCGCGGCAGCCTGCGCGACACCATCATCGGCGAGCGCAGCAAGATCGACGGCCTGGTCCGCATCGGACATGACGCCTGGATCGGGCGCCATTGCCGGCTCGGTGCCCAGACCGGGATCGGTGCAGGCGCGGCGCTGGGCGACCGCGCCGACCTCGGCGCTGCGGCGCAGATTCACGCGGGCCTGGCAGTCGGGCGCGACGCCAAGGTTGTAACGGGCGGCATTATCGACGATGACAGGGCCGCGGCGGTCGCGTCACAGGGTTCCGGCGTCACGCCGGGCGGTCCTGCGGGCGGAGGGGCAAGCTGATGGAAGCGGCGGTGACCTTCGAGACGGTCGATATCAACGGCATCCTCAAGGCGCTGCCGCATCGTTATCCGTTCCTGCTGATCGACCGCATCGTCAATATCCGCAGCGACTACAGCGGCATCGGAATCAAGAATGTGACCGTCAACGAGCCGGCATTCCTCGGGCATTTTCCGGAGCGGCCGGTGTTTCCCGGCGTGCTGATGATCGAAGGCATGGCGCAGACCGCCGGCGTGATCGGAATTCTCTCGGTGTCGGGCACCGAAAAACCGCGCGCGGTGTATTTCCTGACCATCGACAAATGCAAGTTTCGCAAGCCGGTGCTGCCGGGCGACACCCTCGAATACCACATGCGCAGCATCGGCCGGCGCAAGACGATGTGGTGGTTTCACGGCGATGCCAAGGTCGACGGCGTGACCGTGGCCGAAGCCGACGTCGGCGCGATGCTGACGGACTGACGGACAACCCATGAGCAAAATCGATTCGACCGCGCGCGTCGAAGACGGCGCGATCATCGGCGAGGATACTTCGATCGGGCCGTATTGCATGGTCGGACCCGATGTCGTGGTCGGCGCGCGCTGCAGGCTGATCGGCCACGTCCATGTCGCGGGGCACACCACGATCGGCGACGGCACGACGGTCTATCCGTTCGCTTCGCTGGGATCGCCGCCGCAGTCGCTGGGCTACAAGGGCGAGCCGACCCGGCTCACCATCGGCAGCGGCTGCACCATCCGCGAGTCCGTGACGATGAATCTCGGCACCGTCGCCGGCGGCGGCCATACTCAGGTCGGCGACCGCGGCTTCTTCATGACCGGCAGCCATATCGGCCATGATTGCGTCGTCGGCAACGACGTGATCTTCGACAACACCGCGCCGCTCGGCGGCCATTGCGAGATCGGGGACTACACGTTCATCGGCGGCGTCACCGCCTTGCAGCAATTCGTCCGCGTCGGCCCGCAGGTGATGATCGGCGGCATGAGCGGCCTGCGCGACGACGTGGTGCCTTACGGGCTGGTCAACGGGCTCTACGCGCGGTTGTCGGGCCTCAACATCGTCGGCATGCGGCGGCGCAAATTCACCCGCGAGCGGCTCGCGGTGATCAAGGATTTCTTCGACGAATTGTTCTACAGCCCCGGCCTGTTCGCCGAACGGCTTGCCCGCGTGCAGACCCGCGCCGACGAAGACCCGGCGATCGCCGAGATGCTGGCTTTCATCGGCGGCGGCAAGCGCCCGCTGTGCATGCCACCCGAAAACGCCATCGGCTGACGGCGGCGGATGAGAGGCGGACCATGGCCGATCAGGTGCGTGACATCGCCTCGCCGATCGGCCTGATCGCCGGCGGCGGCGTGCTGCCGTTTGCCGTTGCGGCCTCGCTGCAGGCGCGCGGCGTCATGCCGATCTTGTTTGCGCTGCGCGGCTTTTGCGACAAGGAGCGCGTCGCGGATTATCGCCATCACTGGATTTCGGTCGGGCAGTTCGGCCGGCTCGAGCGGCTGCTGCGCGCGGATCGCTGCCACGACATCGTCTTCATCGGCTCGGTGGTGCGACCGGCGCTGTCGGAATTACGCCTCGACTGGGGTACGCTGCGCGTGATCCGCAATTTGCTGGCGGCGTTTCGCGGCGGCGACGATCATCTGCTGACCGGCGTCGGGCGGATTTTCGAGCGCGACGGTTTCCGGCTTGTCGGCATCAAGGACGTCGCGTCCGATCTGTTGATGCCCGAGGGATCGCTGACGCGTTCGGTTCCGGACGCGCGGCAACTCGCCGACATCGCCAAGGGCCGCGCCGCGCTGACGGCTCTGAGCCCGTTCGACATCGGGCAGGCGGCGATCGTGATCGACGGCCATGTGGTCGCGGTCGAGGATATCGGCGGCACCGACGCGCTGCTCGCCAATGTCGCGCGGCTGCGCGCGCAAGGCGCTATCCGCGCCAAGCCCGGCCGTGGCGTTCTGGTCAAGGCGCCGAAAAGCGGACAGGATTTGCGGTTCGATCTGCCGACGCTCGGGCCGCGCACCATCGAAGGCGTCAAGGCCGCCGGCCTTGCCGGCATCGCGGTGGTCGCGGAACACACCATCGTCGCCGAATCCCAGGCGATGATCGAAGCCGCGGACAGCGCCTGGCTGTTCGTCATTGGCCTCGCCCCGTGACGGCGGCGAGGGCAACGGCGCGGGTCGGCCGTCGGCTGTTTCTGATCGCGACCGAGGAATCCGGCGACCGTCTCGGGGCGGCGTTGATGAAGGTGCTGCGGCAGCGGCTCGGCGACGCCGTGCGTTTCGAGGGCGTCGGCGGCCGCGCAATGGCGCGCGAAGGCCTGACCTCGCTGTTTCCGATCACGGAGCTGTCGATCATCGGCATCTCTGCGGTGGCGCAGCGGCTGCCGACGATCCTGCGCCATATCCGCAGGACCGCCGACGCCGCGCTGGCGTCGTCGCCTGACGGACTGATCATCATCGACAGCCCGGATTTTACCCATCGCGTCGCCCGCCGCGTCCGCGCGCGCGACCGCTCGATCCCGATCATCAATTACGTGTCGCCGTCGGTATGGGCATGGCGGCCCGGCCGCGCCCGCGCGATGCGGTCCTACGTCGATCACGTGCTGGCGTTGCTGCCGTTCGAGCCGGAGGAATATCGCCGGCTCGGCGGGCCGCCCTGCAGCTATGTCGGCCATCCGCTGATCGAGCAACGCGACACGCTGCGGCCGAGCGACGACGAGCGGCTGCGGCGCGACGCGCAGCCGCCGGTGCTGGTGGTGCTGCCGGGCAGCCGGCACAGCGAGATCGTGCACCAGATGCAGATTTTCGGCGAGGCGCTTGCGCTGCTGTGCGAGGCGAGCGCGCCGATCGACCTCGTGCTGGCAACGGTGCCGCATCTGCACGACGCCGTCGCCGAGAGAATAAAGAGTTGGCGCGTGGCGCCGCGGATCGTGGTCGGCGAGCGGGACAAGAAGGCGGCGTTTCGCGTGGCGCGCGCCGCACTCGCCAAATCCGGCACCGTCACGCTTGAACTGGCGCTCTCCGGCGTGCCGATGGTCGCGGCCTACAAGGCCGGCGGGCTGGAGGCATGGATCGCGAAACGCGTGATCCGCTCGGCCTCGGTGATCCTGGCCAACCTCGTGGTCGGCGCGAACGTGATCCCGGAATTCATCCAGCAGGATTGCACGCCGCACAAGCTCGCGGCCGCGCTGCGCGAGGTGCTTGCGGACACGCCCGTGAGGCAGCGCCAGCTCGATGCGTTCGCGCGGATCGAGGCGGTGATGTCGACCGGCGCGCAGTCGCCGAGTTCGCGCGCCGCGGACATCGTATTGTCGCTGATGCGCAAATCGCGCCGTCCGGCGTGACGGCGCGGCGAATTCGCCTCGCGCTTACTTGCGGCTGTCGATCTGGACGTAGTCGCGCCGCGTCGCGCCGGTGTAAAGCTGCCGCGGCCGACCGATCTTCTGCTGCGGATCCTCGATCATCTCGCTCCACTGGCTGATCCAGCCGACGGTGCGCGCGACCGCGAACAGCACCGTGAACATCGAGGTCGGGAAGCCCATCGCCTTCAGCGTGATGCCCGAATAGAAATCCACGTTCGGGTACAGCTTGCGGTCGATGAAATATTCGTCGCTGAGCGCGATCCGCTCCAGCTCGAGCGCGATCTTCAGCAGCGGGTCTTCGCCATGGCCGGTTTCCGCCAGCACCGCGTGACACATCTTCTGCATGATCTTGGCGCGCGGATCGTAATTCTTGTAGACCCGGTGCCCGAAGCCCATCAGCCGCACGGTGCTGTTCTTGTCCTTCACCTGCTTGATGAAGTCGGGGATCTTGTCGACCGACCCGATCTCGCCCAGCATCGCCAGCGCCGCCTCGTTGGCGCCGCCATGCGCCGGACCCCACAGGCAGGCGATGCCGGCGGCGATGCAGGCGAACGGATTGGCGCCCGACGAGCCCGCGATCCGGACCGTCGAAGTGGACGCGTTCTGCTCGTGGTCGGCGTGCAGGATGAAGATCTTGTCGAGCGCGTTGGCGAGCACCGGGTTGATCTTGTATTCCTCGCACGGCACCGCAAAGCACATGTTGAGAAAGTTCGCGGCGAAGCCGAGCGAGTTCTTCGGGTACACGAAGGGCTGGCCGATGGTGTATTTGAACGCCATCGCTGCCAGCGTCGGGATCTTCGCGATCATCCGCATCGAGGCGATCATGCGCTGCGTCGGGTCGTTGATGTCGGTGGAGTCGTGATAGAACGCGGCGAGCGCGCCGACCGAGGCCACCATCACCGCCATCGGATGCGCGTCGCGGCGGAAGCCCTGGAAGAACCGCGCCATCTGCTCGTGCACCATGGTGTGGTGGATCACGCGCTGGTCGAAATCGGCCTTCTGGGATTTGGTCGGCAATTCGCCGTACAGCAACAGATAGCAGGTCTCGAGAAAATCGCCGTGATCGGCGAGCTGCTCGATCGGATAACCGCGATATTCGAGAATGCCGGCGTCGCCGTCGATATAGGTGATCTTGGACTGGCAACTGCCGGTCGAGGTGAAGCCCGGATCGTAGGTGAACATGCCGGTCTGGGCGTAGAGTTTCCCGATATCGACGACATCAGGTCCGACGCTGCCGTTCAGGATCGGAAAATCGAACGTCTTGTTTCCGACCGTCAGAGTTGCGGATTTGACGTGGGTTTTTGCATCCATCGTATGGTCCCCGATGAGGTCGTTGCTGAAACCAGCAAGCCACGGCTCGGCAGAGACGGTGGGACGCTGGAAACCTGAAGGCGCAATTGAAATGCGTATCGTATTGCCGTGTGCACTGCAAGACGGCCGTATGTTACCCGCCGATCATGCGGCCTGATCGGCGAGCCGGGACAGGCATTCCTGGCGTCCCAGCACCGCGAGCACGTCGAAAATTCCGGGCGAGGTGGTGCGCCCGGTCAATGCGACGCGCAGCGGCTGCGCCACCGCGCCGAGCTTGAAACCGCCCGCATCGGCAAACGCGCGCGTGGCGGCTTCGGTGGTCGCCGCGGTCCAGGGGTCGACCGGCTCGAGCGCCTTGCGCAATTCTCCGATCAATGCGCGGCTTTCCGTCGTCAACACCACGAGGCCTTTCGGATCGATCGGAAGCGGGCGCTCCGCGATGATGAAGCCGGCGCCGTCGAGCAGTTCGACCAGCGTCTTGGCGCGTTCCTTCAGGCCCGGCATCGCCTGCAGCAATTGCGCGCGGATGGTGTCGTCTAGTCTGGCCGCGATCTCGGCGCCATGCGGAAGGTAGCGCAGCAGGTCTTCCAGCATGCCCACGAGCGACCGGTCGTCGGCATGCCGGAGATAGTGCCCGTTGAGATTTTCCAGCTTGGCGAAATCGAACCGCGCCGCGGAGCGGCCGATCGCCGGCAGGTCGAACGCGTCGATCATCTCCTGCGTCGAGAAGATTTCCTGGTCGCCATGGCTCCAGCCGAGCCGGACCAGATAGTTGCGCAACGCCTCGGGCAAATATCCCATCGCGCGATAGGCGTCGACGCCGAGCGCGCCGTGACGCTTCGACAATTTCGAGCCGTCCGGTCCGTGGATCAGCGGGATATGCGACATGCCGGGCAATTCCCAGTCCAGCGCGTCGTAAATCTGTTTCTGGCGCGCGGCATTGATGAGGTGGTCGTCGCCGCGAATGACATGGCTGACGCCCATGTCGTGGTCGTCGACCACCACCGCCAGCATGTAAGTCGGCGTGCCGTCGCCGCGCAGCAGCACCAGATCGTCGAGGTTCTCGTTCTGCCAGACCACGCGGCCTTGCACCTGGTCCTCGATCACGGTCTCGCCGGTCAACGGCGCCCGCAGCCGGATCGTCGGCTTGATGCCGGGCGGCGCCTGCGCAGCGTCGCGGTCGCGCCAACTGCCGTCATAGAGCTTGGAGCGGCCCTCGGCGCGCGCCCGTTCGCGCATCTGCGCCAGTTCCTCGGCGGTCGCATAGCAGCGATAGGCCTTGCCTTGCGCGAGCAACGTCTCGGCAATCTCGCGATGCCTCGCCGCGCGCGAAAACTGATAAACCGTCTCGCCGTCCCAGGTGATGCCGAGCCAGGTCAGCCCGTCGAGAATCGCCGCGATCGCTGGCTCGGTGGAGCGCTGCCGATCGGTGTCCTCGATCCGCAGCAGCATCCTGCCGCCATGCTTGCGCGCGAACAGCCAGTTGAACAGCGCGGTGCGGGCGCCTCCGATATGGAGAAAGCCGGTCGGCGAGGGCGCAAAGCGTGTGACGACGGGACGGGTCATGCGAGCCGGGGATCGATCGCGCGTTGAAGTGGCGCGCGGTGTATAGCAGGACTAGCGCATAACTAAAGTGGGCCCCGCCGCCGGCGGGGGTTGGCGCGCCGCGGCGGATTTGGCAAACACGCTCCGACAGCGAACGGCAGGATTTTTGGCGCATGACGACGGCAGAGGCAGCGGCGGGCGAGGCGGGACGCGACTTCATTCGCGACATCGTGCAGGACGATCTTGCGTCCAACAAGCACCGCCAGATCGTGACCCGGTTCCCGCCGGAGCCGAACGGCTATCTGCATATCGGCCACGCCAAATCGATCGCGCTGAATTTCGGCATCGCTCAGGAATTTTCCGGCAAATGCCATCTGCGTTTCGACGACACCAACCCGACAAAGGAGGAGCAGGAGTATATCGACTCGATCCAGGCCGACGTGCGCTGGCTCGGCTACGACTGGGGCGACAACCTGTTCTATGCCTCGGATTATTTCGACCGGCTGTACGAGTGGGCCGAGCTTTTGATCCGCGCCGGCCATGCCTATGTCGACGACCAGTCGCAGGACGACATCCGGCTGACCCGCGGCACGCTGACCGAGCCCGGCCGGAACAGTCCGTTCCGCGACCGGCCGATTGAGGAAAACCTCGATCTGTTCCGGCGCATGAAGGCCGGGGAGTTTCGCAACGGCGCCCGCGTGCTGCGCGCCAGGATCGACATGGGTTCGGGCAACATCAACCTGCGCGACCCGGTGCTGTATCGCATCCTGCACGCCACGCATCCGCGCACCGGCACGCTGTGGTCGATCTATCCGAGCTACGACTACGCCCACGGCCAGTCGGATGCGATCGAAGGCATCACCCATTCGATCTGCACGCTGGAATTCGAGGACCATCGCCCGCTCTACGAATGGCTGCTGGACAAGCTGCCGGTGCCCTCGAAGCCGCGGCAATACGAATTCGCGCGGCTGAATCTGACCTATACTTTGCTGTCGAAGCGCGTACTCACCGAATTGGTGCGCGGCGGCCACGTCGGCGCGTGGGACGATCCGCGGATGCCGACCATCGCCGGGTTGAAGCGTCGCGGCGTGCCGCCCGCCGCCGTGCGCGAATTCGTCAAGCGGATCGGCGTCGCCAAGGCCAACAGCGTGGTCGATGCCGGGGTGCTGGATTTCTGCATCCGCGAAGAACTGAACCGCACCGCGCTGCGCCGGATGGCGGTGCTGCGGCCGCTCAAAGTGGTGATCGAGAATTATCCGGATGGGACGATCGATGAGCTCGACGCGCTCAACCATCCCGACGATCCGTCGGCGGGGACGCGGAAGGTGGCGTTCGGCCGCGAGATCTATATAGAGCAGGATGATTTCATGGAGAACCCTCCGAAAAAGTTCTTCCGGCTTTCGCCCGGCAGCGAAGTGCGGCTGCGCTACGCCTATTTCATCAAATGCCGCGAAGCCGTCAGGAACGCCGCCGGCGATATCGTCGAACTGCGCTGCACCTACGATCCGGCGACGCGCGGCGGCAACGCGGCGGACGGACGCAAGGTCAAGGCGACGATGCACTGGCTGTCCGCGGAGCGCTCGGTGCCGGCGGAAATCCGCATCTACAATCCGCTGTTCGTGAAATCCGCGCCGGACGCCGCGAACTTCGCCGCCGACATCAACCCGCAATCGCTCGAGGTGTTGAGCGACGCGCGCGTCGAGCCGGCGATCGCGCATACGACGACGTTCGCGCCGATGCAGTTCGAGCGGCAGGGCTATTTCGTGCGCGATCCGGATTCCACGGCGCAGCATCCGGTGTTCAACCGCACCATCGGCCTGCGCGACAGCTACGCCAGGGACGGCGGCGGCAAGAGCTGACGCGCTTTCGCTGGGTTGCCTCTCGCGACATTCTGCTTCACTTTCGGCGATCGCTGATGGGGGAGCGAGCGCCGTGACGTCACAACGCGGCCGTCAGGCTGAAGCACGCACATGGCCGGCGCGGCCCGGCGCGCGGTCCAGACCATGGCTGCCGCCCGGCGTTTCGGCGTGGCCGGCGCTGGTCAAGCGGCTCGCCGGCTACATCCGCTCCGAAGCCGGGGCAGGGCGGTTGTTGCCGTGGGTGCCGGTCGCATTCGGCGCCGGCATCGCGATGTATTTCACCGCGGAGCATGAACC
>CAXUBE010000029.1:402-1650 GCA_964249215.1 uncultured Rhodopseudomonas sp. | reverse complement strand
TGTTTGCGCCGCGGTCGCGGCTTTGTCGCCGCGGTCTTGCTCGCGACGATCGCGGCCGGCTTCGCCACGGCGGCGCTGAAGACCGCGCGGATCGCGCATGGCGTGCTGGCGCGCCCGCTCTATTCGGTCGCGCTGAAAGGCTTCGTCGAAACCCGCGAGGAGCGCGAGCGCAGCGATCGTTTCGTGCTGCGGGTCGAGGACATGCAAAGCCCGCGCGCCGCCGACAGGCTGACGCGCGTGCGCCTGTCGGTGCGCAAGGGCACGGCGCCGCCGGTCGGCAGCTTCGTGGACCTGAAAGCGCGGCTGCAGCCGCCGCTCGCGCCTTTGCGCCCCGGCAGCTACGATTTTTCCCGCGACATGTATTTCCAGGGCATCGGCGCGTCGGGTTTTGCGATGGGCGCGATCCGGCAACTCGCGCCGCCGCGCGACGGCGGCTTTGCGCTGCGCTATGCGGCGACGATGCAGGGATTGCGTGACGCGATCGACGCGCGGATCAGGCTGTCGCTGTCCGGCGATCAGCGCGCGATCGCGACCGCGCTGCTGACGGGCCGGCGCGACGCGATCTCGGCGCCGGTCAACGATGCGATGTTCATCTCCGGCCTCGGCCATGTGCTGTCGATTTCGGGTTATCACATGGCGGTGGTCGCCGGCGTCGTGTTCTTTGCGATCCGCGCGCTGCTGTCGGCGGTCCCGGCGCTGACCTCGCGCTTTCCGATCAAGAAATGGTCGGCGGCCGGCGCGCTGGTCGCCGCGGCGTTCTACCTGGCGCTGTCCGGCGCGGAGGTGGCGACGCAGCGCTCGTTCTTCATGACCGCGGTGGTATTGGTCGCGGTGATGGTCGACCGCCGCGCGGTCACGTTCCGCACCCTGGCGGTGGCGGCGATGGTGGTGCTGCTGCTGGCGCCGGAAGCGCTCGTGCATCCGAGTTTCCAAATGTCGTTCGCGGCGACGCTGGGGCTGGTCGCGCTGGTGCAGATCGGGATGCCGGCGCTGTTCGCCGCGCCGGACCACACGGCGACCGCGCGGTTTGCGCTGTGGGGCGGGCGCGAGGTCGCGATGCTGACGCTGGCCTCGCTGGTGGCGGGGCTCGCGACCACGCCCTACGCCGCGTTTCATTTCCATCGCGTCACGCCTTACGGCGTGCTCGCCAACCTCGCGGCGATGCCGGTGGTCTCGATCCTGGTGATGCCGGCGGGGCTGATGGGCCTGCTGGCCCTGTCCAACAATTTCCTGATCGCTCGCAGACTG
>CAXUBE010000029.1:0-392 GCA_964249215.1 uncultured Rhodopseudomonas sp. | reverse complement strand
GCGCCGTGGATGCTGCTGATTCCGGGCGGCTTTCTCGCGCTTCTGCTGCTGGCGAGCGCCGGCCTCATCCTGCTTGGCCTGTTGCGCACGCCGTTGCGCTTCGGCGGCGCACTTGTCCTGGCGGCCGCAACCGGCTGGGCCCTGCTGACGCCGCTGCCGGCGGTGCTGATCGCCGCCGATGGCCACCAACTCGGCGTGCGCGGCGCCGACGGCCGCTTACGGGTGATCTCGACCGCCAAGAACACCTTCCTGGTCAAGGAGTGGCTCGCCGCCGACGCCGATCCGGGCCAGCCGACCGATGCCTCGCTGGCGGAAGGTGTGTCCTGCGACAATGACGGCTGCGTCGCGGCGCTGGCCGACGGCGCGCTGGCGGCACTGGCGCTGCGCCCGGA
>CAXUBE010000028.1:14927-17736 GCA_964249215.1 uncultured Rhodopseudomonas sp. | reverse complement strand
GTGGTGCTGATGTCGCGGCCGCGCGGCTATTTCGGCTTGCCGCGCGACGTGGTGCTGCTCGACGGCAGGGAGCCGACCGACGTCAAGGCCGGCGTGCCGACCGATTCCGTCACCACGGCACGGCTGCCGGAGAGCGAGATCGGCCGCGCGGTCGGCGCGGTGTTCAATCAGGAGCGGATCGTCGCCCGCGCCTGGCCGGCGTCGGACAACCGCATCGCGGTCGCCGAGCTGACGTATTGAATTCGGGATGGCTTCTCTTCCGTCAAGTTCATCGTCCCTCTCCCCCTGCGGGAGAGGGACGATGAACTTCAGCGCTCCGATCCGACCTGACTGAATCAACCCCTGGAAAGTCGTGATGGACCGATCCCGCTTCTCGCGCCGGCAGTTCGCTCGCCTCGCGGCGCTGTCGGCGCTCGCTGCAACGGCGAACCCATCAGCCGACGCGCAGCAAAGCACCGCCGCGCCGTCTCCCGCCGTCGCGCGCTTTCCCGACACTTTCCTCTGGGGCACCGCGACCTCTGCGTACCAGATCGAGGGCGCGGTCGACGAAGACGGCCGCGGCGCGTCGATCTGGGACCGCTTCGTCAGGACGCCCGGCGCGATCATCGACCACAGCAACGCCGACATCGCCTGCGATCACTATCACCGCGTCAAGGACGACGTTGCGCTGATGAAGGCGCTCGGCGTCAGGGCCTACCGCTTCTCGATCGCCTGGCCGCGGGTGTTTCCCGACGGCGACGGACGACCCAATCCGAAGGGGCTCGATTTCTATCAGCGGCTGCTCGACGAACTGCTTGCCAACGACATCACGCCGTTCGCGACGCTGTATCACTGGGACCTGCCGCAGGCGCTCGAAGACCGCTTCGGCGGCTGGACCTCGCGCGATACGGCGTCGGCGTTCGGCGACTACGCCGGCCATGTCGCCGGCAAACTGAGCGACCGCGTCGGCAGCATCTTCACCATCAACGAATGCGCGCGGCTGGTCGAGGCCGGCTACGGCTTCGGCATGGACGCGCCGGGACGCAGGCTGCCGCAGCGCGAGATCAACCAGGTCCGCCATCACGTCGCGCTGGCGCACGGCCTTGCGGTACAGGCGGTGCGCGCTTATGGCCGCGCCGGCACCAAGGTCGGCCCTGCGGAAAACATGGTGGTCTGCATTCCGGCGATCGAGACGCCGCAGAACATCCGCGCCGCGGAAATCGCGACGCGCGAGATGAACGGCGGCTATCTCACGGCGATCCTGGAAGGCAAGTACACCGACGCGTTCCTGGATCACGCCGGCGCCGATGCGCCGGATTTCACCGCGGACGATCTGCGCATCATCGGCGCGCCGGTCGATTTCGTCGGGCTCAACATCTACACGCCGAACCACTACGTGCTCGCCGCCGACGATCCGGCCGGATTTACGCTGGCGCCGTTTCCGGGGTCGTTTCCGCACATGGAGCCGGACTGGCTCAGGATCGGCCCCGAGGCGATGTATTGGGGGCCGCGCATGGCGGCGAAGCTCTGGGACGTGAAGGCGATCTACATCACCGAGAACGGCACCTCGTCGTCGGATCGTCCCGCCGCGGACGGCGTCACCTACGATCTCGACCGCATCATGTATCTGCGCAACCATCTCTGCCAGTTGCAGCGCGCGGCCGCCGAAGGCGTGCCGGTGCGGGGCTATTTCCACTGGAGCCTGCTGGATAATTTCGAATGGTCGTACGGCTATCGGCAGCGCTACGGATTGTACCGCGTCGATTTCGACAGCCAGCAGCGCACGCCGAAGCTCAGCGCCGCATTCTATCGGCAGACCATCGCCCGCAACGCGGTGGCGTAAGCCGCGCGGCAACTACGCGGCGACGGTCTTCTCCGGCCAGCGGCACAGATCGTTGATCAGGCACGCCTCGCAGCGCGGCTTGCGCGCCAGGCAGGTGTAGCGCCCGTGCAGGATCAGCCAGTGATGCGCGTGGATCATGAACTCGTCGGGAATAGCGCGTTCGAGTTCGAGCTCGACGTCAAGCGGCGTCGCGCCGGGCGCGAGACCAGTGCGGTTGCCGACGCGAAACACGTGGGTATCGACCGCCATGGTCGGCTGGCCGAACGCCATGTTGAGCACGACGTTGGCGGTCTTGCGGCCGGCGCCCGGCAGCGTTTCCAGTTCGGCGCGGGTGCGCGGCACGACGCCGCCGAACTCGTCGATCAGCTTGCGCGACAGCGCGATGACGTTCTTCGCCTTGTTGCGGTAGAGCCCGACGGTCCTGATATGCTCGCGTAGTTCGTCCTCGCCGAGCGCGAGCATCTTCTGCGGCGTGTCGGCAACTTCGAACAGTTTGCGCGTCGCCTTGTTGACCCCGGCGTCGGTCGCCTGCGCCGACAGCACCACCGCGACCAGCAGCGTGAACGGATTGATGTGTTCGAGCTCGCCCTTCGGCTCCGGATTGGCGGCGCGGAAGCGGGTGAAGGCGTCGCGCACCTCGGCGGCGCTCCAGCGCGCGGCGGCTCTTTTGCGCGCCGGAGGCTGCCGCAATTTGGCCGCAGCGGATTTCGGCTGCCTCGGGTTTGCCGCAACGCTGCCTTTGCGGATTTTGGCGGCTTTTTCGGCGGGCGGCGTGGCGGGGGAGGGCGTCCTGCGGGTGATGATTTTCGGCATGGCTGCGGCTATAATCATTGGCGATGACGTCGAGCGATGATCTTGGTCCGGAATCCGGTCAGCCGAAACTGTTTTCGGCGCGGCTGACGCCGCATCGCTCGCTCGGCCGCAACGGCTTCATCGCGCTGATGATTTTCGTGTCGTCCGTGAGCTTCGCCGCGGGGGTCGCGTTCT
>CAXUBE010000028.1:0-14917 GCA_964249215.1 uncultured Rhodopseudomonas sp. | reverse complement strand
GCTGATGGGCGCCTGGCCGGTGTTGGGATTTTTCGGGCTCGACGTGCTGGCGATCTACGTCGCGTTCCGGATCAATTTTACCCGGGCGCGCGCCCGCGAAGATATCACGATGACGCCCTCGGAATTGCGAGTCCGTCGAATTAGCCATAAGGGTCAAGAGGTTGAGTGGGTGCTCAATCCGCTTTGGGTGCGGCTGGAGCAGATCGTGCATGCCGAATTCGGCATCGAGCATTTGTATCTGGTCTCGCGCGGCCGGCGCATCAGCGTCGCGGGCTTCCTCGGGCCGGACGAAAAGGCGAGCTTCGCCAAGGCGTTGCTGGCGGCGCTCGCCGCCGCGCGGCGCGGGCCGGTGTACCAGGCGCCGCACTGACACCGTCGGAAAACGGGTGGTCTATCGCCGGCGCGGCCGCTACATCGAAGGCATGATGAACCTCGCAATCACCGACCGGAAACTCGCAAAACCAGCTAACCGCAACGCCGGCCTCACAGATTACGATTCGGTGCGCCGCGCGATCGCTTTCATGTCCGAGCGCTGGCGCGCGCAGCCGAGCATCGAGGCGGTCGCCGATGCCGCCGCGCTCACGCCGGACGAACTCCATCATCTGTTTCGGCGCTGGGCCGGCCTCACGCCGAAGGCTTTCATGCAGGCGCTGACGCTCGATCACGCCAAGGGCCTGCTGCGCGATTCCGCAAGCGTGCTCGACGCCGCGCTGGACTCCGGCCTGTCCGGCCCGGGCCGGCTGCACGATCTCTTTGTCACCCATGAAGCGATGTCGCCCGGCGAATGGAAGAACGGCGGCGCCGGCATGACGCTGCGCTACGGCTTCCACCCGTCGCCGTTCGGGACCGCCATCGTGTTTTGCACCGAACGCGGCCTCGCCGGACTGGCGTTTGCCGACGCCGGCGACGAGCCGGCGGCGCTCGCCGACATGACGCGGCGCTGGCCGAACGCGACCTGCATGGCCGATCAGGACGCGACGTCGGCGCTGGCGCGGCGGATCTTCGACACCGCGAACTGGCGCGCCGATCAGCCGCTGCGCGTGGTGCTGATCGGCACCGATTTCGAGGTGCGGGTGTGGGAAGCGCTGCTGAAAATCCCGATGGGCCGCGCGGTCAGCTACTCGGACATCGCGAGCAACATCGACGCGCCGAAAGCGTCGCGTGCGGTCGGCGCGGCGGTCGGCAAGAACCCGGTGTCGTTCGTGGTGCCGTGCCATCGCGCGCTCGGCAAAAGCGGCGCGCTCACCGGCTATCACTGGGGCATCACCCGCAAGCAGGCGATGATCGGCTGGGAAGCCGGTCAGGTCGGCGCGAACTGATCGGTCGCGAAGCGCGCGCACGCCTCACGGACGCAGGATCACCTTGCCCATCGCCTGGCGGCCGGCCAACACCTTCAGCGCGTCCGCGGTCTGCGCCAGCGGAAAAACGCGGTCGACATGCGAGGAGATCTTTCCCGCCACGGCCCACTGCACCAGTTTTTCCAGATTGCCGCGGTTGCTGTTGGGATTGAGCCGCGCCCACGCGCCCCAGAACACGCCGCGGATGTCGCAGCCTTTCAGCAGCGCGAGGTTGAGCGGCATCTTCGGGATGTCGCCGGCGGCAAAGCCGATCACCAGAAAGCGGCCTTGCCAGGCGATGGAGCGCAACGCGGCCTCCGCATAGCTGCCGCCGACCGGATCGAAAATAATGTCGGCGCCCTTGCCGCCGGTGAGACGCCGCAGCCCCTCCTTGAGGTCTTCGGTCGCGTAGTTCAGGCCGAGCTCGGCGCCGTGCCGTTTGGCAAACGCGAGCTTCTCGTCGGACGACGCGCAGGCGATCACCTTCAGGCCCATCAGTTTGCCGAGTTCGCAGGCGGCAAGCCCGGTGCCGCCGGCGGCGCCCAGCACCGCGAGCGTTTCGCCCGGCTTCGGCGATGCGCGGTCCTCCAGCGCATGCAGCGCGGTGCCGTAGATGATGAAGATGCCGGCGGCATGGTCGAAATCGAGGTTGTCCGGAATCTTCACGATCGACGTTGCGGGCAGCGCGATCTTCTCGCGCGCGCCGTTATGGCCGCATGACGCCGCGACGCGGTCGCCGACCTTCAGGTCGGTGACGCCGTCGCCGACGCTCTCGATCACGCCCGCCACCTCGGCCGACGGCGAGAACGGAAACGGCGGCTTGACCTGATACTTGCCTTGGATCATCAGGATGTCGAAGAAATTCAGCGCTGCAGCCTTGATCGCGATCACCGCTTCGCCGGGTCCGGCGACCGGGTCGGCGACCTCGGTCAGCACGAGATCGTCGGGACCGCAATACTGGTTGCAAAGCATGGCTTTCATCGGCGCACCTGACCTTCGGATCGAGACAGTTGCGGGCTTCATGCCGGATTTGCATGCACGCTACAATCTGATTCGCGTGGGTTGCGCTGCGCGCTCGGCGTCGGCGCGGCGGCGAGCCATCTTGCAGTCACAAAGTTGGGGAACGACATTGTCCATGTATTTGAGGCGAATGCTGACGGTGCTCGTGGCAAGCGCGCTGCTATGCGGCACCCCGCCGCTCGTCCACGCGCAATCCGGTTCGGCGAAATCAAAATCGGCCGGCAAGCCCGCGGCGGCGAAGCCTGAGGCCAAACCGGCAGCGGCCGCGTCCTCCGCAACCGGCGGCGCCGAACCGACGCTGGTCGGGCAGTTCGGCACCTGGGGCGCCTACACCGCGACGCCGAACGGCAAGAAGGTCTGCTTCGCGCTGGCCAAGCCTTCGGGGTCGAAGATGAGCAAGCCCGGCCGCCCACGCGATCCCGCCTACGTCTTCGTCTCGACCCGACCGGCGGAAAAAGTCACCAACGAAGTCTCGGTGATGATCGGCTACAAACTGAAGCCGGGCTCGGAATCCGCGATCGTGGTCGGCGGCGCGAGCTACGCGATGTACACCCAGGGCGACGGGCTCTGGATCAAGAACGCCGCCGAGGAGGAGCGCCTCGTCGACGCGATGCGCAAGGCGCCGGACATGGTGGTGTCGGGCAAATCCGCCTCCGATACCGACACCACCGACACCTTCTCGCTGAAGGGACTGGCCCAGGCGCTCGACCGGCTGGCGCAGGACTGCCGGCGGTAATTCCTGCAAATCGCGGCGATTTCGCCTATATAGCGCTGATGGACGCATCCCCCCGCCTTTCGATCGAGAAAACGCCGCTGGAGGCCTACGTGCCGCCGGCGAAGCCGTCGCTGATCGGCCTGTCGCGCGGCGAGATCGCCGAGCGGCTTGGCGAGATTGGCGTGCCGGCGTCGCAGCGCAGGATGCGCACCCAGCAGCTCTGGCACTGGATCTATGTGCGCGGCGCGCGCGGCTTCGACGAGATGAGCAGCGTCTCGAAACAGACGCGCGCCGAACTCGCCAGGCACTTCACCGTGGCACGGCCCGAAGTGGTCGCCGAGCAGGTCTCGAACGACGGCACCCGCAAATGGCTGCTGCGGCTGCCGAGCGGCGACAAAATCGAGAAGGCGCATGAGGTCGAATGCGTCTACATCCCGGAAACCGATCGCGGCACGCTGTGCGTCTCCAGCCAGGTCGGCTGCACGCTGACCTGTTCGTTCTGCCATACCGGTACGCAGCGGCTGGTGCGCAATCTGACGCCCGGCGAGATCGTCGGCCAGGTCATGGTGGCGCGGGATCGATTGAACGACTGGCCTTCTTCCCTCGCTCCCCCGCACGGGGAAGGGGCGAAAAAGAGTAACCGCCTCGTCACCAATGTGGTGATGATGGGCATGGGCGAGCCGCTGTATAATTTCGACGCGGTGCGCGACGCCTTGCTGATCGTGTCGGACAATGAGGGAATCGGCATCTCGCGGCGACGGATCACGCTGTCAACCTCCGGCGTGGTGCCGAACATCCAGCGCGCCGGCGACGAGATCGGCGTGATGCTGGCGATCTCGCTGCATGCGGTGCGCGACGAGCTGCGCGACGAACTGGTGCCGCTGAACCGCAAATATCCGTTGCGGCAAGTGCTTGAGGCCTGCCGCAACTATCCCGGCGCGTCCAATGCGCGGCGCATCACCTTCGAATATGTGATGCTGAAGGGCGTCAACGATTCGCTCGACGACGCCAAACTGCTGGTGAAGATGCTGAAAGGCGTTCATGCCAAGATCAACCTGATCCCGTTCAACCCGTGGCCGGGCACCAAGTATCAATGCTCGGACTGGGACCAGATCGAAAAGTTCTCCGAATATATCTTCGACGCCGGCTATTCGTCGCCGGTGCGCACGCCGCGCGGCCGCGACATTCTCGCCGCCTGCGGGCAGTTGAAATCCGAGACCGAGAAGCTGTCGGCGCGCGAGCGCGACGCGCTGCGCGCGATGGCGATGACGGATTGATGGATGCTTGCCTTTCGCCAACGGCGGCATTTGCCTCCCCCTGAAAGGGGGAGGTCGGCGCGTCTTCGCGCCGGGCGGGGGTCACCAAGCAGAATGAACCGGTTTTTCATCCGTCAGACCCCCTCCCCAACCCTCCCCCTTTCAGGGGGAGGGAGAAGTGAAGCGCGATGTCGCTGATCGTCCGCCTGGTCGTCGTCGCGGTCGGATTCTGCGCCGCCTGCCTCGTCGCCGGGATCATCGTGGTGTTCGCGATCCTGTTTCCGGAATTCAGCGATATCGGCAGCGAACCGATCGACCAGAACGCGCTCAACATCGTGCTCGGCTTCGGTTTCATCTTCGTCAGCGGCTTCGCGCTGTTGCCGGCGCTGATCGTGGTGCTGATCACCGAGGCGTTCTTCATCCGCAGCGCTTTGGCCTATGCGCTCGGCGGCGCCGCGGTCGGGCTCGCCTGCTATCTCGGCCTCGTGCCGTTCGATACCGCGACGATGCGCTTCGACGGCATCGTGCGGCGGCATCTGGAAATCATGACCGGCGCAGGCATCCTCGGCGGGCTGATCTACTGGATGATCGCCGGCCGCAACGCCGGTGGCTGGCGCCGGCCGCGTCAACCGCCGCCGCAGGGTTCGCTATAGCCGCCCTTTTCTTGCCGGCGCGGCTCGGCTAAACCGCCGCTTATGAACCGCACCGGCCTCTTCATCGCGCTGGCGCTGACCGCCGTCGTCGCGCTGCTGTTCGGGGTCTATCCCGAACTCGATCTGTGGCTGGCCGGGCTGTTCTTCGATCCGGCAACGAAGACGTTTCCGATCAAGTCCGACGCCGCGGCGATCTTCGCGCGCAGCATCTCGATGTGGATCGCCTGGGCGTTCGCCGCGCCGTCGATCGTGGCGCTGGTGGTCAAGCTGGCGCGTCCCGATCGTCCGCTGCTGGTGCGGGGCCGCACGGTGGCATTCCTGCTGATCTCGATCGTGCTCGCGGCGGGCATCCTCACCAATCTCACCTTCAAGAGCCATTGGGGCCGGCCGCGGCCGATCTTCGTCACCGAATTCAACGGCGCCAATCAGTTCGTGCCGTGGTGGGACCCGCGCGGCGCGTGTCCGAAGAACTGCTCGTTCTTCTCAGGCGAGGGTGCCACCGCGTTCTGGACCATCGCGCCGGCCGCGTTGGCGCCGCTGCCGTGGCGGCCGGCCGCCTACGCCGCCGCGCTGGTATTCGGTGCCGCCACCAGCGCGCTGCGGATGGCGTTCGGCGCGCATTTCTTTACCGACGTCGCGATCGCGGGCCTCGTGACCTTCTTCGTGATCTGGCTGCTGCACGGCTATCTCTACCGCTGGCCGTCGACGCGAACCACCGACGCGCGGATCGACGCGGCGCTGACGCGCCTGGCGTGGCCCTCCTATCGGCTGCGGCAGAAGTGGCGCGGACGCGATGTCGGTCCGGCACCGGCCTGACGGCGGTGGCTTTGCCCGCCATCTTGCGCCGCAATGCGTTCTGCCTATAGTCCCGCGCGATCGCGTCCGGGCAGGATCATGCTCACGACAGCCAATCGCAGCGGGTTTCCATGAGCAAAAGCGTCAACAAGGTGGTGCTCGCTTATTCCGGCGGGCTCGATACCTCCATCATCCTGAAATGGCTGCAGCAGACTTACGATGCCGAGGTCGTCACCTTCACCGCCGATCTCGGGCAGGGCGAGGAACTTGAGCCGGCGCGCGACAAGGCGCTGCTGCTCGGCATCAAGCCGCAGAACATCTTCATCGAGGATCTGCGCGAGGAATTCGTCCGCGACTACGTGTTTCCGATGTTTCGCGCCAACGCCGTGTATGAGGGGCAATATCTGCTCGGCACATCGATCGCGCGGCCGCTGATCGCCAAGAAGCAGATTGAGATCGCGGAACGCGTCGGCGCCGACGCGGTGTCGCATGGCGCCACCGGCAAGGGCAACGACCAGGTTCGCTTCGAGCTCGGTTACTATGCGCTGAAGCCCGACATCACCATCATCGCTCCGTGGCGCGAATGGGATCTGCGCTCGCGCGAGCAGTTGATCGCCTTTGCGGAAGCGCATCAGATCCCGATCGCCAAGGACAAGCGCGGCGAGTCGCCGTTCTCGGTCGACGCAAATCTGTTGCACGCGTCGAGCGAAGGCAAGGTGCTGGAGGACCCGGCGCTCGAAGTGCCGGACTACGTCTATTCGCGCACCATCGATCCCGAGAAAGCGCCGGACACGCCGACCATCGTCACGATTCAGTTCGAGAAAGGCGACGCGGTGGCGGTCGACGGCGTCGCGATGTCGCCGGCGGCCCTGCTGACCAGGCTCAACGAACTCGGCCGCGCCAACGGCATCGGCCGGCTCGACCTGGTGGAGAACCGCTTCGTCGGCATGAAGTCGCGCGGCATGTACGAGACGCCGGGGGGCACCATCCTTCTGGTCGCGCATCGCGGCATCGAGCAGATCACGCTCGATCGCGGCGCCGCGCATCTCAAGGACGAATTGATGCCGAAATACGCCGAGCTGATCTACAACGGTTTCTGGTTCGCGCCGGAGCGCGAGATGCTGCAGGCCGCGATCGACTACAGCCAGCATTACGTCACCGGCGAGGTGCGGCTGAAACTATACAAAGGCAACGTCATCCTGGTCGGCCGGCAGAGCAAGTACTCGCTGTACGACCAGGACCTCGTCACCTTCGAGGAAGGCGCGGTCGCCTACGACCATCGCGACGCCGCGGGCTTTATCAAGCTCAACGCGCTGCGCCTGCGCACGCTCGGCCAGCGCAAGAAGAAGCTCGGGCTGTAGTTACCGCGCGCACCAGCCGGTGCGGTGGCCGCCGCCGTAAGCGCGGGCGAAGCCGCCGGTCAGCAGCGCGCTCGAGACATTCGGCGTCTGCCGCGTCGCGGCGTCGGCGACGACGCGGCCTTGATACTTGTCCGGCCCGATATTGTAGATCGTGACCTCGCCCTGATCGAGCAGGCCGCGCAGCGCGTCGCTGGCGGCTTCCGCCATTTTCAGTTCCTGCGCGCATTGCGCCTTCAGCTCGGGCGCGTCGATGCCGCGCAGCCGCACCCTCGTCGTCATCTCGAGGCCGGGCCACAGATGCACGCGCGCCTCGAAGGTATCGCCGTCGATGGTGCGGAGCACCTCGACAGGATGGCGCACGCCCGGATTGCCGGCGCGGCGCCAGACCTGCTCGCTGTCATGCGCGGCGTTGCCGTCGGACTGCTGCGTGGCAGGATTGATGCGCGGAAACGGCCAGTGCAGCCAGTGCCGCGCCGGCAGCATGCTGCCGGCCGCCATCCCCAGCACGAACACCCAGGGCAGCGCCGCCGACAGCCGCCGCCGCCAATGCGGCTGCGGAACGCGTTCGAAGCCGGTGCGAAGATATGGGTACATATTCCTATATGTAGCCGAGGAAAAACGCGCCGGCAAGCGCAATCGAGATCGTCGGAAATCGCGGCGCTCAGAAATCCGAGGCGAGGCCTTTCACTTCCCAGTCGCCATAGCGCGTCGGTTCCGGCCCCTTCGCGCCCTGAAATTCCTTTTCGGACGCCGGCGCGCCTGCGGCAGCATTGCGCCGCGCTGCCGCCTCGGCCAATGCGCGCTGCGCCGCCGGCGACAAATTCCTGCGTGGGAGCGGCTGAGGTGGCGCGACGGCCTTCGATGTCTCGTCGTTCATCGCCCATGTTCCATCATCATCGTCGCGCCCCCGTTGCGGTACCGGTGAGATATGCGTCCGCGCGCAAAACATCACGTCATTCTCGGATTTGGCATATTCAAATCTTATGCGGTGTCGGGATGATGATCCCGTCATCGGCCGCGGTGTGATACGCTCGCTTATGCCTGCTCCAAGATTCGCGCCGCCCACCGAGGTTCCCGGCCTCGCCGCGCGGCGGATCGCAGCCGACATTCTCGACGGGGTGCTGCAGAAGCATCGCACGCTCGACGATCAGCTCGAAGGCGCCGGCGCGCACCCCGGATTGCGCACCTTGTCGGATCGCGACCGCGCGCTGATGCGGCGCCTGGTCGCGACCGTCCTGCGGCGGCTTGGAACCCTCGGCCATGTGCTGTCGCGGCTGCTCGACCGCGGCGTCCCCACCGACGCGTCGCGCGCGCAAAGCGCGCTTTTGATCGGCGCCGCGCAAATCCTGTGGATGGACGTGCCGGATCACGCCGCGGTCGATCTGTCGGTGCGCCTCGTGCAGTCGGACCGGCGGGCCGCGAAATATGCCGGCCTCGTCAACGCGGTGCTGCGCCGCTGCGCGCGCGAAGGCCAGCCGCTGATCGACGAAGTGCAGTCGCAGGTGCTCGACGCTCCGCCGTGGCTGCTGCAACGCTGGATCGCGCATTACGGCGCGTCGACCGCTCACGCGATCGCGCAAGCTATCAGCCACGAGCCGTCGCTCGATCTCACCGTCAAGTCGGATGCCGAACCCTGGGCGGCGCGGCTGCATGGCGAAGTGCTGCCGACCGGCACCGTGCGCACGATGTTGCAGGGCGCGATCAGGATGCTGCCCGGCTTCAACGACGGCCAATGGTGGGTGCAGGACGCCGCCGCCGCCTTGCCGGTGCTGTTGTTCGGCGATATCGCCGGCAAGCGCGTCGCCGATCTATGCGCCGCGCCCGGCGGCAAGACCGCGCAACTGGCCCATGCAGGCGCGCATGTGACCGCGCTCGATCGCTCGCCGAACCGCGTGGCGCGGTTGCGCGAAAACCTGGAGCGGCTGTCGCTTCGCGCCGAAACCGTGGTCGCCGATGCCACCGAATGGCCGGGCCACGATTCGGGCGAAGGCTTCGACGCGGTGCTGGTCGACGCGCCATGCGCGTCCACCGGCACGATCCGGCGGCATCCGGACGTCGCATGGCTGAGAAGCGAGGCCGATATCGGCGCGCTGACGGCGCTGCAGAAGCGGCTGCTGGAAAAATCCGTCAGCCTGCTCAAGCCCGGCGGCACGCTGGTCTATTGCACCTGTTCGCTGGAGCCGGAGGAGGGCGAACACGCCATCGCGGCGTTGCTGGCCGCCGACGCGACCATGCGCGCGGTGCCGATCGATGCCGCCGAGGTGGCGGGGCTCGACGACGTCGTCACCCCCGAAGGCTACCTGCGCACGCTGCCGAGCCATCTGCCGCACGCGGATCCGCGGCTCGGCGGGCTCGACGGATTCTTTGCGGCGCGTCTGGTCAAGTCGCTCTGACACATTGATTTTTTGGAGTTTGGCGACGATAAGCGCTTGCGGCCTCGATGTGGCGGCCGCCGGATCCGGCATGCGGTTGTGGTCTCTTGTGTAAGGCGGGTCACGGACCGTTCGAATCAGGCCGGACACCGTTATGCTGGTCCCGACACGAGGATGCGCAGCGCGTTCCAGGTCATACGCGTTTCGCTTTCATCGGGTCTTGCTCGGGGTCACAACTTCTCGTGCCGCTGGCCGTATCTGCACCGGTCGAACGTCGGATCGCGCGGATTCCCCGGCGATCTCTCTCCAATCCCGGGTTCGCAGCGGGGGGTCGATCAGCTTGACGCGAACTTCGGACCAGGGGCGACAGCGCGCGTGACGGTCGCCCATCGCAGACGGATGTCGACGCTGATCATGCGCCGCTTCGGGCGCAACGTGATGGCGCGCGCAACCGGCAGCTCGGTCGCGCTGTCGCGGCTATGGCCCGGCCGCACCGACCGGCTCATTATCGCCCCGCATGACCTGCGCACGGCGGACGCCACCCGCGCCGCCGAAATCTATGCCGGGCGCTTCGTGTTCGCCGGCAAGATCGTCACCTGCCACGGCCGCTCGGTGTTCGACCTCGAACCGCCGTCGGAAGAATGGGAAGTCACGCTGCTCGGCTTCGGCTGGCTGCGCCATTTGCGCGCCGCCGACACCGCGATCACCCGCGCCAATGCCCGCGCACTGGTCGACGACTGGATCTCCAACACCACGCGCAACCGCCCGGTCGGGCGCCGCCCCGACGTGCAGGCGCGGCGGGTGATCTCGCTGTTGTCGCAGGCGCCGTTGGTGCTGGGCGACACCGACGGCAAATTCTACCGCCGCTATCTGCGCGGGCTGACCCGCGAGATTCGTTTCCTGCGCTACACCATGCTGGACATTCCGGACGGCGTGCCGCGGCTGCAGGTGCTGGTCGCGCTGTGCTACGCGTCGCTGTGTCTGGCCAATCAGGCGCGTCACATCAAGACCGCGACCCGCAAGCTGTCGGAGGAGCTGCAGCGGCAGATTCTCCCCGACGGCGGCCACATCTCGCGTAATCCCGGCGCGCTGATCGAACTATTGGTCGACCTGTTGCCGCTGCGCCAGACCTTCGCCGCCCGCAACATTGCGCCGCCCCAGGCGCTGCTCAACGCGGTCGACCGCATGATGCCGATGCTGCGGTTCTTCCGGCACGGCGACGGCAGCTTCGCGTTGTTCAACGGCATGAGCAGCGCGCCATCGGCGCTGCTGGCGACCCTGCTCGCCTATGACGACGCCCATGGCAGCCCGATGTCGAGCATGCCACATGCCGGCTATCAGCGCGTCGACGCCGGCCACACCACGCTGATCGTCGATGCCGGTCCGCCGCCGCCGCCCAATGTCAGCCGCGACGCCCATGCCGGTTGCCTGTCGTTCGAAATGTCGGCGGGGCTGTGCCGCATCGTTATCAATTGCGGCATGCCCTCGACCGGCCGCGACAACTGGCGCAGCTTCGCGCGCGGGACGCCGGCGCATTCGACGCTGACCTATCACGAGGCCTCGTCGTGCCGGTTCGTGGAGCGCTCCGCGATCAAGCGGTTTCTGCAAGGCGCGCCGGTGGTGAGCGGGCCGGAGCAGGTCGAGAATCTGCGCGAAATCGTCGACAATGGCGTGCTGCTCACCACCTCGCATGACGGATATCTCGACCGCTTCGGCGTCGTGCACCGCCGCGTGCTGATGATGGCCCATGACGGCAGCCGCCTCGACGGCGAGGACACGCTGACCGCCGGCGGCAACGGGCGGTCGAAACCCGGCGAGACCGACTACGCGCTGCGGTTTCATCTGCATCCGTCGGTGAAGGTGAGCCGGCTCAGCGATGCCCGCGGCGTGATGCTGGTGCTGCCCAATCGCGAGGTTTGGACCTTCGAGGCGCTCGACGACAAGGTCGAGCTCGAGGACAGCGTATTCCTCGCCGGCAATGACGGCCCGCGCCGCACCGCGCAGATCGTGATCCGCCAGACCGCGGCGCAGGCGCAAAGCGTGCGCTGGAGCTTCGCGCGCTCCACCATCTCGCCGGCCGCGACCAACGCCAGGCGCAACGCCCGCCGCGAGCCGGAATTGCCGTTGTAGGGTTCACAAAAACAGATCGGCTGTATACGTCATTGCGAGCCGCCAGGCGAAGCAATCCGGAAGCAAAAAGACCGGATTGAGTCGTCGCTCCGCTCCTCGCAATGACGGACCCTAATCAATGACCGATCGTCCGCGCCGCGTCATCCGCGCTCTGCTGTCCGTGTCCGACAAGACCGGGCTGATCGATTTCGCCCGTGCGCTGGCGGCGCATGGCGTCGCGCTGGTGTCGACCGGCGGCACCGCCAAGGCCATCGCCGCAGCCGGATTGAAGGTCTCCGACGTGTCCGACCTCACCGGATTTCCGGAGATGATGGACGGCCGGGTCAAGACGCTGCATCCGAACGTGCACGGCGGATTGCTGGCGATCCGCGACAACGCCGAGCATGCCCGGTCCATGCAAGACCACGGCATCGCGCCGATCGATCTTTTGGTCGTCAATCTCTATCCGTTCGAGGCCACGGTCGGGAGCGGCGCGGATTTCGAGACCTGCATCGAGAATATCGACATCGGCGGCCCGGCGATGATCCGCGCCGCGGCGAAAAATCACGACGATGTCGCGGTGGTGGTCGAGCCGCAGGATTATGCAGCGGTGCTCGACGAACTCGCGGGCAATGCCGGCGCCACCACGCTGACGCTGCGCCGGCGTCTCGCTGCCAAGGCCTATGCGCGGACCGCCGCCTATGACGCCGCGATCTCGAACTGGTTCGCGCTGCAGCTTGCGAGCGACGCGCCGGATTTCCGCGCGATCGGCGGGCGGCTGATCCAGTCGCTGCGCTACGGCGAAAACCCGCATCAGAGCGCGGCGTTCTACGGCACCCCCGGAAAACGGCCTGGCGTCGCCACCGCGCGGCAGTTGCAGGGCAAGGAATTGTCCTACAACAACATCAACGACACCGACGCGGCCTATGAATGCGTCGGCGAATTCGACGCCGCGCGCACTGCGGCCTGCGTCATCGTCAAGCACGCCAACCCCTGCGGCGTGGCGGAAGGCGCCGATCTCGCCGGCGCTTACCGCAAGGCGCTGGCCTGCGATCCGGTGTCGGCCTCCGGCGGCATCATCGCGGTCAACCGCACGCTGGATGCCGAGACCGCGCGAGCCATCATCGAGCTGTTCACCGAAGTGATCATCGCGCCCGATGCGACGAACGAGGCGGTCGCGCTGGTCGCCGCGAAGAAAAACCTGCGGCTGCTGCTGGCGGGCGGCCTGCCCGATCCGCGCGCGGCCGGCCTCACCGCGAAGACCGTCGCCGGCGGTCTCCTGGTGCAAAGCCGCGACAATGCCGTGGTCGACGACATGACTTTCAAGGTCGTCACCCGGCGTGCGCCGAGCGAGGCCGAGATGCGCGATCTCAGATTCGCGTTCCGCGTCGCCAAGCACGTCAAGTCCAACACCATCGTCTACGCAAAGGATCTGGCGACCGTGGGCATCGGCGCGGGGCAGATGAGCCGGGTCGATTCCGCGCGGATCGCGGCGCGCAAGGCGATCGATGCGGCGTCGGCGATGAACCTCGCCGAGCCCATGACGAAGGGCTCGGTGGTGGCGTCGGATGCGTTCTTTCCGTTCACCGACGGTCTGCTGACCTGCATCGAGGCCGGCGCGACCGCGGTGGTGCAGCCGGGCGGCTCGATCCGCGATCCGGAGATCATCAGGGCCGCCGACGAGGCCGGCATCGCGATGGTGTTCACCGGCGTGCGGCATTTTCGGCATTAGGCGCGGCAAACCCGCATTCATAGACGTCGCCACCCGCGAAAGCGGGTGACCCAGTATTGCAGAGCGTTTGTGATGAACGAAAGGCTGCGGCGTACCGGGTCGCCCGGTCGAGCGGGTCGATGACATCTGTTAGCGATCACTCCCGCACCCGCGCCAGCAGTGCGAGCCCCGCGACGAAGAACACCACCAGCACCGCCATGCCGGCCTTCTGGCTCGCGGTGATCGCGGTGATCAGTCCGATCAGCAGCGGCCCGATGAACGACGTGACCTTGCCGGTGAGCGCGAACAGCCCGAAATACTGCGCGATGCGGTCCGGCGGCGCCATCCGGATCAGCAGCGTGCGCGACGCCGCCTGCAGCGGGCCGCCGGCCATGCCGATCAGGCAGCCGAGCAGCAGATAGACCTTCTCCGCGGGTGCCGCGAACAGCGCGCCGCCGGGCTGCGGCGGCGTCACAGCCATGAACAGGATGTGGCCGGGATCGACCAGCAAAATGCCGGCGATCGCGACCAGCAGCACCAGCATCGACCCCGCGATCACCCGTTTGGGCCCGAGCAGGTCGTCGAGCCGGCCGCCGACAAAGGCGCCGATGGTGCCGGCGATCGCCAGCAGGATGCCGAAGGTGCCGATCTGCAGCGTCTGCCAGCCGAACGTGCCGGCGGCATAGATGCCGCCGAACGCGAACAGCGACACCAGCGCGTCGGTGTAGATCATGTTGGCGATCAGGAACGTCGCCATCGCGCGCTGCCGCGGCAATTCGCCGAGCGTCCCGCGCAACTCGCGCAGGCCCTCGCGCATCGCCGCGCCGACCGGCCGGCGCGCGGGAAAGTCCGGCGTCAGCACGAACATCGGCAGCACGAAGATCACGAACCCTGCCGCCGTGCGCGGGCCGGTGCTGCGGTCGCCCTGAGGGCTTGCCGGATCGAGCCCGAACAGCGGCGCGAGCCCGAACAGCGTGCGTCCGGTCTCGACGCTCGCGGCGAGGAATCCGAGCACAAGAACGAGGCTTAGGATGCCGCCGACATAGCCTACCGCCCAGCCGGTGCCGGACAGCCGGCCGATCCGCTCCGGGGGCACCAGCGTCGGCATCATCGCGTTGTTGAAGACGGTGGCGAATTCGACGCCGATGGTGGCGGTGGCGAACGCGATCAGCAGCGCGGGGATGCCGGCGAGGTCGCCCGGCCGGCCGAACCACATCAGGCACGATCCGATCACCAGCATCGCGCCGAACGCCGCGATCCAAGGTTTGCGCCGGCCGCTGGCGTCGGCGATCGCGCCGAGCACCGGCGAGGCCAGCGCGATCACGAAGCCGCTCGACGCGGTGGCGAAGCCCCACAGCGATTGCCCGCTGGCGGGATCGGCTGCGACATGCGTCGCGAAATACGGCGCGTAGATGAACGTCGTGATCAAGGTGAAATAAGGCTGCGCCGCCCAGTCGAACAGGATCCAGCCGGTCACCGCCGCGCGCGACGGATAGCTCCGCGGCGAAACGGGCTCCGCATCAGCCGCAACGATTGCCGTCATCCTGATGGTCTCCGACGCCCGTCGTTTGCGGTCCGCGCCGAAAGC
>CAXUBE010000027.1:0-18047 GCA_964249215.1 uncultured Rhodopseudomonas sp. | reverse complement strand
TTCTTCTTGACGATGCCGACCAGCATCACGATGCCGATCATCGCGATCACCGACAATTCCATGTTGAACAGCATGAGCGTCAGGATCGCGCCGATGCCGGCCGACGGCAGTCCGGAAATGATCGTGATCGGGTGGATGAAGCTCTCATACAGAATGCCGAGGATCACGAAGGCGGCGAATACCGCCGCCAGGATCAGTACGCCCTGCCCGCGCAGCGAGTCCTGGAACACCTGCGCAGTGCCGGAGAAGCCGGTGGCGATCGTCACCGGCAGATTCGACGCCTGTTCGATCGCGCTGATCTGGTCCACCGCGTAGCCGAGCGAGACGCCCGGCGCGAGATTGAACGAGATCGTCACCGCCGGCTGCTGGCCTTGATGGTTGATCTGCAGCGGGCCGACGGTCGGCACCAGTTTCGCGACCACGTCCATCGGAATGGTCTGGTTGCCGGCGGTCTTCATGTAGAGCTTCGAAAGATCCGACGGATCGATCCGGAACTGCGGCTGCGCCTCCAGGATGATCTGATAGTCGTTCGACGGCATGTAGATGGTGCCGACCTGCCGCGAGCCGTAAGCGTTGTAGAGCTGGTTGCGCACCTGATCGACGGTGATGCCGTAGACCGCCGCCTTTTCGCGGTCGATCTCGACCGTCATCTGCGGGTTCTTGATATAAAGGTCGGTGGTGACGTCGAGCAGTCCCGTCACCTTGGCGATCTTGTCGCGCATCTCCGGCGCGAGCCGATACAGCGCCTCGGTGTCGCCGCTCTGCATCACATATTGGTATTGGCTCTTCGAGATGCGCCCGCCGACGCTGAGATTCTGGATGCTCTGGAAGAACGCCTGCATGCCGGGCACCTGCGCGGCCTTCTGGCGCAGCCGGCCGATCACCTTCGGCGCGTCGTCGCGTTCCTTCTGCGGCTTCAGCGCGATGAACAGCCGGCCGTAATTCGCGGTCGGATTGGGGCCGCCGGAGCCGACCGTGCTGTTGATGTAGTCCACCGCCGAATCGGTCTTGAGCACATCGACCAGCGCGAGCTGGCGCTCTTTCATGGCCTCGAACGAGGTATCGGTCGCAGCCTCGGTGACTCCGATCAGGAAGCCGGTGTCTTCCTGCGGGAAAAACCCTTTCGGCACCACGCCGTAGAGATACACCGTACCACCGAGCGTGGCGATGGTCACCACCAGCATCAGCGGCTTGCGCGCGAGCACGTGGTCCAGCGCCCATTCGTAGCCGCGCAGCCAGGCGCCGAACATCGCCTCGAAGCCGCGCAGGACGAAATTCTCCTTCTTGTCCGGATCGTGCGCCTTGAGCACGCGGGCGCACAGCATCGGCGTCAGCGTCAGCGACACGAAGCCCGACACGATGATGGCGACAGCGATGGTGACCGCGAACTCGCGGAACACGCGGCCGACGATGCCGCCCATCAGCAGCACCGGGATGAACACCGCGATCAGCGAAAAGGTGATCGAGATGATGGTGAAGCCGATCTCGCGCGCGCCCTTCAGCGCCGCCTCGAACGGCCGCATGCCGTGCTCGATGTGGCGCACGATGTTTTCCAGCATCACGATGGCGTCGTCGACCACGAAGCCGACCGACAGCGTCAGCGCCAGCAGCGTCATGTTGTTGATGGAGAAATCCATCATGTACATCACCGCGCAGGTGCCGAGCAGCGAGATCGGCACCGCCAGCGCCGGGATGAAGGTCGCCGACGCCGAGCGCAGGAACAGGAAGATCACCAGGATCACCAGCACCACGGCGATCATCAGCGTCTCTTCGACGTCGGTGACGGCCTGGCGCACCGAGATCGAGCGGTCCATCATCGGATAGATGCTGACGGAAGGCGGAATCTGCGCCCGCAGCGCCGGCAGCTTGGCGCGCACCCCGTCGACCACCGCGACGGTGTTGGCGTCGGGCTGTTTCTGGATCGCGAGCACGATGGCGCGGTCGTCGTTCAGCCAGGTCGCGATCTTGTCGTTCTCGACGCTGTCGTAGATGTTCGCGACCTCGTCGAGCTTGACCGGCGAGCCGTTGCGCCACGCCACCACCACCTGGCGATAATCCGCCGCCTTGTCCATCTGGCCCGAGGCCTGCAGCGAGATGTCCTGCTTCGGGCCGTTGAGCGTGCCGACCGGCGTCGACGAGTTGGCGCGCGCCACCGCGTTGCGGATGTCCTCCAGCGACAGGCCGCGCGCCGCGGCGGCCTCAGGATCGGCCTGCACCCGGATCGCGAATTTCTGGGTCCCGTAAATCACCACCTGCGCGACGCCCGGTATCTGCGACAGCGATTGCCCGATGGTGATATCGCCATATTCGTTGACGCTCGACAGCGGCAGGGTCGGCGAACTCAGCGCGACGAACAGCACCGGAAACTCCGCCGGATTCACCTTGCGGAAGCTCGGCGGGATCGTCATCTCGATCGGCAGGCGGCGCTGCGCGATGGTCAGCGCGGTCTGCACGTCGAGCGCGGCCGCGTCGATGTTGCGGTTGAGATCGAACTGGATGGTGATCTGCGTGGTGCCCTGCGACGAACTCGAAGACATCGACGAGATGCCGGCGATGGTCGACAGCTGCCGCTCGATGATGCCGGCGACCGAGGCCGCCATGGTATCGGCGCTGGCGCCGGGCAAGGTCGCGGTCACCGCGATGGTCGGGAAATCCACTTTGGGCAGCGCCGAGACCGGCAGCAGGCGAAATCCGAAAATGCCGAACGCGATGATCGACGCGGTGATCAGCGTCGTCATCACCGGGCGGCGGATGCAGAGTTCGGAGAGCGTCATCGGTCAGGCTCCGGCCTTGCGGGTGCGCGCCTCGACCTTGCTGCCTTCCGACAGCAGCAACTGCCCGTCGGTGACCACCTCCTCGCCGCCGGAGAGGCCCTCTGCGATCACCGACAGGCCTTGATACGTGCGGTCGACCTTGACCGGCTGCACCCGCGCCACCCCGTCCCTGACCACGAACACGAAGTTGCCGGTCTGGCTGCGCTGCACGGCGACGGTCGGCAGCACCACCGCGCTTTCGGTGCGCACCGTCAGCTTGGTGCCGACCAGGATGCCCGGCCACAATGTCTCGTTGGCGTTGTTCATGATGCCGCGCACGGTGACCATGCCGGTGGTCGAATCCACCGCGTTCTCGACCATCGCCACCTTGCCGTCTTCCGAGCGGCTGCTGCCCGGAATGGTGGCGAGCACGTTGGTGGTGCCCGCGCCTATCGCGTCGCGCAGGTCGCCGAGGATGCGCTGGGGCACCGCGAATGTCACATACACCGGCGCCATCTGGTTGAGGACGGCGAGCGGCGTGGTGTCGGCGGGGCGTACGAAATTGCCGACCTTGACGTTGGCGGCGCTGATCCGGCCGGCAAACGGCGCGCGGATCGTGGTGAAGCTTTTCTGCACGCGCAGATTATCCAGCGCCGACTGATCGGCCTGGATTGTGCCGACCAGCACGTCGGCCTGGGTCTTGGCGTTGTCGAGATTGACCTGCGTGGTGGCGCCCTTGCCGATCAGATCGCTGAAGCGCTTGAGGTCGCGCTGCGCGCCGGCGAGTTGCGCCTGGTCTCGCGCGAGCATGCCCTCGGCCTGCTCGATCTGGGCGTCGATCTGGCGGGAATCCAGCGTGAACAGCAGGTCGCCCTCCGCCACCCTGGCGCCGTCCTCGAAATGCACCGAGGTGATGGTTGTCTCGACCCGCGACTTCAATGCCACGCTGGAGATCGGCGTCACCATGCCGATCGAATCGACGTCGACCGGCACCGCCTTGCGTTCGGCCCTGGCGAGTTCGACCGAAACCACGCGGGCGCGTTGCGGCGCCTGCGCGCTGGCATTGTTGCCGGTCCATGACGCGCGGTTCGCGTAGGCCGCGGCACCGACGCATACGAGACAGCCGACGATGATCCAGTTTCTGGTTCTCATGACGCCCCAAACCACGTGAAGCCGGCGGCACGCGGATCCCCGTCGGATTGGCATACCACAGCGGCGAACATCATGGTAAGCGGGCATTCGCGGAAACTGCGATTAACGGAAACGCCATGCGGATCGCCACCTGGAACGTGAATTCGATCCGGCAGCGGATCGCGCATTTGCTGACCTGGCTCGCCGATTGCGCACCTGACGTGGTCTGCCTGCAGGAGATCAAATGCGTCGACGAGGCGTTCCCGCGCGAGGCGATCGAGGCGCTGGGCTACAACGTCGTCACCCACGGCCAGAAGACCTTCAACGGCGTGGCGCTGCTGTCGAAATACCCGCTCGCGGAGGCCACCCCGCGGCTCGCCGGCGATGAGGGCGACGTGCATGCGAGGTTTCTGGAAGGCGTGGTGTCGCTGAAATCAGGGGTGATGCGGGTCGCCTGTCTCTATCTGCCCAACGGCAATCCGGTCGGCACCGACAAATATCCCTACAAGCTCAGTTGGATGTCGCGGCTTCTCGATTATTCGAAGGAACGCCTGCTGACCGAGGAGCCGCTGATCCTTGCAGGGGATTTCAACGTCATTCCGGCGGCGCGGGACGTCCACAACCCCGCGGCCTGGGGCGACGACGCGCTGTTCAAGCCGCAGACCAGGGAAAGCTATCAGGCGCTGCTGGGCCTTGGCCTCACCGATGCGCTGCGCGCGGTCACCGACGCGCCCGGCCAGTACACTTTCTGGGACTACCAGGCCGGCGCCTGGCAGAAGAACCACGGCATCCGCATCGACCATTTCCTGCTGTCGCCGCAGGCCGCCGACCGGCTGATCGGGGTCGGCATCGACAAGCATACCCGCGCCTGGGAAAAGCCGTCGGACCACGTCCCGGTCTGGATCGATCTCGATCTGGAAGCGGCGTAAGGCCGATTCACTCGCCAAGACCAGAAGTGTCGTCGCCCGGCTCGACCGGGCGATCCAGTATTCGGCGACGTCGATCAGCACAATGGCAGTCGATCGCAAAAGGCCAAAAACTCAAACCTGCGGTTACTGGGTCACCCGGTCCTTGCGCGCAGTTACGCGCTCGCCGGGTGATGAAGGCAGCAATCGCAGCACCCGTCCGAGGAGTGAGGTGCGCCTTATTGTAACGGCTCAATCCCGCTTGCCCTGCACCCAGTGCTCGAGCATCTGCAACGCCATCGCGCGATCGTCTTCGGAGGCCTTGGCGATCGCCTTGTTGTAGCTGTCCTTGATCCAGGCCTCGTCGGGCGCGGCGCTGTCGCGCGCCAGGGTCAGCCACATCAGCCCGCGCGCGGACTGCTTCGGCAGCTGATCGCCGTTGAACAGCATCTGCCCCAGCATCGCCTGCGCCTGATGCTGGCCCTTCTGCGCGGCAAGACCGAGCCAGCGCGCGCCGTAACGGCTGTCGCGCGGCATGCCAACGCCGTTGAGGTAAAGCCGCGCCAGATCGTATTGCGCATCGGCATTGCCGAAATACGACGCGGCGTAGGAGAACATCTCCCGCGCGCGCTCGGGATCGGCCTTGATCTTCGAATTCGGAATGCCGCCGAGGTAGTAGCGGCCGAGTGCCACGAACGCATTCGCCACGATGGTCGCCTGCGGCGCCGACGGACTGTCCTCGGCGTGGGCGTTGGCGATCCGGCTGAAATATTCGAACGCGACCTGGTCGTCCTTGGCGACGCCGTCGCCGATCGCATACATCCGGCCGAGCTTCCACTGCGCCACCGGATGGCCGCCCTCCGCGGCATATTGCAGGGCGGTCAGCGATGTCGGGGTCGGCGCGGTGGTTGCAGGTATCGCCTTCTTCAGCGCGCCCGATGTGCCGGGCTGGGTGGTCGCCACCGGAATCGCGGCGTCGGGTCCGACCGGCGTCCCCTCGAAGGCATAGGCCGGCGCCGCGGACGACACGGCGGCCAGAAGCAATGCAACCTGACTGAGACGCCTAGATATCCGCATAACACCGCTTCTCGTGGGCGCCGCCCGGATGGGTGACGGCGCCGTCGACCGCCGGCCCGACCTGCTGGGCGTATTTCCATAGAGCTCCCGACGTATGGTCTGTCGCGCGCGGCTTCCATTCGGTTCGCCGCGCGGCCAGCTCTGCATCGGTCAATTTTACGTCAAGCGTGCCGGCGACGGCGTCGATCGCGATGATATCGCCATCGCGCAGCAGCGCGATCGGACCGCCCAATGCGGCTTCCGGGCCGACATGGCCGATGCAGAAGCCGCGGGTGGCGCCGGAGAAGCGGCCGTCGGTGATCAGCGCGATCTTGCCGCCCATGCCCTGGCCGGTCAGCGCCGCGGTGGTCGATAGCATTTCCCGCATGCCGGGGCCGCCGCGCGGGCCCTCATAGCGGATCACGATGACTTCGCCTTCCTTGTAGGTCTTCATCTTGACCGACTCGAAGGCGTCTTCCTCGCGGTCGAAGCAGCGCGCGGGTCCGGTAAATTTGAGATTCTGCATCCCGGCGACCTTCACGATCGCGCCTTCCGGCGCGAGATTTCCCTTCAGGCCGACGACACCCCCGGTGACGGTGATCGGCTTGTCGGCAGAGCGCACCACGTCCTGGTGCGGATTCCATTTCACGCCCTTGAGGTTGTCGGCGATGCTTCGTCCGGTCACCGTCAGGCAGTCGCCGTGAAGGTAGCCGTGGTCGAGCAACGTCTTCATCAGAAGCGGTATGCCGCCAACTTCGAACATGTCTTTGGCGACATAACGGCCGCCCGGCTTCAAATCCGCGACATAGGGTGTTTTTTTGAAGATTTCGGCCACGTCGAACAGGTCGAACTTGATGCCGCATTCATGGGCGATCGCCGGCAGATGCAGTGCAGCATTGGTCGATCCGCCGGAGGCTGCGACCACCGCGGCGGCATTTTCCAGCGCTTGACGGGTGACGATGTCGCGCGGGCGGATGTTGAGCGCGATCAGCTCCATCACTTTCTCGCCCGCGGCCATGCAGAACGAATCCCGGATCTCGTAGGGTGCCGGCGCGCCCGCCGAATAGGGCAGCGCCAGACCGATGGCCTCGGAGACCGTCGCCATGGTGTTGGCGGTGAACTGCGCGCCGCAGGCGCCGGCCGAGGGGCACGCCACCCGCTCGATCTCGTCGAGGTCGGCGTCCGACATCTCGCCGACGGAATGCTTGCCGACCGCCTCGAACATGTCCTGCACGGTGACCTGCTGGCCGCGGAAATTGCCCGGCAGGATCGAGCCGCCATAGATGAAGATCGACGGCACGTTGAGCCGGACCATCGCCATCATCATCCCCGGCAACGACTTGTCGCAGCCGGCAAGCCCGACGAGGGCGTCATAGGCATGGCCGCGCATGGTCAGTTCGACGGAATCGGCGATGCATTCGCGCGACGGCAGCGACGAGCGCATGCCGTCATGGCCCATCGCGATGCCGTCGGTGACGGTGATGGTGCAGAATTCGCGCGGCGTGCCGCCGGCGGAGGCGACGCCCTTCTTGACCGCCTGGGCCTGCCGCATCAGCGAGATGTTGCAGGGCGCGGCCTCGTTCCAGCACGACGCCACACCGACCAATGGCTGATGAATCTGCTGCGTCGTCAACCCCATCGCATAGAGGTAGGACCGATGCGGCGCACGCTCCGGCCCTTCCGTCACGTGGCGGCTGGGCAGTCGCGATTTGATGTTGGTCTTGGCGTCCATCGTCAAACTCGTTTCCCCGGCTTTTTGTTATCGGGGCCCCGGAAATCCGGAGATGTCGTTCATCGCAACAGCTACTGCCGATCGCCTCATGATCTCATGGAAGGGTGTGGCTAAAAAGCGGCGCGAACCGGGGGGCCGGTGCGGACGGTTAAATGTTCGCAATGTGTTGCCAGGACGCCACAAACGTTGCCGCAGAGCACCACGGAGCTCGCAGTTCTGCCGCACAGCAAAAAGCCGGCCGCACGCGGCGGCCGGCTTTCCGAATGCTGCGATCGCGCGTCGCTCGTCAGCGGCCGGCGGGCGCCGAATAGCCGCCGCCATAGTAACGCGGCGCAAAGCTCCGCTCGTCCAGAGGCGCGTAGGCATTGCTGTCGCGGAATTGTTCGGTCACGACCGGGGCGCGGTTGGCGCGGTGCGCGCGCTGATGCGGCGTGGCGGCGGCCACCTGAACGGCGGCGGCGAGGACCAGAACCGAACCCAAGGTGGTGAGAATTGTCTTGCGCATTTTCTTATCTCCGTTTGCACGGGCGCGATGTGAGATGCGGATGCATGTCGTCGCGCGCTTGCTGATGAAGAGATAGCGATGCCGATCGCCGATTATCACTTGCGCAGGAATCACGATGCGGCGAGCAAATCTTTTGGTCAGAAATTTTTCCGACTACATATTAAGCACCTGCCCGTACGCGTCGAGCACGGCTTCCTTCATGGTCTCAGAGATCGTGGGATGCGGGAAGATGGTGTGGAAGAGTTCTTCTTCCGTGGTCTCGAGATTCATTGCGACAACGAATCCCTGAATCAGTTCGGTGACTTCGGCGCCGACGAGATGCGCGCCGAGCAACTGTCCGGTTTTCTTGTCGAAGATCACCTTGGCCATGCCCTGGTCCTCGCCCATCGCGATCGCCTTGCCGTTGCCGATGAAGGGAAAGCGGCCGACGCGGATCTCCAGGCCATTCTCCTTGGCCTTCGCCTCGGTGAGGCCGACCGACGCCACCTGCGGATGGCAATAGGTGCAGCCGGGAATCAGCAGCTTGTCCATCGGATGCGGGCTCATGCCCTTGATCTTCTCGACGCAGACCACGCCCTCATGCTCGGCCTTGTGCGCCAGCATCGGCGGGCCGGCGACGTCGCCGATGGCGTATATTCCTGGCACGTTGGTCCTGCCGTAGCCGTCGATCACGATGCAGCCGCGCTCGGTCTTGACGCCGAGCTTCTCCAGGCCGAAGCCCTCGATATTTCCGACCACGCCGACCGCGGAGATGACGCGGTCGAACTCCGCGGTGATCGGCTTCCTGCCGTCGTCGATGGCCGCGACCACGCTGTCGGCTTTCCTGTCGAGCTTTGTGACCTTGGTGTTGGCGAGGATTTTGATGCCCTGTTTCTCGAATGATTTGCGCGCGAAGGCCGCGATCTCGGCGTCTTCGACCGGCAGAATATGCGGCAGCACCTCGACCACGGTGACGTCCGCGCCCATGGTCCGGTAGAACGACGCGAATTCGATGCCGATCGCGCCGGAGCCGACCACCAGCAGCGATCTCGGCATCCGGTCTGGATTCATCGCCTCGAAGTAAGTCCAGACGAGTTTCTTGTCGGGCTCGAGACCCGGCAGCACGCGCGGCCGCGCGCCGGTCGCGACGATGACGTGCTTGGCGGTGTAAGCGCCCTCGCCGAGCGCGCCCTTGGGGGCTGGAGCTTGGGTTTTCTTGACAGTGAATTTGCCCGGCGCGTCGAGCGTCGCCTCGCCCCAGATGATGGCGATCTTGTTTTTCTTCATCAGATATTCGACGCCGCCATTGAGCCGGCTGACCACGCCGCGTGAGCGCGAGATCACCGCCGTGAGGTTGAACGCGACGTTCTCGGCGGAAAGCCCGTAGTCCTTGGCGTGCCGCATATAGTGATAGATTTCGGCCGAGCGCAGCAGCGCCTTGGTCGGGATGCAGCCCCAATTGTTGCAGATGCCGCCGAGGTAGGCCTTCTCGACGATCGCGGTCTTGAAGCCGAGCTGCGCCGCGCGGATCGCGGTGATATAGCCGCCGGGACCGGAGCCGATCACGACGACGTCGAAAGAAGTATCGGGCATTGTTATGCGTTTCTCTTGCTTTCCTCTCCCCTGTGGGAGAGGGAAAAAGAAAGAAGTCAGAACTCACACCATCATCATCACCGGGTTCTCGATCAGCGCCTTGAACGCGCCGATCAGTTCTGCGCCGAGCGCGCCGTCGACCGCGCGGTGATCGCAGCTCAGCGTCACGCTCATGATCTGCGCCGCCTCGATCTTGCCGTTTCTCACGATCGCACGCGCCTCGCCGGTGCCGACCGCGAGGATGGTGGCGTGCGGCGGATTGATCACCGCGGTGAAATCCTTGATGCCGTACATGCCGAGGTTCGACACCGCGGTGGTGCCGCCCTGATATTCCTCCGGCTTGAGCTTGCGGGCGCGCGCGCGGGCGGCGAAATCCTTCATCTCGCCGGAGATCGCCGACAGCGATTTGGTCTCGGCGCTGCGGATGATCGGCGTGATCAGCCCGCCCGGCATCGCCACCGCGACGCCGATGTCGGAATGCCTGTGCTTGAGCATGCCGCCGTCGGTCCATGAGACGTTGGCGTCGGGAATGCGCTGCAGCGCCGCCGCCATCGCCTTGATGACGAAGTCGTTGACCGAGAGCTTGTAGGCCGGCTTGCCGTCCTTGTCCTTTGGCGCGGCGGCGTTGATCTCCTCGCGCGCGGCGAGCAGCTTCTCGATGTTGCAGTCCATCGTGAGATAGAAATGCGGGATCGTCTGCGTCGACTGCGTAAGCCTTTGGGCAATGGTGCGGCGCATGCCGTCATGCGGCACCACCTCGTAGCTGCCGTCTTTGTAGAAAGCCTTGATCTGCTTGTCGGATAGGCCCGGCACACTTGCGCCGCCCGGCGCTCCGGTGGGCGCAACGCTTGGAGCAGCCATTGCCGGCGCTGCCGCCGAAGATTTTTTTGCCTCCGCGACGTCGCGCGCGATGACACGGCCGTGCGGACCCGATCCACTGACGCGGCCGATCTCGATGCCGGCCTCTTTCGCCAGCCGCCGCGCCAGGGGCGAGGCGAAGGTGCGGGAGCCGTTGGAAGCCCTACCCGACGCGGCTGGCGCTGAACCTTTCTTTTCCTTTTCCCCCTCACCCGGCTCGCTGCGCGAACCACCCTCTCCCACCCCGCGCAACAAGGGTTGCGCTTGGGGAGCGGGTTTAGCTTGCGGCTGCACCGGGGCACTGCCGGCTCCCTCTCCCCCATAGCCCGTCGAAGACGGGCGTGAACGCCCCGACGGGGGAGAGGGGGCGCCGTCCTGAGAAGAAGACGACGCCGCCTTCACGTCCTCGCCGTCGCCGGCGAGCACCGCGATGATGTCGTTCACCGGCACGTCCTGGGTGCCTTCGGCCACAACTATCTTCGCGATGGTGCCCTCGTCGACCGCCTCGACCTCCATGGTCGCCTTGTCGGTCTCGATCTCCGCGATCACATCGCCGCTCTTGACCTTGTCGCCCTCTTTTTTGAGCCATTTGGCGAGGTTGCCCTTTTCCATCGTCGGCGACAGAGCGGGCATCAGAATATTGATCGGCATGTGTCAGCCCAGTTCTGTCAGCGGTAACAAACGGCCCTGGCGGCCTCGACCACCTCGGCCACGCTCGGCAGCGCCAGCTTTTCGAGGTTCGCCGCATAGGGCATCGGCACGTCCTTGCCGGAGACGCGGCCGACCGGCGCATCGAGGTAGTCGAACGCATGCTCCATGATCCGCGCCGCGATCTCGGCGCCGACGCCGGATTGCTGCCAGCCCTCCTCCACCGTCACCGCGCGGCCGGTCTTCTTCACCGAGGCGATGATGGTGTCGGTGTCGAGCGGCCGCAGCGTGCGCAGGTCGATGACTTCGGCCTCGATGCCGTCCTTGGCGAGTTCGTCGGCGGCCTTCAGCGCGTAGCTCATGCCGTTCGACCACGCCACCAGCGTGACATCCGCGCCGGCGCGGGCGATGCGCGCCTTGCCGATCGGGATCACGAAGTCGTCGAGCTTCGGCACCTCGCCGGACTGGCCGTACAGCATCTCGTTTTCGAGAAACACGATCGGATTGGGATCGCGGATCGCGGCTTTCAGCAGCCCCTTATAGTCGGCGGCGCTGTAAGGCGCGATCACCTTGAGGCCCGGAATCTGCGAGTACCAGGCCGAGTAGTCCTGGCTGTGCTGGGCGGCGACCCGCGCCGCCGCGCCGTTCGGCCCGCGGAACACGATGTTGCAGCCCATCTGGCCGCCGGACATGTACAGCGTCTTGGCGGCGGAGTTGATGATCTGGTCGATCGCCTGCATCGCGAAGTTGAAGGTCATGAATTCGACGATCGGCTTCAGCCCGGCCATCGCCGCGCCGACGCCGACGCCGGCGAAGCCGTGCTCGGTGATCGGCGTATCGATCACGCGGCGGTCGCCGAATTCCTGCAGCAGCCCCTGCGTCACCTTGTAGGCGCCCTGATATTCGGCGACTTCCTCGCCCATCACGAACACGTCCGGGTCGCGGCGCATTTCCTCGGCCATCGCGTCGCGCAGCGCTTCGCGGATCGTCATCGTCACCATCTGCGTGCCTTCGGGAATTTCGGGATCGGCGGCGATAGTCGGGGTCAATTTGGCCGCAACTGCGCCCCCGGCACTGTCGGCTCCCTCTCCCCTTGGGGGAGAGGGTTGGGGTGAGGGGGCACCTTCCGTCGAGGATGGCCCCCCCTCCCCCGTCGCCTTCGCTGGGCTCTGCGCCGACCTCTCCCCAGCGGGGAGAGGTGAAGACGACGACGCCGCCGCGGCATCCTCGCCGTCGCCGAGGATGGTCGCGATCGGCGTATTGACCGCAACGTCGTTGGTGCCTTCCTGGATCAGGATCTTGCCGAGCGTGCCCTCATCGACCGCCTCGACCTCCATGGTCGCCTTGTCGGTCTCGATCTCGGCGATCACGTCGCCGCTCTTGACCTTGTCGCCCTCCTTCTTCAGCCACTTCGAAAGGTTGCCCTTCTCCATGGTCGGCGACAAAGCGGGCATCAAAACTTGGATCGGCATGTTCGCTCCGGACTTGGTCGATGACGCAACTTCATGCGCGCTACGGCGCGGCGGCGCGTCTAGCGATAAACGTCGGTATAAAGCTCGGCCGGCGCGGGCTCGGGCTCGTGCTGCGCGAACTCCGCCGCCGCATTGACGATCTCGCGCACCTCGGCATCGACCGCCTTGAGGTCCTGCTCGGTCATCTTCGACGCCAGCAGGCGGTTGCGCACCTGCTCGATCGGATCCTGGTCGTTGCGCACCTTGTCGACTTCCTCGCGGGTGCGGTACTTCGCCGGGTCCGACATCGAATGGCCGCGGTAGCGGTAGGTCTGCATCTCCAGAATATAGGGACCTTTGCCTGCGCGGCACCACGCCACTGCCTTGTCGCCCGCGGCCTTGACCGCGCGCACATCCATGCCGTCGACCTGCTCGCCGGGAATGTTGAACGAGATGCCGCGCTTGGAGAAATCGGTCTGCGCCGAGGAGCGCGTCACCGACGTGCCCATCGCGTAGCGGTTGTTCTCGATCACGTAGATCACCGGCAGCTTCCACAGCTCCGCCATGTTGAAGCTCTCATAGACCTGGCCCTGGTTGGAGGCGCCGTCGCCGAAATAGGCCACGCTGACATGGTCGTTGCCGCGGTAGCGGTTGGCGAAGGCCAGACCCGTGCCGAGCGACACCTGCGCGCCGACGATGCCGTGGCCGCCGAAGAAATGCTTCTCCTTGCTGAACATGTGCATGGAGCCGCCCTTGCCCTTGGAATACCCGCCATGGCGGCCGGTCAGTTCGGCCATCACGCCCTTGGCTTCCATGCCGCAGGCCAGCATGTGGCCATGGTCGCGGTATCCGGTGATGACCTGGTCGCCGAGCTTCAGCGCCATCTGCATGCCGACGACGATCGCCTCCTGGCCGATATAGAGATGGCAGAAGCCGCCGATCGCGCCCATGCCGTAGAGCTGGCCGGCCTTTTCCTCGAAACGGCGAATCAGCAACATGTCGTGCAGCGCACGCATCTCCTGATCCTTGGTGAATTCGAGGGTCGCGGGGTGCTGCGCCCCGTTGCTCCTGTCGTTGCCGGGCTCTTTTGCGACGCTCTTCTTGGGTGCGGCCATGAGACTACCGATGCGAGAATGGATCAGCTTCTCTAGCGTAACTCAAAGCACCATGAAAGGATTGCGTGCGCGCCGACATTTTCGCCATGCCGCACCGCAATGCGGCGCAAAATAGACGGACCGGTTTTCAAGCGACCTTGAAACGACCGTTCAACGCGCCGGCATCACGCGCACGAGATCGGCCGGATGCGCGTAATCGAGCTGGTAGCGCACCCGTTCGTCCAGCATGTCCGGATCGACCCGGTCGGAGCGCAGCAGCGACACCCGCTGCTCGCCCTCGGCACGCTCCTTCTTCAGGCGCATCAGTTCGGAGGTCAGCGCGATGATTTCCTGGTCCAGTTCCTGACGCGCGTTGAGGCCATACCTGCCGGTATAGGCGTTCATGCCGAAATAGCCGATCACTCCCGCGGCCATCGCGTAAAGCGCGATGCCGGTGAGAATGGATTTGAGACGGCTGCGGGTGACCATGGCCGAAGCTTGCGACGGCGCGGTTACGGGAAACTTAACCGGCGCGGCGCGTCAGGCCAAATCGACGCTATTTTTTCAGGCGCTCGATCCAGGCGGCGAAAGCGTCGATATAACTCTGCAGCACGGGCTTGAGCGATTCCTTGGTCAGATTGCCTTCCTGATCGAAGGCATCGCCGATCCCGTTCAAGTAGATTTCCGGCTGCTGCAGAATCGGACCGCTGATGCCGGGCAGGATCTGCTGCAGATGCTTGGCGGCATTCACGCCTCCGAGCGGTCCGGGCGAATTGCTGACGATCCCGATCGGTTTGCCGACAAACGCGCTTTTGCCGTAGGGCCGCGAGGCGACGTCAATGGCATTCTTCAGGACGCCGGGGATCGAGCGGTTGTATTCAGGAGTGATGAACAGCACCGCGTCGGAGCCGTGGATAGCCTCGCGAAACGTGAGCCAGTCGGCCGGCGGCGCGGCTTCGAGATCCTGGTTGAACAACGACAGCTCATGCAGCGGAACGACGTGCAGCTTCAGCGTCGGCGGCGCCAGTTTGGCGAACGCGTGCGCGATCCTGAGCGAGAACGCCTGCTTGCGGAGGCTGCCGACGATGACGGCGACGTTGGAGGGGGTGGCCATAGCTGGTGATCCTGATCATGCGGTCGCCCACTGCATGCGCCAGTCCTCAATCTAGAGGCCCGCGAGAAAGATGCAAGTGCATTGAAAATTTCTCCGCGCTTCGGCTTGCCAGCAAGAATCATCCCTTATTCGGATCGATCAGGAATTTCTCGCCTGTCGAGCGCTTGTTGTAGACCGCGATGTTGTCGAGCTGCAGCGCTTCCTGCAGCGACACCACCTTGTTGTAGCGGCTGGCGAAGGTCGTCTTGAGTTCGTCCGCCACCCGCGCGCGGAGCTTGGTGCCCTCGGTCGGGCCGATCTTCTGCAGGAACGGCGTCAGCAGCCAGCCGCCGACGCTCCAAGCCATGCCGAAGCCTCGGTTGAGTTCGGTCGGGCGCATATCGAGCCCGCCATAGATATAGACCTGCTTGTGCACGCTGGAGCCGTAACGGCTGTAGACCTTGGCTGTCTTGTTGATGGCGATCTCCATGCCGGTCAGAATCTGCCCGGCGAGCCTGCCGCCGCCGATCGCGTCGAACGCGATGGTCGCGCCGGTCTCGCTCAGCGCCCGGGTCAGATCGTCCATGAAGCCCGGCGCCGCCGAATTGCAGATGTGCTTGGCGCCGATCTTGCGCAGGATGTCCGCCTGCTCATCGCTGCGCACGATGTTGACGAGATCGATGCCGTCCTTGAGGCAGATCTTGTTGAGCATCTGACCGAGATTGGACGCCGCCGCGGTATGCACCAGCGCCTTGTGACCCTCGCGGCGCATGGTCTCGACCATGCCGAGCGCGGTCAGCGGATTGACGAAGCACGACGCTCCCTCCGCCGGCGTGGTGCCGACCGGCAGCACCAGGCAGTCCGCTGCCTTCATCAAGCGGTATTGCGCATACATCGCGCCGCCGATCATCGCCACGGTCTTGCCGGCCAGCGCTTGCGCCGCGACCGACGCGCCGGCCTTGATCACGGTGCCGGCACCCTCGTTGCCGACCGGCATCGACTGGTCGAGGCGCCCGGCCATCGCCTTCATCAAGCCGTCCGGCACTTTCGCGGTGACGATCGGCGCGGATGCCGTGCCGGATGCTTTTGCCGTCGACATGTCCGCCGCGCCGAACAACAGGCCGAGATCGGACGGATTGAGCGGCGACGCCTCGACCCGCACCAGCACCTCGTCGGGGCCCGGCTCCGGGATCGCCACCGGCACCAGCGCGAGTTCGAGCTCGCCGGTATTCTTGATGGTGGACCGCAACTGCAGTCCGGTGCCCTCGCTCATGTTCGCTCTCCCGATTTTTGTTATCGTTGACGGTTGCGCCGCGGCCGCGGTTCAGCCGAGCGCCTTCAGCGCCGCCCGGCCGGCATATTTCGCCTGCGCGCCGAGTTCGCCTTCGATCCGCAGCAACTGGTTGTACTTCGCGGTGCGGTCCGAGCGCGCCAGCGAACCGGTCTTGATCTGCCCGCAATTGGTCGCGACCGCGAGATCGGCGATGGTGGAATCCTCGGTCTCGCCGGAGCGATGCGACATCACCGCGGTGTAGCCGGCCTTGTGCGCCATCTCGACCGACGACAGCGCTTCGGACAGCGTGCCGATCTGGTTGACCTTGACCAGGATCGAATTGCCGAGGCCGCGCTTGATACCGTCGGCGAGCCGCGTGACGTTGGTGACGAACAGATCGTCGCCGACCAGCTGGCATTTTTTGCCGATCAGATCCGTGACCTGCTTCCAGCCGTCGAAATCGTCCTCGGCCATGCCGTCCTCGATCGAGACGATCGGATAGCGCGACACCAGTTCGGCGAGATATTTCGCCTGCTCCTCGATGCCGCGGGTCTTGCCCTCACCTTCATAGACGTAACTGCCGCCCTTGAAGAACTCGGTCGACGCCGGATCGAGCGCGATCGCCACCTGCTCGCCGGGCCGGTAGCCGGCCTTCTCGATCGCCTTCATCACATAGGCCAAGGCTTCGTCGGCCGATTTCAGGTTCGGCGCAAAGCCGCCCTCGTCGCCGACATTGGTGTTGTGGCCCTCGTCATGCAGCGCCTTCTTCAGCGTCTGGAACACCTCGACGCCCATCCGCAGGCCTTCGGAAAACGTCGGCGCGCCGACCGGCATGATCATGAATTCCTGGAAGTCGATCGGGTTGTCGGCATGCGCGCCGCCGTTGATGATGTTCATCATCGGCACCGGCAGGGTTCTGGCCGCGGTGCCGCCGACATAACGATACAGCGGCATGTCGAAGGACTCCGCGGCGGCCTTGGCGACCGCGAGCGACACCCCGAGGATGGCATTGGCGCCGAGCCGCGACTTGTTCGGGGTGCCGTCGAGGCCGATCATGATCTCGTCGATCTGCATCTGGTTTTCGGCGTCGATGCCGCCCAGCGCGTCGAACAGTTCGCCGTTGACCGCCTCGACCGCCTTCAGGACGCCCTTGCCGCCGTAGCGGCCCTTGTCGCCGTCCCGCAGCTCGACCGCCTCATGCGCGCCGGTGGAGGCGCCGGAGGGCACCGCGGCGCGGCCCAGCGATCCGTCTTCCAGGATGACGTCGACTTCCACCGTGGGATTGCCGCGGCTGTCGAGAATCTCGCGGCCGATGATGTCGACGATGGCGGTCATGGAAGCCCCTTATGCATTGGGAACGAGTTCGCGGTGCTTCTACAGCAAGGCATCCGGCGGGAAAAGGCCGCGTGACCATTGCGGCGGGATTGGATATCAGGACCGCGCCGGAGAACATCCCATGTCGCGAAAGCCCCGTCCCTCCCCGAAACCGAAAGCGCTGCAGCTCGGCCGCGCCGTGGAGTGGCCGCAATCGCCCGAGCAAGCGCAACTCGACCGCGTGGCCAATCCGCAAAGCGACACCGATTACCTGGTGCGCTTCACCGCGCCGGAATTCACCTCGCTCTGCCCGGTGACCGGCCAGCCGGATTTCGCGCATCTGATGATCGACTACGTGCCGGGCCGCTGGCTGCTGGAGTCCAAATCGCTCAAGCTCTATGTCGCCAGTTTCCGCAACCACGGCGCCTTCCACGAGGACTGCACGGTGTCGATCGGCAGACGTCTTGCGCAGGCGATCGAGCCGAAATGGCTGCGGATCGGCGGCTACTGGTATCCGCGCGGCGGCATCCCGATCGACGTGTTCTGGCAGACCGGCAAACTGCCGAAAGGCATGTGGATTCCGGAGCAAGGCGTCGCGCCCTATCGCGGGCGGGGCTGACGCTGCGCGCAAGCGTCAATCCGTCGGCATGGTCACCTGCGCG
>CAXUBE010000026.1:0-18332 GCA_964249215.1 uncultured Rhodopseudomonas sp. | reverse complement strand
CGCGCGCAACTGATCGGGAGTGGGTTTCGCGGCGGCCGGACGCGGCCGCGCGACCGGCGCATCGACCGTCACCGGCGGCAGCGCGGAATTCTGCGCTTCGGCGCCGGTGAAGGAGGCCGCGGCGATCAGTCCCGCCACCGCGGTCACCTTGCGGCCCGAATAAATGTCGGATTTTTCGTTCGAATATCCGAAGCTAGATCCTATGCTCGCAGCCCCGCGCAGCGACCTCGGCGCCTTTGCCCCACTCATGACTCAACGCCCCATTGTCATAACGCCGTTGATCGGCAGTTGATGAGGCTTGGTATCGGCGGGGGTGAGCAGGGTCAACGCGTGAGCACGCCGGCGTTGCTGGAATACGTCGAGATGAAAATCGTTCTAAACTTGGTTTGCAATCGTTCTAATTTGTTGCGCCCGCGTCAGTCGGCGCTCGGCGGCTTCATCAACGAAAACAGTTCGTCGACGGTGCGCTGCGCGGTCATCCGCACGCGGTCGGTATCATCCATGCCGGCGATCTTGACGCCGCCGACCACGGCCCTGATCTCGTCGCGAAACTCGGACAGGAATCGCAGCGGATCGGGCGAATTGTTGGCGACCCGCGCGATCAATCCGGTGATCAGGATCTGGCAGGCGATCATTCGCCCGTTCAATTCGTCCATGGGTGGCTCCGCTCCTCTGGCGTGACGGACCGCCGTCGCCTATGCGGCGTATGACCGAGGCCCGCACCGGACGCAAATGGAACGGTTCTCGGCAGCCGGATGAGCGATCCAGATCCAGCTCACGGTTCGGCTTAAGCGTCCGAGAACGTGAATGTTTCGCAATGTGGCAGCATCTCAAGCGATATTGTGTTTACACTGAAGACCGGCGCCGCTAGGTGCTGAATCATATTGCGGCGCAAACCGAACCGGGGATCGGGTAGCGCGTTGGCGTCTGCCGACCAGGCCGACCAAAGAGGATCGCCCAAAATGGATCGTCAATGACCGGATCTCGACGCTTCCGCTGGATTTACGCGCTGCTGGCGATCGTGCTGCTGGGCGGCGGCGTCTGGGCTTGGCGGCACAAACCCGTGGCCGGCGGCGAGCAGGCCAAAATCGATCAGGTCAAGACCGATCAGGGCAAGGACGCGGCGAGCGGCAAGGCGCCGGGCGCGCCGCCGGTACCGGTCACCCTGGCCACCGTCGAGAAGGCGGACTTCCCGGTCTACCTCAACGGGCTCGGCACCGTGCAGGGTTTCAATACCGTGGTGGTACGCACCCGGGTCGACGGCCAGATCGACCGGATCGCCTTCAAGGAAGGCCAGTTGGTGAATGCCGGCGACGCGCTGGCGCAGATCGATCCGCGCCCGTTCCAGGCGGCGCTCGATCAGGCCAAGGCGAAACGCGCGCAGGACGAAGCCGGCCTCGCCAATGCCAATCTCGACCTGCAGCGCTACACCAAGCTCGGCGAATTCGCGACCCGCCAGCAAACCGACACGCAGCGCACCTCGGTGCAGCAGCTCACCGCGCAGCTCGCCGCCGACGACGCCACCATCTTCAACGCGCAGACCCAGCTCGACTACGCCACCGTCAAGGCGCCGATCTCTGGCGTGACGGGCCTGCGTCAGGTCGATCAGGGCAACATCGTCAACGCGGCAACGCAGACCGGCATCGTCACCATCGCGCAGATCGAGCCGATCGCGGTGGTCTTCACCGCGCCAGAGGAACAGCTCGGCGACATCAACAAGGCGCAGGCCGCCTCCGCGCTGAAGGTGATCGCGCTTTCGACCGACGGCAAGACCAAGCTGTCGGAGGGCGCGCTCGCCGTGGTCAACAACCAGGTCGACAGCACCAGCGGCACGGTGCGGCTTAAAGCCGTATTCGACAACAAGGACCACGCGCTGTGGCCGGGGCTTTCGGTCTCGACCCGCCTGCTGGTCAACACGATCAAGGATGCCGTGGTGGTTCCGGACGACGCGGTGCAGCGCGGCGCCAGCGGGCTTTATGCGTACGCCGTCACCGCCGACAACAAGGCCGAGCAGCGCAAGCTCGTGGTCGGCAAGTCGATCGACGGCAAATCGGTGATCGAAAACGGGTTGGCGCCGGGCGACCGCGTGATCGTATCCGGCCAATACAAAGTGCAGAACGGTTCGACCGTGGCGACCGCGGTGGCGAATTCGGATGCTGCGGCCGGCAAGCCGCCGACCAAGGCCGACTAGCATGAACGAAAGCATCTCGTCGCCGTTCATCCGCTATCCGATCGCGACATCGCTGTTGATGGCCGGCATCCTGTTCGTGGGCCTCGTGGCCTATCCGCTGCTGCCGGTCGCGCCGCTGCCGCAGGTCGATTTCCCGACCATCCAGGTCGCGGCCACCCTGCCCGGCGGCAGCCCCGAGACGATGGCGTCGTCGGTGGCGCAGCCGTTGGAGCGCCAGCTCGCGCAGATTCCCGGCGTCGCGCAGATGACCTCGACGAGTTCGCTCGGAACCGCCGCGGTCACGATCCAGTTCGACCTCAACCGCAACATCGACGGCGCCGCGAACGACGTGCAGGCCGCGATCAACGCCGCCAGCGGGCAATTGCCGAAAAACCTGCCGAGCCCGCCGACCTATCGCAAGGTCAACCCCGCGGATTCGCCGATCCTGCTGCTGTCGGCCACCTCGGATACGTTGCCGCTGACGCAGGTCAGCGACGCGGTGGATGCCCAGCTTGCACAGCAGATCAGCCAGATCGCGGGCGTGGCCCAGGTTTCGATCGGCGGCCAGCAGAAGCCCGCGGTCCGCATCCAGATCGATCCGGCCAAACTCGTCGCCAAGAACCTGTCGCTCGAGGACGTCCGCGCCCAGATCACGGTCACCACGGTCGACAGCCCGAAGGGCAACATCGACGGCGAGACTCGCAGCTACACCATCTACGCCAACGACCAGTTGCCGCAATCGAAGGACTGGAACGACGTCATCGTCGCCTACCGCAATGGCGGCGCGCTGCGGATCCGCGACATCGGCCAGGCGGTGACCGGCCCCGAGGACGCCAAGCAGGCGGCCTGGGCGAACGGCAAGCGGGGCGTGTTCCTGGTGATCTTCAAGCAGCCCGGCGCCAACGTCATCGACACCGTCGACAAGATCAAGGCGCAACTGCCGCGGCTGGTCGCGGCGATCCCGCCCGCGGTATCGGTCGCCGTGATCAGCGACCGCACTCAGACCATCCGCGCCGCGGTCGAGGACGTGCAGTTCACGTTGGCGCTGACCATCGCGCTGGTGGTGATGGTGATCTTCGTTTTCCTGCGCAACATCTGGGCGACCATCATCCCCAGCGTGACGGTGCCGCTGGCGCTGCTCGGCGCCTGCGCGCTGATGTGGGTGTTCGGCTATACGCTCGACAATCTGTCGCTGATGGCGCTGACCATCTCGGTCGGCTTCGTGGTCGACGACGCCATCGTCATGCTCGAAAACATCACGCGCTATATCGAGGAAGGCGAGACGCCGATGGCCGCCGCGCTGAAGGGCGCCGGCGAAATCGGCTTCACCATCGTCTCGATCTCGATCTCTTTGATCGCGGTGCTGATCCCGCTGCTGCTGATGGGCGGCATCATCGGCCGCCTGTTCCGGGAATTCGCCATCACGCTGACCATGGCGATCGTCGTGTCGCTGGTGGTGTCGCTGTCGCTGACGCCGATGATGGCGTCGCGCTTCCTGCGCGCCGAGCACGACACCAAGCACGGCCGCCTCTTCATGCTGAGCGAACGCGGCTTCGAGGCGATGCTGCATGGCTACGAGCGCGGGCTCGACCTGGTGCTGCGCTGGCGCTTCGTCACGCTGGTGGTGTTCTTCGCCACGCTCGGCCTGTCGGTCTATCTGTTCGTCATCATTCCCAAAGGTTTCTTCCCGCAGCAGGATACCGGGCTGATCAGCGCCTCCTCCGAGGCGGCGCTCGACATCTCCTTTGCCGACATGAAGCGGCATCAGGAAGAACTCGGCAAGATCGTGCAGGCGGATCCCGATGTCGCCAGCGTCGCGATGTCGGTCGGCGGCTCGGGCGGCGCGCTCAACACCGGGCGCATGTTCATCACCCTGAAGCCGCGCAACGAGCGCGCGGCCAATGCGCAGCAGATCATCGCGCGGCTGCGGCCGAAGCTCGAAAAGGTCGAGGGCGCGCGGCTCTTCATGCAGGCGGCGCAGGACGTCCGCCTCGGCGGCCGCGCCACGCGGACGCAATTCGAATACACGCTGCAGGACGCCAATCTGAACGAACTCAACGAATGGGCGCCGAAGGTTCTCGCCAAGATGAAGACGCTGGGCGAGCTGCGCGACGTGGCGACCGACCAGCAGACCGAAGGCACCACGCTGACGCTGACGATCGATCGCGACACCGCCTCGCGATTCGGCATTCAGCCGCAACTGATCGACGATACGCTGTACGACGCCTTCGGGCAGCGCCAGGTGACGCAATATTTTACGCAGCTCAACAGCTACCACGTGATCCTGGAAATCCTGCCCGAGTTGCAGGGCAACCTCGACACGCTCAACAAGCTTTACATCAAGTCGCCGACCACCGGCGAGCAGGTGCCGCTGTCGACATTCACGAAATGGAGCAGCGTGCCGGTGCGGCCGCTGTCGATCAGCCATCAGGGCCAGTTTCCGGCGACCACGATCAGCTTCAATCTCGCGCAGGGCGTGGCGCTGGGACAGGCCACCGAGGCGGTGCAGCGCGCGATGGCCGAACTCGGCGCGCCGTCCACGCTGAACGGCAGCTTCCAGGGCACCGCGCAGGCGTTCCAGCAATCGCTGGGCAGCGTGCCGCTGCTGATCATCGCAGCCCTGGTCGTGGTGTATCTGATCCTCGGCATCCTGTATGAGAGCTACATTCACCCGCTGACGATCCTCTCGACGCTGCCATCGGCCGGCGTCGGCGCGCTCGCGATTTTGATGCTGTTCGGATTCGATTTCAGCCTGATCGCGCTGATCGGCATCATTCTGCTGATCGGCATCGTCAAGAAGAACGGCATCATGATGGTGGACTTCGCCATCAGCGCCGAACGCGACGAGCACCTGCCGCCCGAGCAGGCGGTGCGTAAGGCCGCGCTGCTGCGGTTTCGCCCGATCATGATGACGACGATGGCGGCGATGCTCGGCGGCGTGCCGCTGATGCTCGGCACCGGCACCGGCTCGGAAATCCGCCAGCCGCTCGGCTATGCGATGGTCGGCGGCCTGATCGTCAGCCAGGTGCTGACGCTGTTCACCACGCCGGTGATTTACGTCTATCTCGACCAGCTCTCCGAGAAGCTGTCGAACTGGGGCCGCTCCCGCCGCCCGGCCGACGAGGCCGGCGACGCCGCGGTCAAGCAGGCGGCGGAGTAAGGCGGGAGGGCTAGTCTGGCGACGAGAGGCCAGCCGTATAGGACGGGCGAGTATGGCTGGGGAACTAGGATTCGAACCTAGACAAACAGAGTCAGAGTCTGTTGTGCTACCGTTACACCATTCCCCATCGCAAACGCTTGATCGGCACCGTATTCAGGGCCGCGCGCGCGACGCGTTGGGATCATGCGGCAGCGGCGCGGGCGTGCGACTTCTAACGGGCTCTCCAGGTCCTCGCAAGGCCTTCCTGATGCGCGGGTCGTGGGTCGCCAGGCTAGCCAGTCGCCGCGATCAGGCGCGGGACTTCATGCAGCGTCATCTTGCCGTGCGGGCAGACCTGCCGCCTGATCTCGGCGACCACGCTGCTGAAATCCATCTGCGGATTGCACAACAGCACGTCGAGCAGCAGCAGCCGGTATTCCGGCCAGGTCGTCAGCACGATATGCGACTCGGCGAGAAACAGCGCGATGGTGAGCCCGTGCGGCACGTAACGCACCTCGTATTCGCCGATGATTGTCGCGCCGACGGTCTGGACCGCCGCGCGCGCCGCCGCTACTAAGGCCGCTTCGTCCTCGATCACCGGCAGGCAATCGTAGAATTCCGCGAGGGCGTGGGTCATCAACATCGGCGCTCGTTCCTCAATGGCGGTTCACATTCGCAATGCGGGTCTGTTTGGCACGGATGCCGAGCGCGGCCAACCTGCGCGCGCTTCCCCACCGCGGCGGCGGCGATGAGCGTCGTCTCGCTGATGGAGGAGATCGCGAAAGCGACGCGGCTGCGCGAAGGACCCGCCGGCGTGTCGGCGGTGTTGCGCGCGGTGTACCGCGCCGGTTCGCTGCGGCTGCAGGATGCCGCGCGCGAGGCGCGGCTGCCGATGCCGGTCGCGACCGCGATCCGCCGCGAACTGGAAAAGGCCGGGCTGCTCGAGCGCAGGCAAGGTCTGGCGCTGACCGAGGACGGTCGCGATTTCGTGGAGCGCGAGCTTGGCCTCGGCGCCAAGATCGACGTGACCTGCCCGCAATGCGCGGGCCACGGCATCGTCATTCCCGAGGATTTCCATGACCTGGTCGGCCGCCTCGCCGGCCTGATCGGCGAAGCGCCCTCCGTCGATGTGGCGCTCGACCAGGCGCCCTGCTCTCCCGAGACCTCGCTGCTGCGCGCATTGCTGATGCTGCAGAACGGCGCGCTGGAAGGCCGCCGCGTGCTGCTGCTCGGCGACGATGATTCGGTGTCGATCGCGATCGGCCTGCTCGGTCGATCGCTCGGCGGCCGGGACATCACGCGCGGCGTCACCGTGATCGATGCCGACGCGCGGCGGCTCGGTTTCCTGCAACGGATCGCGCAGGCCGACAACATTGCGCTTGAGGTGGTGCATCACGATTTGCGCCAGCCGCTGCCGGAGCGGCTGCTACGCGCGTTCGATGCCATCGAGACCGATCCGCCCTATACGCTCGAGGGCGCGAGGCTGTTCCTGACGCGCGGCTGCGAGGCGCTGGCCGACCATGGCGAAGGGCAATGCTACTTCTCGTTTGCGCAATGGGGCGCGCCGCAGATGCTGCAACTGCAAGAGCTGTTCTTGCGGCTGGGCCTCGCGGTGCGCAGCGTGCGGCCGAATTTCAACCGCTACGCGGGCGCGAGCGTGCTCGGCAATGTCGGGCAACTCATCGAGCTGGCCGCCGTGCATCCATCCGTCGCCGAGCTCCCGGCATGGCAAGGCCCGCTCTATACCGCCGACGTCAATCCGCGGCTGCGCGCCTATGTGTGCACTCAATGCGGTAACGAGACCGTGCTCGGACGCGACGGCGCAGCCGCGACGATCGAACAACTCAAGCATAATGGCTGCAGCGTTTGCGGCGGCGATCGTTTCCGCCGCGCGACGACGCGGCCGTGATGCGAAGCCCGGAGTGCCTGCCGATGGTTGATGCCAACAAAGTCACGATCCGTCCCCTGAAACGCGGCGACCTCGACGCGATCGCGTTGTTCGAGAGCGAAATCGCCAAAGTGTCGTTTCCCGACGATCCGATTACCGATCTTGGTTTCTACACCCGGAAGCTCGAAAAGCTGATCGGCGACGACAACGCCGCGACCTTCGTTGCCGAGGACGCCGGCGACGCGGTCGGCTGGTCCTATGTCAGCATCCGCCGCAACTTCATCACCAAGCAGGCCTATGGCGATTATCACAGCATCTATGTCAGTGAAACCCAGCGCGGCAGCGGGCTGGCATCGCGCCTGGTCCAGGCGGTGTTCGATTTCTGCCGCCACAAGCAGCTCGATCACGTGGTGTTTCGCACCCGCGCCACCAACGAGCCGATGAAATCGGTGCTGGCGCGGGTCGGCTTCGTGCCGACGCAGATCTACTACGAGAAGAGCCTCAAGGACTGACCGGATCGGCGGCGGCGTGGTCCGGGGCCGCTTCGACGGCCAGTGCAGCGCGCACAAACACGTCGTAGCGCACCGTCTTGCCGGCGATCAGGTACGACGGCCTGCTCAACCCCGGCAGCGGCTCCGCGCGAAGCGGCCATTTCAGCACCACGCGCCGGCAGCGCGACGACAGCGCCGCCCGCATCAGCTCCAGCACATCCGGATCGTCGCCGACCAGCGCGCGGAGTTGACGCATCTCCTGTTTCACCAGCGCCGATTTGCGGCGCGGCGGATGCATCGGATCGACCAGCACCACGTCGGCGTCGAGGCGCGGCAGCAACGCGCGCGAGTCGCCATGCAGCAGCGTCATCCGCGACACCACCGCGGCCAGATCGGGGCTCGCGGCGCGCGCCGCGTCCAGACCTTCCTGCAGCAGCCGGTGCACCTCGGGCGAGCGCTCGATCAGCGTGACGCGAGCACCTTTCGCGGCGAGCAGAAACGCATCGCGGCCAAGACCCGCGGTGGCGTCGATGACGGCGGGATGGCGGCGCTCGGAAACGCCGGCCGCCTTGCAGAGCGCGTGACCCGCCGCGGCGCCGGCGCGGAAACGATAGCCCACGGCGCCGCCGACGAAATCGGCGGAGAGCGGGGCAGCCTCTCCGCTCACGCCGGTCGCATCGCGCGGCGGGTCGGCCGGCCGCGATGGGTTGCGTGCGGCGTCACTGCACGCTGAGCGCGACGAAGCGCAATTCGCCGTTTCCGTTGGCGACCAGCAGCAGCACGGACTTCTTGCCGTCCTTCTTGATCTGCTCGACCCGCTTCTTGACGTCGGCCGCGTTGGTCACGGCTTCCTGCGCCACCTCGACGATCACGTCGCCTGCGCTCAGGCTTTTCTCGGACGCATCCGAGCCGCTGTCGACGCCGGTGATGATTACGCCCTTGACGCTGTCCTTGATCTTGAAGCGGCTGCGCAGGTCCTTGCTGAGCCCGGCGAGATCGAGCCCGAGCGCCTTCTGCGTCACCAGCTTCTCGGCCTCGGGCTGCGATTTCACCGACGCCGGCTGCGCCTTTTCGCCGTCGTCGAGCCGGCCGAGCGTGACCTGCCGGGTCTCTTCCTTGCCCTTGCGGATGATGAGGACGTCGACTTCCTTGCCGACCGCGGTGTCGGCGACGACGCGCGACAGGTCCTTCGGCTCCTTGATGTCCTTGCCGTCGAACTTCACCACCACGTCGCCGGGCTCGATGCCCGCGGGCTTCGCCGGGCCTTTTTCCTCGACGCCGGCGATCAGCGCGCCGCGCGCCGGCTTGATGTTGAGGCTTTCGGCGATCTCGTCGGTGACCGGCTGAATCCGCACGCCGAGCCAGCCGCGGCGCAACTCGCCGAACTGCCGCAGCGAATCGACCACGCCCATCACGGTTTTCGAGGGCACCGCAAAGCCGATGCCGATCGATCCGCCGGAGGGCGAGATGATCAGCGTGTTGACGCCGATCACTTCGCCGTCGAGGTTGAAAAGCGGGCCGCCGGAATTGCCGCGGTTAATGGCGGCGTCGGTCTGTATGTAGCTGTCATACGGCCCGGTGTTGATGTCGCGGTTGCGCGCCGACACGATGCCGGCGGTGACGGTGCCGCCGAGGCTGAACGGATTGCCGATCGCGACCACCCATTCGCCGAGCCGCAGCTTGTCGGAATCGCCGAACTTGACCGCGACCAACGGCTTCTCCGGCGGCTTGAATTTCAGGACCGCAAGGTCGGTCTTCTTGTCGACGCCGACCAGCTCCGCCTTGATCTTGGTGCCGTCGTTCATGATGACGTTGATCTCGTCGGCGTCCGCGATGACGTGGTTGTTGGTCACCGCGATACCCGAGGTATCGACGATGAAGCCGGAGCCGAGCGAATTGGTCTTGCGCGGACCGCCGCCGCCACCTTTGTCGGCGCCGCGCCGATTCTTGAAGAAGTCGTCGAAGAATTCCTCGAACGGCGAGCCCGGCGGAAGCTGCGGCGAGGCGCCCTTGCTGTCGGGAGCGCTGTTCTTGGCCTCGACCGTCTGCGTGGTCGAAATGTTGACCACGGCGTCGATCACCCGCTCGGCGACGTCGGCGATGCCGTCGGGACCGCGCGCCTGCGCTGGCGCCGCGATCAAGGCGACGCCAAGGGCAAGGCCAGCAAGCTGCTGGCGCGGGCGATGGCGGAAGGCGTAGGTCGCACCGGACATGGCGGGAATCTCTCCTGGGGCGTGACGTCGGATTATACGAACATTCGCCAACAAACCGCGCCGGCGCAAGTGACGGCGCAAATCCCGGCGACGCCGACATTAACCCAACCGGCCGGCGGATTGCGGCGAAAAACCGGCCTCGCCACTCACGATGACGTTGGCGCCAGGCGCGCGTGAGAAGCTAGCGCCGCACCGCCCAGATCAGGATCAGGCCTGCAACCGCCGAGCCGATCCCGGCGATGCGCAGCAGGTTGTCGGGCGACGCCAGCGCCGACTTCATCGCGCGGCGCATCCATCCGGGAATGGCGGCGAACAGCAGGCCTTCGAGCACGAACAGGATGCCGATGCCGATGAGGAAGTCGGCGAACGCGATGGACCTCATGCGACCAATTCCTCCCGAGGCGGCGCCCGGCGGCGGCGGTTTGCGGCCGGTTCGCCTCGATCGACCTTCTATCGGACAGCGATCCCGAACGCAAAACGGCAAACGCTGCAGCGCGAACGCGGCCGAGCGTTACGGCTTGGGCGCCGCCTCGGGCGCGGCAGCGGCCTTGGCGGAAGGATTACCGGATGGATTGCCGAAGAAGCGGAAGAAATCCGAATCCGGCCGCAGCAGGAAGCGGGTGTCGTTGCTCTTCAGCCCGCTCTCGTAAGCCGACATCGAACGGTAGAACGCGAAGAAATCGGCGTCCTTGCCGTAGGCTTCGGCGAACAGGCGGTTGCGCTCGCCGTCGCCCGCGCCGCGTACCTGCTCGGCGGTGGAGTTGGCCTCGGCGATGATCACGGTCGCCTCCCGGTCCGCCCGCGAGCGGATTTCCTGCGCCTTCTGGCCGCCCTGGGCGCGGAATTCCGCCGCCTCGCGCTGCCGCTCGGTCTGCATCCGCTGATACACCGCCTGGCTGTTCTGCTCCGGCAGGTCGGCGCGCCGGATCCGGACGTCGACCACCGAGATGCCGTAGCCGTCGGCCTCCTTGTCCAACTGATCGCGGATCCGCGCCATCAGTTGTTCGCGCTCGTCGCGCACCACCTGGATGAAGGTCACCTCGCCCAGCACCCGTCGCAGCGACGCGTTGAGCAGCGTGGTGAGCTGGATGTTGGCGGCCTGGATCGAGCCGATGCTTTGATAGAAGCGCAGCGCGTTCTTGATGCGGTAGCGGGCGAACGCATCGACCACCAGCCGCTTCTGATCGGAGGCGATGACTTCCTGCGACGGATTTTCGAGGTCGAGAATCCGCTTGTCGATGCTGATCACGGTGTCGATGAACGGCGCCTTGAAGTTGAGGCCGGGCTCGGTGACGACCCGCACCGGCTCGCCGAGCCGCACCAGCAGCACCTGCTCGGTCTGCGTCACGGTGAACACCGAGGCGTAACCGATCACGACGATCACGAGCAGAACGAACAGCGCGACGATTCCCGAGATACCGGCTTTCATCGCGTGGCTCCGCTCTGCGGCTGGCCGGAGGTCGCGGCCGGCGCCGGCCGCCGCGCGGTGAGATCGTTCAGCGGCAGATACGGCACGACGCCCTGGGAAGAAGCGCCGCCATCGTAGATCAGCTTCTCGGAACTGCCGAGAACTCGCTCCATGGTCTCCAGATAGATGCGTTGCCGGGTGACATCCGGCGCCTTCTTGTATTCCTCGTAGACCTTCAGGAAGCGTGCGCTCTGGCCGGTGGCCTCGGCGACGGCCTGCCCCTTGTAGCCTTCCGCGATCTGAACGATCTGCGCGGCGCGGCCGCGCGCATCGGGCACGACGCGGTTGGCATAAGTCTGGGCTTCGTTCTGCAACCGCTCGAGGTCGGCGCGCGCCGCCTGCACGTCGCGGAATGAATCGATCACCTGCGCCGGCGGATCGACCTTCTGCATCTGCACCTGCTGCACGAGAATACCGGAGCCGTAACTGTCGAGCGTCTTCTGCATAAGTTCCTGCACGGCAGCCTCGGTCGTCGTACGCGCGCCCGTCAGCACCGGCTGAATGTTGGCGCGGCCGACCACTTCGCGCATCGCGCTTTCGGCCACCGCCTTCACGGTGCCTTCGGGGTTCTGGATGTTGAAAAGGTAGTTGCCGACGCCGTCGGGCTTGATCCGCCACAGCACGGTGAAATCGACGTCGACGATGTTCTCGTCGCCGGTCAGCATCAGGCTTTCCTCCGGCACGTCGCGCATGGTGCGGCCGCGCCGGGCCGGATCGTCGACCAGCGTCATGCCGATGCTGATGGTGGAGACGCGCAGCGCTTTGGGCAGCAGCACGGTCTCGATCGGATACGGCAGATGATAGTTCAGGCCGGGCTGCACGGTGCGGACGTGCTTGCCGAAGCGCAGCACCACGCCGAGTTCCTCGGACTGCACGCGGAAGAACCCGGATAGGCCCCAGATCGCCAGCGCGCCGACCAGCGCGATCGCGATGCCGAGCCCGCTGAAATAGCCGCCGGGTAGCAGCTGCTGCAGACGGTCCTGGCCGCGGCGAAGGAGATCTTCGAGGTCCGGCGGCCTTGGTCCTGCGGATTGCGGCCCCGAGCCCCACGGCCCCTTCGGACCCGAACTCCACGGCCCTCCGCCCTGATTCTTCCACGGCATTCAAAGCTCTCCTCGGCGCGGGACGGCGGAACGGCCCGCTTTCGGCGTCTGCAAGGCTTATAGGGGACAGTCGAGGGCGTTACAACGCGACTTCGCGCCCGCCGGCAGCTATGGTCGGAGCACAAATTGTCAATGTGACATGTCTTCGCTTATCGAGAATGATAACGTAAGATCAACATCGATAAGCGAGAGTCTTTAGAGACTTGCCCGAAAGATGCGGAAAGAAATTTGTGATTATGTCTAATCCGGTCCGGATGCCCTCCATTTCCGTCGTGGTTGCCAGGAGCTATCCGCACAATATCATCGGCCGAGACAACCAGCTTCCGTGGCATCTTCGGACTGATCTTCGCCGATTTAAAGAAATTACGATTGGTCGCGTAATCATTATGGGTCGGAATACGTTCCTATCAATTGGCCGCCCGCTTCCAGGACGAGTCAATATCATTCTTACGAGACATCCAGCAAACGATCTTCAAACGAACATTTGGGGTCGCAACGACACCTCATTACTTTGGGCGCACAGTCGAGAGGACGCGATGTATCTTGCTGACATCATCTCCCTCGCTAAAGAACAAACGGAATTTTTCATAATTGGCGGCGAACAGATGTACAATCTGTTCGAAGACCTAGTTAATCGAATGCACCTTACTCAAGTTTTTACGCCCATTTTGCCTCGACAAGGTGATGCTCGTTTCAACTATGAATTTGATTATCGCAAATGGAAAACCAAGTTTGAACTAGAAATACCACCTGGCCCAAAAGATGATTTCGCCACCAGATATTCTATTCTTGATCGCCGAATAAAAACAGTCCGATATATCGAGCTGGAATCGTACTATACATTCGGTTCCGACCGAAAAAATTGGATTTCAGATCGGTATGATCAAATTGGAAATTCACATTCGCGCGCAATAAATCTTAGTACTGAGCATCAACTCGGAATGTTCAAAAAAGAAGAATGCGATTCCGAATTAAGTTCTTCTTGATCGGTCACTACACCGCCACCTCCGCCTTGATGTGCGGGTGCGGGTCGTAGCCTTGCAGCGCGAAGTCCTCATAGCGGAAGCCGAAGATGTCCTTCACCGACGGATTGATTGTCATCACCGGCAACGCGCGGGTCGGGCGCGTCAGTTGCAGCCGCGCCTGGTCGAGATGGTTCGCATACAGATGCGCGTCGCCGAGCGTATGCACGAAGTCGCCGGGCTTCAGCCCCGTCACCTGCGCCACCATCATGGTCAGCAGCGCGTAGGACGCGATGTTGAACGGCACGCCGAGAAACACGTCGGCCGAGCGCTGGTAGAGCTGGCACGACAATTTGCCGCCGGCGACATAGAACTGGAACAGGCAATGACACGGCGGCAGCGCCATTTTGTCGACGTCGGCCGGATTCCATGCCGTCACGATCAGCCGGCGCGAATCCGGATTGCGCCCGATCATCCCGACGACATTCGCGATCTGGTCGATGCTGCGGCCGTCCGCCGCCGGCCATGAGCGCCACTGCGCGCCATACACCGGCCCGAGGTCGCCGTCGGCATCCGCCCATTCGTCCCAGATCGAAACGCCATGGTCGCGCAGATATCCGACGTTGGTGTCGCCTTTGAGAAACCACAACAGTTCGTGGACGATGGCTTTCAGCGGCAGCCGCTTGGTTGTCAGCATCGGAAAGCCGGCGCCGAGATCGAACCGCATCTGATGGCCGAATACCGACAGCGTCCCGGTGCCGGTGCGGTCATGCTTTTCCGCGCCGTCGCCGAGAATTCTCTCCAGCAGATCGTGATACTGGTTCATGACGCGAAAGCCCTGCTAGAGCATGATGACTTGTCTTGGATTCGGCATCCCGCTTTATCCTTATATTCGGGCATGATCTTTTTCGGAAAACCGGTTCCCACTTTTCCGGATCATGCTTTAATGGCTGCGCCTCCCGCGCCGGGAATCGGCGGCGGAACGCGCTCTCATTCGGTGAAAATGGTCGATGCGGCCGCAGACGACAAGGGCGGCGGCCGGCCCGAGAGCAGGCCTTCAACCGTTAAGCGGCGGCGCTCAGTTCGTGGCCTGCTTGAGCACCGGGGTCCATTTGGCGATCTCGTTCTTGACCAGCGCCGCCAGCGCTTCCGGGGTGCGGTCCTCCGGCTTAGGGATCACGCTGCCGAGGTCGAGCAGCCGCTTGCGCACCTCCGGATCGTCCAGCGCCTGGCCGGCGGCCGCGTTGAGCTTGGCGACGATCGCGGGCGACGTGCCCTTCGGCGCGAAGATCGCGTTCCAGGCCTGCGCCTGAAACGCCGGCAGGCCGGCTTCGCCTGTGGTCGGCACGTCGGGCAGCGAAGGATTGCGCTCCGGCGTCGCGATTGCATAGGCCTTGATGGTCCCGCCATTGATCTGCGGCACCGCGTTGACGATCTGGTCGCACATGAAGTCGACCTGGCCGCCGACCAGCGCGTTCATCGCCGGCCCGGTGCCGTTGAACGGCACGCCGGTCGGCTTGATGTCGAGAATCGCATTCAAAAGCTGGCAGGACACGTGCGAGACCGAGCCGACGCCGGCATGCGCGGCGTTCAGCTTCTCGGTATTGGCCTTCACATAGGCGATGAACTCCTTCAGGTCCTTCGGCGGAAAGTCCTTGCGCGCGAGGACGAGGATCGGCGTGCCGGCCAGCAGCGAGACCGGCTCGAAGTCCTTCTGCGGATGGTAGGCCAGCGTCGGATAGAGCGGCACCGCCGCGGCATGCGTCCCCATATGCCCGGTGATCAGCGTGTAGCCGTCATTGGCGGCGCGCGCCGCGCGGCTGGTCGCGGTGGTGCCGCCGGCGCCGACCACGTTCTCGATCACGATGCTCTGGCCGAGCGTCTTGGCCATATGCGAGGTGACGATGCGCGCGATCACGTCGGTCGGGCCGCCAGCCGCGAACGGCACGATCATGGTGATGGTGCGGGTCGGATAGTCCTGTGCGAGCACGGGCGTGGCGAGGATCGCGGCGAAAACGGCGGCGGCGATCGCCCTCTGGCGACGAAGCAGCATCATCGAAACCTCCCGAGCGAATCCCGGCAGATCGCCGGCATCATTTCGAACCTGCATACGCCGTCCGTGCAACTTGCGCGCGCGGCGCAACGCCGCAGCGCCGCGTCGTCAGCTTTCGGACTCGACGAACACCTCGTCGCGCTTTTTGCGCAGCGACGGCAGCACCGCGAGGATCAGCAGGAACCCGGCGACCGCCATCAGGCTGGCGGACAAAGGACGGGTGAAGAACACCGTGACGTCGCCGCGCGAGATCAGCAGCGCGCGTCGCAAATTCTCCTCCATCAGCGGGCCCAGCACCATGCCGAGCAGCAGCGGCGCCGGCTCGAAGTCATGCTTGATCAGCCAGTAGCCGAGCAATCCGAACGCGCCCGCCAGCACCACGTCCACCGGCGCGTTGTTGATGGAGTAGATGCCGATCGCGCAGAAAATCACGATCGCCGGAAACATCAGCCGGTACGGCACGCGCAGCAGCCGCACCCAGATGCCGACCAGCGGCAGGTTGATCACCAGCAGCATCAGATTGCCGATCCACATCGATGCGATCATGCCCCATACCAGTTCGGGCTGCTTCTGCATCACCTGCGGCCCCGGAACGATGCCGTGGATCGTCATCGCGCCGACCATCAGCGCCATAACCGCGTTGGGCGGAATGCCGAGCGTCAGCAGCGGAATGAACGAGGTCTGCGCCGCGGCGTTGTTGGCGCTTTCCGGCGCCGCCACGCCCTCGATCGCGCCGCGGCCGAACCGCGACGGATCGCGCGCGATCTTTTTCTCGAGCGTATAGGCCGCGAACGACGCGATCACCGCGCCGCCGCCCGGCAGGATGCCGAGAATCGAGCCCAGCGCGGTGCCGCGCAGGATCGCCGGAAAGGACTCCTGCAAATCCTTTCTGGTCGGCATCAAACCGGTGATCTTCTGCTGTACCAGGTCGCGGTCCATCTCGGCGCCGGCGTCGAGGTTGCGGATGATTTCCGCAAAGCCGAACACGCCCATCGCGACGGTGGCGAAGCCGAGCCCGTCGGCCAGTTCGGGAATATTGAACGCCATGCGCGACGCGCCGGTTTCGATATCGGAGCCGACCATCGACAACAGCAGCCCCAACACGATCATCGCGATCGCCTTGAGCACCGAACCCTTGGCGAGCACCACCGCGAAGATCAGACCGAGCACCATCAGCGAGAAATACTCCGCCGGCCCGAAGGCGAGCGCGAGTTTCGTCAGCGGCGCGCCCAGCACCGCGATCAGCACGGTGGCGACGCAGCCCGCGAAGAACGATCCGATCGCGGCAATGGCAAGCGCCGGGCCGGCGCGGCCCTGCTTGGCCATCTGGAAACCGTCGAGCGTGGTGACGACCGAGGTCGCCTCGCCCGGAATGTTGACCAGGATCGACGTCGTCGAGCCGCCATATTGCGCGCCGTAATAGATGCCGGCGAGCATGATCAGCGCGCCGACCGGCGGCAGCCCGAAGGTGATCGGCAGCAGCATCGCGACGGTGGCGATGGTGCCGATTCCCGGCAGCACGCCGACCAGGGTCCCGACCAGCGCGCCGATCAGGCACAGCAGCAGGTTGATCGGCGAGGCGGCGACGCTGAAGCCGAGCGCGAGGTTTGAAAACAGTTCGGTCATCGCGCGCTCACCGCATCAGGAAACGGGGAAAAAGCTGCAGCGGCAGGCCGAGCGCATAGGGAAACAACAGGCTGCAGGCGATGGTGAGGCAGATGCCGACCACGATGGTCTCGCGCCAGCGGGTCTCCGGGGTGCCGAGCGCCGCGATCATGAAGCTCGCAAACGCCGCGATCACAAGGCCAAGCGGCCGGATCGTCACCGCGAACGACAGGATCGACAGCGATACGAACAGCGGCCCGCGCCAGGCGTAGGTCGCAAGCTCCGCACCCTCGGTCACGAGCCCGGTCAGCGCGACCGCGGCGCCGAGCGCCAGCAGCATCACGCCGAACATCCGCGGCGCGGTACCGGCACCGAACGAAAAGCCGCGCATGCCTTGCAGATCGCTCGCGGCCCACAGCGCGAACGCCGCGATCGCCATCAGCGCGAGCCCGCCGACGAAATCCTGCGGCCCGCGGACCCAGCGCGGAAATATCGAGTGGTCCGGCCCGCGCCTCGGCACGTCGCTCATCGTTCGTTCCCCAAGGCTTTGCTTGATGTCGGTCGGCCATCGGCTGGCGTGTCGCGACCGCCTGCCTACCGATTTTCGTCCGGCAACGCCAGTGAAACCCCGCCGGACGCCGGCGGCCAATTCCGGTCCCTTTCGCCCCTGCTGGGACACGCCTATATCTGCACGGTGCCCCGAACGTTGCTGACCTCGCGCCGTTGTAGGAGTAGATTTGCGCGATCGACTCGGGCGAACGCGGCTGCCACCGCGCCGGGAGAAGCGAGCGCCGGACTGCAACGACAGGAATATCATGGCCACCGACCACATCCGATACGACGTTTTGGCGCGCGACGCGCTGCGCGGGGTGCTGCGGCGCGTGCTGGTCGACGTCGCCGAGCACGGACTGCCCGGCGACCATCATTTCTTCATCACCTTCCTGTCCAAGGCCGAAGGCGTGAAGCTGTCGCCGCGGCTGCAGGCGCAATACCCCGAGGAAATGACGGTGATCCTGCAGCACCAGTTCTGGGACCTCGTGGTGACAGAGGACCGCTTCGAGGTGGGACTGTCGTTCGGCGGCATTCCGGAGCGGCTGGTGGTGCCGTTCAATGCGATCAAGAGCTTCTTCGATCCGTCCGTGCAGTTCGATCTGCAGTTCGAGCCGATGGACGCCGCGTCCGAGCCCGCGCCCGCCAACATGCCGGTAGCCGTGCCGGCGCCGGAGAGCCCGGTCGCGGC
>CAXUBE010000025.1:0-18426 GCA_964249215.1 uncultured Rhodopseudomonas sp. | reverse complement strand
CTTCCAGATCGTTCTCGATATCCGGCCGTGCCCGCTGTGTCTCGAGCAGCGCTACGCTTATTACTTTGCGATCCCCGTCGCATTGCTGCTGCGGCTTGCGGCGCGCGAGGATGCGCCCCGCGACGTATTGCTCGCGGGCTTTGCGCTCGTGGCGTTCGTGGCGCTCGGCAACGCCGTGCTCGGTGCCTATCACGCCGGCGTCGAATGGGGTGTCTGGCAGGGGCCGACCGATTGCAGCGGCCCGGTGCTCGATCTCGGCAAAACCGGCGGGCTGCTGGACCAGCTCGATTCCGTCAAGGTGATCCGCTGCGACGACGCGCAATGGCGGTTTCTGGGGCTGTCGCTGGCTGGCTACAATGTGCTGATTTCGCTCGCTATGGCGGCGCTGGCCGTCCGCGGCGCGAGAAAGTGTAAGTAGTGCGAAATGACTTCTCTTCGAATCGTCATCCCGCTCCATTCTTATGTTCGCGCATGATCTTTTCGGAAAACCGCTACCCACGTTGCCGGATCATGCTCAATCGTCGATATCGTCCGCGGCGCGGCCGAACAGATGCACGATGCCGGGCGTGGCGATCGACACGAACAGAAAGCGCGACAGATGATGCGCGCCGACGAATATCGGATCGATATGCAGCGTCAACGCCAGCGCCATCATGGCGTCCATCGCGCCCGGCGAGAACGCCACCACGATGTCGCTGAACTTCACACGGTTGGTGAGCGCGATCACCGCGACGAACAGCGCCGAGATCGTCGCCGCCACCGCGAACGAACCCAGCGCCGCGGCGAGATGGCTGAGGATGGTGCGGACGCGGATGGCGCCGAAACGCGATCCGATCAGGGTGCCGATGCCGATCAGCGCGGTCAGATAGGCCCATTGCGGCAGCGCGCCTTCGACGAGGCCCGCGCCATGCAACACCGAGGAGCCCATCATCGCGCCGAACATCCAGCTCGCCGGAAAATTAATCCAGCGCAGCAGCAGCGCGATCGCAACCGCCGCCGCAACAAGTTCGAGCAGCGCCACCGGCGAGGCCGCTGGCCCGCGCGCGGGCAGCGCGCCGTGGCCCATCAGGCCGGTCATCGCCAGCAGCATGGGCACCGCGCCGGTGAGGATGATCACGCGGGTGATCTGCGCCACGGCGATGCCGGGTACGTCGGCGTTGCGCTCCTGCGCCAGCATGATGATCTGCGACAGCGCGCCGGGGCTGCCGGCGAGCAGCGCCGAGGTCCGATCCCAGCCGTGAACGCGCTGCAGATAATAGCTGCTGCCGAAGGTCGAGCAGAACGTTGCGATCGCGAGCAGCGCGACCGTCACCGGATAGGCGCCGAGGTTCCTGATCATCTCGGGCGTGACCACCGAGCCGAGCGACATCCCGAGCGTCGTCAGGATCAGATGCGCGAGCGGCTGCGGCAGCCCCATCTTGCGGCCGCAGATGCCGGCGGTCCCGACCGCGATCATCGCGCCGGTGATCAGGCCGCCCGGCAACTGCGCCCACAGAAACAACATGCCGCCGGCGACGCCGATCAGCATTGTTTCGAGGACGCTGAGAACTCCCGGCCTGGCTGGAATGGCGGTTGCTGTCGGGGCGGATTTTGTCGTCACGCGCCGTTATGGCAAATCGCGCGCGCGCCGACAAATGCATCGGATAGGCCACGCCATGCGCATGCCGCCGAGGTAACCGCGGCGTGCAGGCCTTACGTCTTCGGCTTGGCTTCCTTGCGGCATTCGGAGCGGAATTTCTTGCGCTCCTTGCCGTGCAACCCCTTGGCATCGGCCTCTTTGGAGCATTCCAGCGATGCCGCGGTCCGCGGCGCCTCGGCTTTCTTCGGTGTCGCCGCAGGCGTCTGGGCAGACGATGCCGCGGTCATCAGCAGCGATACGCAAGCCGCCGCAACGGCGAGGCTCGGAAGGTTTCTCATGAGAATTCCCGACTGTTCGAGGGACGCATAGTTTTGGGACCGGAGGATGAATGGCGGCTGAATGAAGGTCGTCCGGCGCTCACGTGTTTTTGTCCAAAAAACGCGCGCGCGCGTTGTCAGCGCCGCCGCGCGCGCTAGGATGTCGCCGGGCGGACGACTTACGGAGAGCGACAATGATAACCCGAACGGGCATGATGAACGTTGCGGGCACAGCCGCGTGCTGCAGCCTGCTGACGATCGCGGCGTTGCCGGCGCAGGGATTGACCTCGCAGGAGTGCGGCGCAAAATATCAGGCGGCCAAAACCGCGGGTACGCTGAACGGCCAGAAGTGGAATGATTTCCGCAAGGCGCAATGCGGCTCTGACGCTGCGGCAGTCACGCCGGCGCCGGCCGCTCCCACGCCGACCGCCGCGGAAGGCAAGCCGGACACCAAGATGGCGAAGCCCGCCGCGACGCCGGTTTCGGTGGGAAATGCCAGCTTTCCGTCGGCGGTGGACCCGAAGTTCGCCAAGGAATCGGCGGGGCGCGCGCGGCTTCACACCTGCTCGGAACAGTGGCAGGCCAATAAGGCCGCCAACGCCACCGGCGGCATGAAGTGGATCGAGAAGGGCGGCGGCTACTGGAGCGAGTGCAACAAGCGGCTGAAGGGTGCGTGAACTGATCGCGGCTACGCGCTCGCCGCTCTCCATCAACGACACCCGCCGCTGCGCTCGGATGGCGTTGAACGGCCCGCGGGTTATTTGGAAGAAATCTTGGTCCAGTCGCGTTGCGCGCGTGCCTTGAGGGCATCCCAGTCATTGCTGGCGACGTCCCAGTTCACGATGGTTCGTCCGGGCTGCGTCACCTGACTCGCTGCGACCGATGACGTCGACATCGAATCCGTGATGTACACGCCGAGAATCAGCGTCAGCGCCCCTAAAACCATTCCGAGAAAAACACGCATATCGCCATCCTCCCATGAGCCGCGCCACCAACGCCGCCCGTCTGGCAATGGTTCCATGGCGAAAGGTCGCGCTACCCGACGGTGGCGGCGAACACGCGTTCATAATTGCCGCCGAGGATTTTCCGCACCTCGCCGCGGTTGAATCGCTGCAGCAACAGATCGGCGAGAAAAGGCAGCGTGGTATAGTTCGGCATCACGCTGGCGCCGACCAGCCCCAGCATATCGGTGCCGATGCCGACATGATCGACACCGACGATGTCGGCGAGCCGGCTGATGCCGTCCGCCATGGCGTCGAGGGTGGCGAAGAACACCGCCGGCGGCCAAACGCCGATCACGCCTCCGGTCGAAGCGATCAGCCGGGCGTGGTCCGCCGTGATCTGCCGGGTGCGTTTGCGCTGCAACACCGTCAGCGAGGTGTGCGACAGCACCAGCGGCTTGGTGGTTACCGCCGCGGCGCGCTTGACGAGATCGTAGGTGCCGTGGGCGACGTCGACCACGATGCCGAGCGCGTTGCAACGCGCGATCACGTCCGCGCCGAACTGCGTCAGTCCGCCATGCACCTTCGCTTCGGTCTGGATGTCGCCGAGTTCGTTGACGCGGTAATGGGTGAGCTGCAGATGGCGAAGCTGCCATCGCGTCAGGGCTTCGTCCACCCGCGCGATATTGCCTTCGAGAAAGTCCGCGCCTTCCGCGGCGACGATCGCGGAGGGCGTGCCCGAACGCGCCGCCGCCAGCGCCGCGGCGGTGGTGATGGTCGCGAGCGACTGATCGGCGATCAGCGCCTGCAGCCGCGCAAAAGACCTCTGCGCGTACTGATAGAGTTCGCCGGGGTCCGGATCGCGATACGGGCGTATATGACCTTCCGGCGTGACGCGGTGGGTCGGCGAATCCGAGACGATCGCGAGACAAACCACCGCCATGCCGCCCTTTTTCATCGGCTCCGACAGTGCGTAAAACGGCGGCGACCCGCCATATCGGCCGACATGAAGCAGCGCGCCGGCGTGGCTGTGAATGTCGATGCTGGCAAGACCGTTGAGCGCATCGACCGCCGCGTTCTTGCGGCGCTCGAACTCGTCCGGCGAAACCGTGTTGGTTTGCGCGGCGGCCGCGACGGGCAGGCAGATCAGCGATCCCGCGGCGAGCAGGCTGCGGCGGCTGATACCGATTGCCGACGCGACAACGCGCGCATCGCGCAACCGGTAGCGCCAGCTCGTGGCGTCATCGCCGCGCTGTAAAACGCCGCGCAGCCGCAACTCACCACGACGGAGCGGGATCGGCGCCGACGCAAATACCTCGATCGCGTCCAGCGGATCGCGGGGGATGCAGCCGGCGCAGCACGACGGCTCCCGCGTCAGGATGAAGTAATCGGCCGTCTCCGCGGGAAGCACGGTCACCGGCCAGCCGGCGATCTCGACCGTGGCGCCGTCATGCGGATCGGCGCGGCCGGCTTCGACATCGGACCAACGCAGGATGGTCGGTGCTCTCATGTTGCGCCTGGTGTCTCATCAAGCAGCCGGTGCCATTCGCGCGCGGGAAGCTTGCGCTCAATTTGATTTTGCAACTTCAGATCAATCACATTATTGATTTCTACCTTGAGGTGTGAGACGCTGAACCCTTGCAGACGGCCGGATATTTGAGCGTGCTCAGACCATTTTGATTGAATCAGGGGAGCGATCTTATGTCGCCCTATTGCCGATTGATACTTGCCGCATTGACCTTGTCCCCTTTTTGTCACGCGCAGCAAAGCTCCGCTCAGGCTCCTGCGGGATATTTCGATATCCCGTCGGGTTTCGACTTCCCCGCGGACAAGGCTTTGCTCGAGCGATACCGCGTCGAGATCAACGTCGCCGCGCAACGAATCCATGTGTGGAACGTATTCGCGGGGGCGACCCAACCGACGCCGGACGGCAGGCACGCGATCTTCGAAACCTGGTTCGCCGAGGAGGAAACCTTCGCCGCCGACAACGCTGTCGTCGCCGCGAGCGTTCGTTCGCGCGCCGTACCGGCGCCGCGTTTCAAGGTGCCCGAACAATTCCGGGCAAAGATCGCTCCGTTAGGCGTCGGCGGGCCGGCCGTCGGCGGCGAAGCCGCGCTGTCGTTCGTGCTCTACAACTTTCCCGCTTACGATCATGTCAGAACCAAGCGGCTCTATTTGAGGTCGGAACTCGAAAAGCTCGCCCAGACCGGCGCCCCTGACCGGACAATCCCGCAGAACAGGACAGTACCTGAATTTCCCGTCAGTTCGGTGGTCCTAAAAACGGTGTGGTGGCCGGTTGCGAAAGACAAGATCACCGCGATGCCGATCTGGGATCCGCAATCCAATCCCGCGCGGCCGTTGGGAAATCCGCCGACCACCTGGGCGAGATATGTCGGCGTTGATCCGACGCGCACCACCGTTCCGCCGAATGAAACAGCGGACGTCACCTTTCAGGGCCAGGTCAAGCCGCAGTCCCATATCGTCAGCCTCGATGATTTCCACCATGTCGAACTGACCGCCGAGCAGGTCGCCGGAATCAATAGCGACGGCTTGCTTTCGAAAGTCGCTCAAGACGCCTTGGGTCGGCCGCTTGCGGTGGGCGACCACGCGGCGCTGGTCAATCTGCACGTCACCACCAAGGAGATCGACGATTGGGTATGGGCCACGTTCTGGTGGCATGACAAACCGAACGACGGGCCATTTGCGGATAATCGGCCGGCCAGCGTCGACAAGGCCTGGCGACATTATCTGATGAACGCCGCCTATGACCTCAATCTGCCGAAGGAGCAGGACGGCACGCCGCACGTCACGTTCAACCCATGGCTGGAAGGCAAATTCAGGGACGGAGGTCACGGCGGTGGCGTCGTCAGCAATTGCATGAACTGCCATAACCGCGCCAGTTCCGGCGCCGACGACTTCTTGCCGATCTATCGCGGCAATCCCGACCTCGCCGGCGACGGTGCCTATGCGCCGGGTTCGCTTCGGACCGATTTTCTATGGTCGATCCTCTTCAGCGCTAAATAAGCCGATCGCAGATCGCGCCAAGCAGGCGCGCGTGTTGCCACGGTGTTTTGCGACATCAGTTCGCTACTTCTGCAGCAGGAGCAACGCATGACCATCAGTTTCGTCAGATTGCAGGAATACCTCGATTTGATCGTCAAGAAACAAGGCGGCAATATCGCAAACGCTCCCCATGTCCGGTTCTGGGACAGCTACGCGTCCTTGATGACAAAGGCGGTGGCGCGGCCGAAATGCCAGGGCCAGCCGATCTTTCCGATCAAATATCTCGACGCGGCGAAAACGACGGTCGATGCCGACAATTCGCCGCTGTATCTGATCCTGACGGACGCGCTGGGATTCTGCGCCAAGGAGCAGATGCCGCCGGGCGGCCCGTTTCTGGTGGACGCAGATTATTCGCTGACCTTGGCGGATGGCACCACCGTCACCGGCGACCAGGTCAAAAGCGACATCCACGATTGGCTCGCGGCGAACGGCCCCGAGAATCCTCAAGCGGCCGTCTGAACCGCGGAAAAAGAACCACGCCTGGCTACGGGTCGAGCTCGGTGTCCCAATAGAGATAATCGAGCCAGCTATCGTGCAAATAATTCGGCGGGAACAGCCGCCCGTTACGGTGGAGCTGGTGCACGGTCGGCGCGAACGGCGCCTGCCGCGGAAACATCCGCGCCTGCTGCGGCGTCAGATTGCCTTTGCGCAGATTGCAGGGCGAGCACGCCGCGACGACGTTGTCCCAGGTGGTCTGGCCGCCCTTGGAGCGCGGGATGATGTGGTCGAAGGTGAGGTCGTCCGGCGCCGCGCAATACTGGCACATGAATTTGTCGCGCAGGAACACGTTGAAGCGCGTGAAGGCCGGATGCGTCGTCGGCTTGACGAAGGATTTCAGCGACACCACGCTGGGAAGCTGGATCTCGAAGGTCGGGCTGCGCACCGCGCGGTCGTAATGCTCAACGATGTTGACGCGGTCCAGAAATACCGCCTTGATCGCGTCCTGCCACGACCAGAGTGAAAGCGGATAATAGCTGAGCGGCCGGAAGTCCGCGTTCAACACCAATACCGGCCAACCGCCTTGCGAGACATGTGCGTTCAAATACGCGCGAGCTCCCATATCCAAAACTGCGAAGCAGCCTGAGCCGGCATACTACAGTCAGCGTGACGCCCTTGTGAAGGGCGCCAGCCCCATCCGGCGCCCGGCGCGGCCGAGCGCACCCATTGCCGGGTGTGTCCGACGACGGAAGATTGCGGTCACCTTCGAGCCGAAACCTCGAGAAATATACCGGGTTTTGCTTGCACCGGAGACGAATATTGCATTTTTTTGGCGCCGCGTTGACGGCGGCCGCGATCCGGATATCTGATCGTCCGCGATCGTCCAGAAGCCTGAACCGGAGGTGACCATGGCCCAGCCAGCAACCGCAGCACGTCAGCCCGCAGCCAACGAAACCCCGGCACATCGGCCCGGCCGCGGCCGGATCTACGACAGCATCGCGCTCGCCTATGGCGACACGCCGCTGGTGAAGCTCAACCGGCTGCCGCAACAGCACGGCGTCCACGCGACGATCCTGGCCAAGCTGGAATATTTCAATCCGGCGGCGAGCGTGAAGGACCGCATCGGTGCTGCGATGATCGTCGGCATGGAACAGGCCGGCGTGATCAAGCCGGATACCATTCTGATCGAGCCGACCTCCGGCAATACCGGCATCGCATTGGCCTATGTCGCGGCCGCCAAGGGCTATCGCCTGAAACTGGTGATGCCGGATTCGATGTCGATCGAGCGCCGCAAGATGCTGGCGTTTCTCGGCGCCGAGATCGTGCTGACGCCGGCGGCGCAGGGCATGAAAGGCGCGATCGCCGCCGCCGAAGAGCTGGTGCGTTCGACGCCGAACGCGGTGATGCCGCAGCAGTTCAAGAACCTCGCCAATCCCGAAGTGCATCGGCGCACCACCGCCGAGGAAATCTGGACGGATACCGACGGCACCATCGATTTCTTCGTCGCCGGCGTCGGCACCGGCGGCACCATCACCGGTGTCGGCCAGGTGCTGAAGCCGCGCAAGCCGTCGCTGAAGGTGGTCGCGGTCGAGCCCGAGGAAAGTCCGGTGCTGTCCGGCGGACAGCACTCGCCGCACAAGATCCAGGGCATCGGCGCCGGCTTCGTGCCGGACATTCTCGATCGTTCGGTGATCGACGAGATCGTCAAGGTCAACAGCCCCACCGCGATTGCGACGTCGCGCGCGCTGGCGCGCAGCGAAGGCATTCCCGGCGGTATCTCGTCCGGCGCGGCGATCGCCGCGGCGATCGAGATCGGCAAGCGGCCGGAAAACGCCGGCAAGGTGATCGTCGCGATCGTGCCGTCGTTCTCCGAGCGCTATTTGTCGACCGCTTTGTTCGAAGGCATCTGATGCGCAGCTACCGCGCGGCGATCAGCTCGCGGTAGAGCGCGGCGTAGCGTTGCGCCGGGTTGCGCCACGAGACGTCGGTGGTCATGCCGTTGACCTGAAGCCTGCGCCATGCCGCGCGATCGGCGTACAGCGCACGGCTTTTGGCAAGCGCCGCGCCGAGTTCGTCGGCGGTGACGGGCGAAAACTGCACGCCGGTCGCGACGCCGGCGGATAACGCCATTTCGTCGGCGTCGACCACGGTGTCGGCGAGGCCCCCGACCCGCGCCACCACCGGCACCGCGCCGTAGCGCAACGCGCAGAGTTGCGTCAGCCCGCACGGCTCGAAACGCGACGGCACCAGCAGAGCGTCGACTCCCGACTGCATCAGATGCGCGAGTTTTTCGTCATAGCCGATCACCACGCCGACCTGGCCCGGATGCTTCGATGCCGCCTCGCGGAAGCCTGCCTCCAAAACAGGTTCGCCGGAACCGAGCACGGCAAGCTGCGCGCCATCGGCCAGCACGCCCGGCAGCGCTTCGAGTAAAAGGTCGAGGCCCTTTTGCCAGGACAGCCGGCTGACCACGCCCACCAGCAACGTACCGGCTTCCTGTCGCAATCCGAACCGCATTTGCAGCGCCTGCTTGTTCGACGTTCGCTTGCCGAGGCTCTCGACGTCGAAGGTCGCGGCGAGATTCGGGTCGGTCGCCGGATTCCAGACGCCCCCGTCGATGCCGTTGATGATGCCGCTGAGCTCGCTTGCGCGCTGCCGCAGCAGCCCGTCGAGACCCATGCCGGCCTCCGGCCCCTGAATCTCCAGCGCATAGGCCGGCGAAACCGTGGTGATGCGGTCGGCAAGCTGCAATCCGGCCTTGAGGTAACCAATCGCACCGTAATATTCGACGCCATCCATGCGATAGGCGCGCTCCGGCAGCCCGAGCGTCGCGAGCAACGCGCGTGGATATTGTCCCTGGTAGGCGAGGTTGTGCACCGTGAACACGGTCGCCGGTCGCGGCCCGTCGCCGTAATGCAGATAGGCCGGCACCAGGCCCGCCTGCCAGTCATGCGCATGCACGATGTCCGGCACGAAACCCGGGATGATGCCGCGGCCGATCTCCGCGGCGACCTTTGCGAGCGCGGCGAAGCGCAGCGCGTTGTCGGGCCAGTCATTGCCGTCGGGACCGGTGTAGGGACTGCCGGGGCGCGCAAAGAGATGCGGCGCGTCGATCACCAGCATATCGAGGACGCCGGCGCGGCCTGCGAGCAGCCGCGCGCTGCCGCCGAAAAGATCTGGAAATCCGTGGACGACTTGCGCGGTCGCGAAGCCGGCAAGCACCGCCGGATAGCCCGGCAGCAGCGTGCGCATCGCGACATCGAGCGGCGCGAGCGCCGCCGGCAGGGCGCCGGTAACGTCCGCCAATCCGCCCGTCTTGATCAGCGGGTAGACTTCCGACGTCACCGACAGCACGGCGACAGGGCTCACGCGCTCAGCCTGTCGATCATCGGCTGGGTGATCAGGCAGGTGCCGAGGTCGCTGCGCCGGAAGCGCGCCGCGTCGAGCTTTGGGTCCTCGCCGACCACGAGCCCGCTCGGGATGCGCACATTGGCGTCGACCACGACGTTCCTCAGCCGGCAGGAGCGGGCGATGTCGGCGTAGGGCAGGATCACCGCGCCTTCGACGCTGGAATAAGAGTGCACCCGCACGCCGGTGAACAACAGCGTATGGCGCAGCGACGCGCCGGAGATGATGCAGCCGCCCGACACCAGCGACGAGGTCGCCTGGCCGCGGCGTCCTTCCTTGTCGTGCACGAACTTTGCCGGCGGGGTGATTTCGCCGTAGGTCCAGATCGGCCATTCGCGATCGTACAGATCGAGCTGCGGCACGATATCGGTGAGGTCGATATTCGCCGCCCAATAGGCGTCGACCGTTCCGACGTCGCGCCAGTAGCTCGTCGCCTCGGCATGCGAGCGGATGCAGGACTGGTCGAAGCGGTGCGCGACCGCCTTGCCATGCTTGACGATGTGGGGGATCAGGTCCTTTCCGAAATCATGCGATGAATTCGGATCGGCGGCGTCGCGCTTGAGCTCGTCGAACAGGAATTTGGTGTCGAACACGTAGATGCCCATCGAGGCCAGCGACTTGCCGGGCTTGCCCGGGATCGACGGCGGATCGGCCGGCTTTTCCAGAAACGATTTGATGACGCCTTCGGCATCGACCGCCATCACGCCGAAGCCAGCGGCTTCCGCGCGCGGCACTTCGAGGCAGCCGACGGTGACGTCGGCGCCCTGGTCGACGTGCTGCTGCAGCATCTTCTCGTAGTCCATCTTGTAGATATGATCGCCGGCCAGCAGCACGATGAATTTCGGGTCGTAGCTCTCGATGATATCGATGTTCTGATACACGGCGTCCGCCGTGCCGAGATACCACATCTCCTCAGACACCCGCTGGCTGGCGGGCAGGATGTCGAAGCTCTCGTTACGCTCGGGACGAAAGAAATTCCAGCCGCGCTGCAGATGCCTGATCAGGCTGTGCGCCTTGTATTGCGTGGCTACCGCGATGCGGCGGATGCCCGAATTGAGCGCGTTGGACAATGCGAAATCGATGATGCGGGACTTGCCGCCGAAGTAAACCGCCGGCTTGGCGCGGCGGTCGGTCAATTCCATCAGCCGGCTGCCGCGGCCACCCGCCAGCACATAGGCCATCGCGTGACGCGCAAGCGGGGCGGTGACGCCGATACTGGCGGGTTCTTTCATCGGCGGGACGGACTCACGCGGGACGGTTGAACTATCGCAGCGCCGCAGTGTGGCCGAGGCGCGCAAGGCTGGCAATGGCGCGAACGGGCGGGTCGCATCGGCTTGGTTCGCGTCAGGCCCGGATGCATACCGGAACGCACTTGTAGGCCGGTGTCTTGGCCGCCTCGTCGTACCGAGACAGCGGCACCAACGGGTTCATTTCCGGATAATACGCCCCGAGGCATCCGTCCGGCAGCCGGAACGGCGTCACGGTCAGCGGTCCCACCTCGCGGTGGATGCCGTCCTCGGCGTCGGTCTGCAGGAATACCTTCTGCCCCTGCGCCAGGCCGGCGCGTGCGATCTCCGCCGGATTTATCAATAGCACGTCGCGGGCGCCCTCGATGCCGCGCAGCCGGTCGCTCAGGCCGTAGATCGTGGTGTTGAACTGGTCGTTGCTGCGCATCGTCATCAGCCGGTAGCGGCCGGGGGCGTCGGCGAAGCCGGCCGACGTCATCGCTGTCGGTGTGGTGAATATCGCCTTTCCCTTCGGCGTCTTCCAGTTGCGCTCGCGCGCGGCGTTGCCCTTGTAGAAGCCGCCCGGCGTGAACATCCGCGCGTTGAAATCGCGGAACATCTCCGGATAGGTCTGTTCGATCAGATCGCGCACCAGGCCGTAGTCGCCGACCCAGTCGTCCCATTTCAGCTTCGGATTGTCGGGCAGCGTCGCTTTGGCGATGCCGGCCACGATTGCCAGTTCGGATTTCAAATGCCGGCTTGCCGGCGTGCGCAATCCGATCGACCCCTGGATCGAACTGAAGGTATCCTCCATGGTGACGGTCTGCGGACCCGTGGCCTGGAGGTCTCGTTCGGTCCGGCCGAGGCAGGGCAGGAGATAGGCCGCCTTGCCGTTCACCAGGTGGTTGCGGTTGAGCTTGGTGGCGACCTGGACGGTCAGCTCCATGCCGGTCCAGGCCTGCTCGAGCGCGGCCTGCTCCGGAATAGCGCGGATGAAATTGCCGCCGAGGCTGACGAACGCCTGCACCCGGCCGGCGAGCAAGCCCTCGCAGGCTTCGACCGTGTTCATGCCCTTGCCGCGCGGCGGTTCGAAGCCGAACTGGCCGGCGATCCTATCCAGCGGCACCAGCTCCGGCTTTTCCGAAATACCGACCGTGCGCTGGCCTTGCACGTTGGAATGGCCGCGCACCGGCGAAATTCCCGTGCCCTCGCGGCCGATATTGCCTTTCAGCAGCAGCAGATTGACGAACAGCGCGACGCTCTGAAAGCCGTGAACGTGCTGCGTCAGTCCCATGCCGTAGACACCGATCACGCGCTCGGCCTCGACATAGACCTGTGCCGCGCCTTCAATCGCGGCGCGGGTCAAGCCCGATGCTTCTTCGATCTCATCCCACGTCGTGGCGCGAACCTTGGACTCGAACGCGTCTAGTCCGTCGGTGTGTTGCGCGATGAAATCGACGTCGATGACGCGTCGGCCGGCGAGCTTGGCCGCGTCGTCGCAGGCGAACACATGCTTGCAAAGTCCGAGCAGCACCGCGATGTCGCCGCCGATCCTGACCTGATGATACTGGGTGCTGATCGCGGTCGACCTGCCGGTCAGCATTTCGGTCGGGCTTTGCGGGTTGGTGAAGGATTCGAGGCCGCGCTCGCGCACCGGATTGAAGGTGATGATCTTTGCGCCACGGCGCACCGCCTCCTGCAGCGGATGCAAAAAGCGCGGGCTGTTCGAACCCGTGTTCTGGCCGAAGAAGAACATCGCGTCGCATTTGCTAAGATCGTCATATACCACGGTGCCGACGCCGACGCCGATGGTCTTGGTCAGCGCGACCGAGGTGGTCTCGTGGCACATGTTCGAACTGTCGGGCAGGTTGTTGGTGCCGTAGGCGCGGGCAAACAGCCCGTACAGATATGACGTCTCGAGGCTGGCGCGACCCGACGCGTAGAAAATCACGGATTTCGGATCGAGCTTGCGCAGATGCATTCCGATCGCTTGAAACGCCTCGGTCCAATCGCACGGCACGTAGCGGTCGGTCGTCGCGTCGTAACGCAACGGATGGGTCAACCGGCCCTGCTGCTCCAGATCGTAATCGCTCCAGCCGCGCAGCTCGGTGACGGTGTGCTTGGCGAAGAAGTCCGGTTTGCAGCGCCTTGTGGTCAATTCCCACAACGTCGCCTTGGCGCCGTTCTCGCAGAATTCGAAGGCGTTATGATCGGCGGGCTTTGCCCACGAACAGGAAACGCACATGAAGCCTTTCGGCTTGTTCTGCCGCATCAAAGTGTCGATCGCGGCCGGCGTATCCCATTCCTTGCCGAAGATTTCGGCGATGCCGCGCAGCGATCCCCAGCCGCCGGCCGAATGCCTGTAATGGACGGTGCCGTCCTCGACCTGAACGTCTTTCGCCGTCGCTGCGTCGGTAGTAGCCATCGTGAATCCTGCTAAGGTTGCAGAGGCGTCAACAGGTTACCGCCGCATCCGTTCCGGAGCGGATGGGGCGCTTGATAGGATTGTTTTAACAGAAACCGCCAGGCCGACCGGAAAGGACCGATGGCGCGCCATTCAGAACAAAACTGCGAACTCATCTCTGATTAAGATTGCGATATAATTTTCTTTCACTAAATGCAGAATAATGTGGATTGGCCGCTTTATCATGATGGCAAGCCTTCGTTGGTCTTAACGGGCGAACGTCATTCAATTGCCTGGCTATCGCGACAGAAAGCGAAACGCAGCCAGCGCATGAACCTTGGCGACCTGCAGCAATTCGTCGATAACGACGTGCTCGTCCGGCCCGCCCATATTATAGGGCGTCGGCCCGAAGACGACCGCGGGTACATCAAACATGCGATAGATCCGCGCGTCGGAAGCGCCGACGCGCATATTGATCGCCGGCTTGCGTTGCAAGACCTGTTCGGCGGCACCGACAACCGACCGCACGATCTCATGAGACGGCTCCGTGAAATTCGGCTCATACCGCTGCACGATCCGCATTTTTACACCCTCGATCAGCGCGAGCTGTTGCGACAAGCGCACTTCAATATCCACGGTCCTGAGACCGACCGGGAGCCGGATGTCAGCCTTGGCCGAGGCGCGCGTGGGTACGAGATTGGGTGACACGCCGCCCTCGATGACTCCGATATTGACCGTCAACCGCCGCAAGGTGTCAGACTCGCCCATGCCGGACAGTGGCTCCGAGATCAACTTTGCCGCCGCAATGGCCGCTGATATCATCGGTGGTTCATTTGGTTGAATCGTTTCCAACTGCTTGAGAACGTCAAGAGCCTCACGCAGGCGGTCGATGGCATTGACGCCCTTGTGAACATGCGCGCCATGCGCAGGCGTCCCTTCGGTTTCGATCTCGATCCATAGCAGGCCTTTCTCGCCGAACCGCGCCACCAGCGGCGATCCCGCATCGCCTGAAATCATCGCATCGCCACGCGCTTCCGGAAAATGCCTCAGAAGATGATAGGTGCCGAGCGAGCCCATCGTTTCTTCGTCACCCGCCAGCGTCACGACGATTTCCCCTTTCCAGGCATCGCGATGCGCCGCCAATATCTGCGTGGCGAGAAGCGACGCCGCAATCCCGCCCTTCATGTCGGAAACGCCGCGACCGAACAGCTTTCCATCTTTCACGACGCCGTCGAGCGGCGCGACTGTCCAGCCGAGATCTTCGCCGATCGGAAAAGTGTCGAGATGGCCGTTGAAAACCAGCCGGCGACCCGGGTGGCCTGACGACAGGCGTCCGATCAGATTGCGGATACCGGGTGCCGTTTCAATACGTTGGATCGTCATGCCCGGGATCGCACGCAGCAGCCCCTCGGCAGCAACGGCGGCCTGCACGACGTTGCCCGGAGGATTGGGTGACGCGGCCCTGATGAGACCGCGTGACATCTCAACCAGGAGATCTTGGGAGGCCGATATTGCATCGACAATCTGCTTTTCGATGGCGGTACTTCTCGTTATTTCAACGGTTGGCAAGACGGCGCTCCCAGAAACGAATGGCCATCGCCAACGGCCAGCAGATGGCGAAGTATATGACCGCGATGAAGGTAAAAATCTCAAGCGGTCGGAAAGCCGTGGCGGACAGCTCCATGCCTCTGCGGGTGATTTCACTGACCGAGATCACGGACGCCAGCGAAGAATACTTGATCAACTGCACGAAATTCGCGGCAAGCGGCGGCAGAGTCAGCCGAATGGCCTGCGGCAAGACGATGCGCGCGAAAGATTGAATCGGGGACAGGCCGAGAACCTGCGCCGCTTCCCGATGGCCCAGGGGCACAGCCTGAATTCCGGCACGATAGACTTCGGAAATGAAAGCCGACGAATAGACCGACAATCCAATGATGGCCGCAGGCAATGCCTCGATCTGGAAATTAAAAACAATCGGCAGCACGTAATAGACCCACAGCAACTGCACCAGAATCGGCGTGTTGCGAACGATCTCGCCGATGGCCAGGCCGAAGAACCGCAAGGCCCGATACTTCGACATGTCCAGACCCGCGATCAGAAGACCGCCGATCATGGAGAGGACCAGTGTGCTGGCGGAGATCAGAAGCGTGAGCTCCATCCCCGACATCAGGAAGCCGAAGTTTGCTGGAATCACATCCCAACGAAACTGGTAGACCATATGATCTAGGCCTGCCGTTAAGGAGCGATGCTGCCTTCGAGCTTGTGTTTCGTCGCAAGCGTCGCGAGACGACCGTCGATTTTGATGGTGTCGATGAAAAGGTTGACGTAGTTGAGCCATATCTGGTCGCCAGGCGAAATGGCGTAAGCCACGAGCGTCGGCGCAAGCTTTTCCGGAGGATCGATGCTGAGAGCCCAGTCGAACTCGTCCCTGACGCGAAGCACGGTCGGATAATCGACGAGGATGGCATCCGCGCGTCCTGCGGACAGTTCGGCTTCACGCGTCGTCGGCGGTTGAATCGAGACAAGAGTGGCCTTCTTGAAGTACCCCTTCGCAACCGTTTCGATATAGCTTCCGAGCAAGGTCGCGATCTTGACCCCGGGCTGATCGAGATCGGCCCATGCCTTGACCTTTCCACCTGTCTTGGCGACGGCGTAGACGCTGGCCAGCATATAGGGCTTGGAGAATTCGACTGCCTGAGCGCGTTTCAAGGTTGCACCCAACGCGAACATTCCGATCTCGCATTTGGCGGCCTGCAGATCGGCAATGAACGTCCCGAAGCTCGATTCAACGAATTGCAATTCGACGCCGAGCTCGGTTGCCAGTTCCTTCGCGAGATCGATATCGAGGCCGGTCAGTTCGTTGGTCTTCGGGTTGCGAAACGAGATCGCGTAATAGAGCGGGTACATGCAGACCCGGAGTTTTTTGGTCTTGGTGACCTCGAAGAGACGTGACTGTGTCTGTTGAGCTTGTCCTGGAGATACGGACGCACCCACGGCGAGACCGAGGAGAGCAGCGACGGCGATATGTGACAGTCTCGTTTTGTGTATCATGATGCCTCCTGTTCAGGTGTCGAGAATGTCGAGAAATTTGCGGGCGCGGTCGCTGGCTGGTTGTGCGAAGAATTCCTTCGGCGCGCGGTCTTCGACGACCGACCCCTGATCCATGAAGATCAGTCGCGTGCCGACGTCGCGCGCGAACCCCATTTCATGGGTCACGACGAGCATCGTCATGCCGTCTTCGGCGAGCGACCGCATGACGGCGAGCACCTCGCCGCGCAATTCCGGATCGAGCGCGGATGTCGGTTCGTCAAACAGGAGAATTTGCGGGTTCATCGCAAGCGCGCGTGCGATCGCTACGCGCTGCTGCTGACCGCCTGAGAGTCTGGCGGGATAGGCGTCGCGCTTGTCGAAAAGGCCGACTTTTTTCAGCAGCAGTTCGGCGTCGGCCGCTGCAACCGCGCGCTGAACGCCTTTGACCAGCATCGGCGCCTCGATGATGTTGCCGAGAACCGTCTTGTGGGGCCAAAGGTTGAAATGCTGAAACACCATGCCGACGTCGGCCCGTAATGCACGCGCGTTACGGCGGACGTCGGATGTTGTTGCAGCCTGCGACACGACACGTCCGTTGAAACGAATTTCGCCTTCGGAGGGGATTTCGAGCATGGCGAGGCACCGCAACAAAGTGGTCTTGCCGGAGCCGCTGGGGCCGATGACCGACACCACTTCTTTGGGTGCTATGGACAGATCAATCCCGCAAAGCACCTCGGCGGCGCCAAAACGCTTCTTCAAATGGCGGGCTTCCATCAAGTCAGACAAGCAACCCTCATCGGAGATCAGGTAAAAAATAATCGCTATGGAATTGTATAAATGGCACCATAGCTGCGTGCTTCAGACGTCAAAGATCAACACGCATAATAAAAATTGGCAATAACCAAAATTTATGCAAATGGATCTGAAATTACTCGAAACGTTCAAGCTGGTGATCGAGACCCGCTCCGCCACCCAAGCAGCGGCCATCCTCGGCGTCACCCAGCCCGCTGTCAGCGCACAGTTGGGACGGCTCGAAGAGACGATCGGTTTCCGGCTGTTCGACCGCAGCGGCGGGCGGCTCAAGCCGACTAACGAAGGCCTGTCTTTCTACGAAAACGTGGCAAAGGCATTGGGCAACTTCGAGCACCTCGCCCAGGCCGCAGACAGCATTCGTAAAGGAAGCCTCGGCCATTTGGTCATCGCATCGCATCCCAGCGCGGGAATTTCCCTGCTGCCGGCGCTGGTCGCTCGCTTTCTGAAGAATCACCGGGGCGTCGCGGTTCGTCTCATAACGAGAAATTCTGATGTTGTTCGCGGCATGTTTCCTTCGCAGCTTTACGACATCGGTTTGGCCGAACTTCCGATCGATTATCAGGGCATCAAGACGGTCAAATATCGCGTCCCATGCGTGGCGGCACTGCCCCCGGGGCACGCACTGGAAGCACAAGAAGTCATCACACCGCAGATGCTTTCCGGCCTTCCTTTCTTCGCCATCAGCCGCGACCGACCGACTCACCATGCCATTGCTCGCGTATTTGCGGACGCACATGCCGAACTCAACGTGGTGGGAGAAGCGGAGCTGTTCGCGTCGATCTGCGCTGTTGTCGCCAGCGAAGGCGCTGTCTCGGTGATCGACCCTTGGACCGCCCACTCATTCGGACCGAACCTGATCGTTCGCCCGTTCGCACCTGCCATCCACTACGAAATCGGCGTTTTTCATTCCGCGGACCGCCGACCATCCATGATCGCAGCCGATTTTCTAGCGATGATTGACAGCCGACTGAGAAACCTCGGATCTACGCCTAAGCGGGTCCGTAGCCGGTCGAACAACGAAGGTTGACACAGCTTAGCGCCAGAAACCGTCTTTGGTGCCGCGTGGAAGAGTTCGCTGTTTTCGTCTAAATGGCGCTCCCTAGCGGAATCGAACCGCTGTTTTCGCCGTGAGAGGGCGACGTCCTAACCGCTAGACGAAGGGAGCGGGACCGGCGGGTGATAGCCGCGAAACGGCAGCGCTGCAAGA
>CAXUBE010000024.1:15147-18761 GCA_964249215.1 uncultured Rhodopseudomonas sp. | reverse complement strand
ATCACCTCGTGGGCGTCGCGGCGCCGGGTCTGCGACAGGTTCGACATGAATTCGGAGCGCAGCGTGCGCTCGACGCTCTCGATGACTTCCTTCTGCACAGCCTCCATCTTCAGCATCCGGCCGATGACGTCGAGCGCCATTTCCTCGGGCAGGATCGCCAGCACGCGCGCGGCGTGTTCCGATTTCAGCTTCGACAGCACCACCGCGGTGGTCTGCGGATATTCGTTCTTGAGATAGCTCGCGAGCACTTCTTCCTGCACGTTGGAGAGTTTCTCCCACATGTTGCGCCCCGCCGGCCCGCGGATTTCCTCCATGATGCCGCCGACGCGGTCGGACGGCAGATATTTCTGCAGCAGCCGCTCGGTAGCGTCGAAATTCCCCATCAGCGCGCCCGACGCCGACATCCGCGACACGAATTCGAGCAGCAGGTCTTCGACCACGGCGGGCTCGATGTTGCCGAGCGACGACATCACCGCCGACAGATCGCGGATCTCCTCCTCGTCGAGCAGGCTCCAGATCTTGCCACCATACTGTTCGCCGAGCGCGAGCATCAGGATCGCGGCGCGCTTCGGGCCGCTGATCGGCCTGCTCGGCGGCCGGTTGCCCTGCCGGCTCGCCAGCGTCGCCACGACGCTCGCGATGTCCTTGCTGTTGCCGGATGCGAGTTGCGGGAGGGCCATGTCGATCAGGCCGATTCAGCGAGCCATTGACGGACAATGGCTGCGGTTTCATGGGGGTTGCGGTTGGCGAGTTCACCGACCCGGTGCACCGACTGGGCGTGGACCTGGCCCTGCACCTGCGCGATGTCGATCATGCTCTGGCTGATCGGAAGCGGCTGGCCGTCGGGGCCGAGCGCGACGGGCGAACGCGTCGTCGCGTGCGGCGCATGGGATGTCGAATGGACCGTCGCATCGGTCAGCGCCGGCAAGGCGGCGCTCTCGGCCGCCGCATCGGACGCCAGGATGCGGCGGACCAGCGGGCGCACCACCATGAACATCACGACGAGGCCGAGCAGCGTCATCACGCCGAGCTCGATCACATACATCACGTCGTCCTTGGTGAATTGCAGCATGCCCAGCAGGCCGGCGGGCTCCGCCGTCGGCACGACGGGCGGCGCTTCGGCGAATTTCAGGTTGACGATCTCGACCTGGTCGCCGCGCTTCTGGTCGAAGCCGATCGCAGAGCGCACCAGCGCCGCGATCCGGTCGAGCTGCTCCTTGGAGCGCTCCTGGTAGACCGTGTCGCCCTTGTCGGTCTTGACGTAGCTGCCGTCGACCAGCACCGCGACCGAGATGCGGTTGACGCGGCCGGCTTCGGTCACCTCGGTCTTGGTGACGCGCGAAATCTCGTAATTGCTGATTTCCTCGGTCTTCTTGCTCTGGTCGCGCGCCTGCGCGGCGCCGTTTTGCGCCTGATTGCCGGGAAGCTCGTTGTTGACGGTCACCTGGCCGTCCGGCGCGCCCGCGGTCGCCGAGAATTCCTCGCGCGACTGGGTGGAGCGCAGGACGCGGCCTTCCGGATCGTAGCGGTCCGAGGTCTGCGTCACTTTGTTATAGTCGAAGTCGGCGGCGAGCTGGACCCGCGCGCGGCCGGCGCCGACGACGGACGAAACGATCGCCTCGATCTGGTTGCGCATCCGCTTCTCGAAGCCGGCGCGGCGCTCATCGCCGCTGATGCCCTCGGCGGCGTCGCCGCCGGCGCCGTCGGCAAGCAACTGCCCGCCTTCGTCGACGATCGAGACGCGCTGCGGCTTCAGGCCGTTGACCGCCGAGGCGACCACGTGGCGGATGGCGCGGACCTGCTGCGGCTCAAGCTGGCCGCGCACCCGCAGCACGATCGAAGCCGACGGCTCCGGCGTCTCGCGCGAGAACAGCGGTCGCTCCGGCAGCACCAGATGCACGCGCGCGGCCTGGATCCGGTCGATCGCGCGGATGGTGCGGGCCAGTTCGCCTTCCAGCGCCCGCAGATGATTGATGTTCTGGACGAAGCTGGTGGTGCCGAGCGCGTCGGATTTGTCGAAGATCTCGTAGCCGACGCCGCCGCCCTTCGGCAACCCGGCCTCGGCCAGCTTCATGCGCAGGCGGGTGACCTTGTCCTTCGGCACCATGATCGCGGCGCCGTCGTTCTTCAGCTCGTAGGGAATCGCCTGGCGTTCGAGGTCCTTGATGATGCCCGACGAGTCCTCGACGCTGAGGTCGGTGAACAGCGTCGTCATCTGCGGCGTCGTGACCCGCATGATGACAAAGGTGAAAAATCCGATCAGCGCGGCGCTGACCGCGATCATCGCCGTCAAGCGGGCCGCGCCCAGGCCTTTCAGGAAGCTCACCAGACTCTGCAAAGCAACGGCCTCTCGGATTCGGCACGGCGGGCCGACTAGGCAAAATTTGCCTCCGTTATGGTTTCCATATGGTTAATGTCGCCGAAAGACGCCGCGGGAAATCGCGGACATGCCGAGAACCGGCCGGCCGGCGGCGTCCGGTTCGCCTGAATTTCAAGGAAACAGCAAGCGGCGCGGCTTACTGACGGTACTGCTGGATTCGCGTGGTGCGCAGGCCGGCCAGCCCATGCTGGTCGATCGAGAACTGCCAGGACAGGAATTCGTCCACCGTGAGGGTGTAGCGGCTGCAAGCTTCCTCGAGCGACAGCAGGCCGCCGCGAACCGCGGCAACGACTTCGGCCTTGCGGCGGATGACCCATCGCTTGGTGCCGGGCGCCGGAAGGTCTGCAATCGTTAACGGACTGCCGTCGGGCCCAATGACGTATTTGACCCTCGGGCGGTGGGGCTCTGTCATGGTTTACTCACAAACTCTCAACTCAACTCACTGCGGGAGCCTACGCGCCGCGGCTTAAAAAAAGCCTAAGCGCGACAGCGCAATGCGAGGGACACGCCGGATGTGCGGCGGGTGGCGCGAGAGGGCGCGGACGCGCAGCGCGATGATCGCCGCGATCGGCGATTAGTTCGCGATCGCGGCGCCTGCCATTAATGAAACGTCAATGCGGCGACGAGTTATTATCTATTATTATCTTGATTCAGTCAGGTTGCCGGAGTTCATCGTGCAGTCCCCTCGCGGAATAAGGGACGCAGAACATGTCCGCATCGGTTCGACCTCAATCGGTCAAACCCTAATGGCTGATCATCCACGGCCGCGCGGTCGGGAAGCTCTTGGCGCCGCGTGGCGTCTTGCGCGTCAGCCGCGACGGCTTGCCCGTGCAGCAGCCGCAGCCCGCGCCGTGCGAGGCGCGGTACTCGGCGGACGTCTTCGGCGCGTTGGCGCTGCGCTCGTTGGTGGCCGCAGCCTTCCGCGATGTGGCCGACATGCTGTAAAACGCCGGCGCGGTGAGGATCACCCGCGGCGCCTCGGCAGCGCAGCGCGGACAATCGTCCGGCTCGTCGCATTCGACCATCGGCCGCATGTTGGTGAACGGGCCGCAATCGTTGCAGAGATATTCGTAGACCGGCATGACATCGCTCCGAGTTCTCGTCATTCCGGGGCGCGGACGCCTCTTGGTGGACACGAACCCGGAATCTGGTCGAGATGAACATGATGAGATTCCGGGTTCGCATTCGCAAAGATGCGAATGCGCCCGGAATGACGGCTACTTGTCCTGCGAGA
>CAXUBE010000024.1:0-15137 GCA_964249215.1 uncultured Rhodopseudomonas sp. | reverse complement strand
GGCCGCAATCGTCGCAGAGATATTCGTAGATCGGCATTGTCTTTTCCCCCGCGCTCGTCATTCCGGGGCTCGGTCGGCGCCAGCCGAACGAGAACCCGGAATCTCATCATGTTCATCTTGACTGGATTCCGGGTTCGCATCCGCCAAGAGGCGTCTGCGCCCCGGAATGACGTGTCGTTACTTGTCCTGCGAGAGCGGCATCTGGATGTCGCCCTTGATGTGTTTGATCGGGCCGGCCGAGCCCGGCATGATGTCGAAGTCGAAGATTTCGGTCGGCAGCCACAGCGTCGCGCAGGCGTTCGGCACGTCGACCACGCCGGAGATATGGCCCTGGCAGGGGGCGGTGCCGAGGATCGAATAGGCCTGCGCGCCGGAGTAACCGAACTTCTTCAGATACTCGATCGCGTTCAGGCACGCCTGGCGATAGGCGATGTGCACGTCGAGATAATGCTGCTTGCCTTCTTCGTCGACCGAGATGCCTTCGAAGATCAGGTAGTCCTTGTAGTTCGGCGTCACCGGCGAGGGCTTGAACACCGGATTCTTGATGCCGTATTTCGAGACGCCGTCCTTGATGACGTCGACCTTGATGTGCAGCCAGCCCGCCATCTCGATCGCGCCGCAGAAGGTGATCTCGCCGTCGCCCTGCGAGAAGTGCAGGTCCCCCATCGAGAGACCGCCGCCGGGCACGTAGACCGGGAAGTACACTTTCGAGCCGCGCGACAGGTCCTTGATGTCGCAATTGCCGCCATGCTCGCGCGGCGGCACGGTGCGGGCGCCTTCCGCGGCGGCCTTGGCCTTGGCGTCGCCCTTCAGCCTGCCCATATGCGCGGTCGGCCCGAACGGCGGATTGGCGAGGCCCGGCACGCGGGTCGGATTGGTCGCGATCAGCGCGGTCTCGCGCTCATTCCAGGTCGCGAGCAGCTTCGGGTCGGGCAGGCAGCCGATCAAGCCCGGATGAATCAGGCCGGCAAAATTCACGCCCGGGATGTGGCGCGACGAGGTGTACATGCCCTTGAAGTCCCAGATCGACTTTTGCGCGAGCGGAAAATGATCGGTGAGAAAGCCGCCGCCGTTCTGCTTGGAGAAGAAGCCGTTGAAGCCCCACATCGATTCCTTCACCGGTCCGACGTCGAGCAGATCGACCACCAGAAGGTCGCCGGGCTCGGCGCCCTTCACGCCGATCGGGCCGGAGAGAAAATGCACGATCGACAAATCGATGTCGCGCACGTCGTCGGCCGAGTCGTTGTTCTTGATGAAGCCGCCGGTCCAGTCATAGGTCTCGACGATGAAGTCGTCGCCGGGATTGACCCACGCCACCATCGGGACGTCGGGATGCCATCGGTTGTGGATCATGTCGTTATCATAGGCCGATTGCGTCAAATCGACCTTGATCAGTGTCTCAGGCATCGCAGGCTCCCCTTTTACTTGCCGTGGTACAAATCGTCAGACTGACAGATATTTCGCGATCTGGGCTTCGTCGATGCCGCTGCGGGCATCGTCGCGCACGATCTCGCCGTTCTCGATCACCAGCACGCGGTCGGCGACGTCGAGCGCGAAGCTCAGCACCTGTTCGGACACGATGATCGACAGCCCGCGGGTGTCGCGGATGTGCTTCAGCGTGCGCGCCATGTCCTTGATGATCGACGGCTGGATGCCTTCGGTCGGCTCGTCGAGCAGCAGCACCTTGGGCTTGGTGGCGAGCGCGCGGGCGATCGCGAGCTGCTGCTGCTGACCGCCGGAGAGGTTGCCGCCGCGGCGGCCCTTCATTTCGAGCAGCACCGGAAACAGTTCGTAGAGATCGCCGGGCACTTCCTTTTCGCCGGACGCGACGAGGCCGGTCTCGATATTTTCCTTCACCGTCATCGACGAGAAGATCATGCGGCCCTGCGGCACGTAGGCCATGCCCTTGGCGACGCGCTCGTAGCTCTGCAGTCCGGACAGCTCGAAGCCTTCCATGGTCACCGAGCCGCTCCTGGATGGCACGATGCCCATCAGCGACTTCATCAGCGTGGTCTTGCCCATGCCGTTGCGGCCCATGATCGCGACGATCTCGTTCGGCGCCACCGACACGTTGAGGCCGTGCAGCACCTCGCTCTGGCCGTAGGCGACATGCAGATCGTTGATTGCGAACATGTCGGGCTCCTTCAGCGTTCAGTTGTCGGCATATCGGCGAAACGCGCTCCCTCGCCCCGCTTGCGGGGAGAGGGTCGGGGTGAGGGGGCGTTATGTCGCGTGGAAGCGTCGGCGTTAAACCGCGAAATCCCCTCACCCGAAGCCTTCGCTGCGCTTGGCTTCGACCTCTCCCCGCACGCGGGGCGAGGTGAAACTGGACGCCTTGCAGCAACGTGAACCATGCTCGCAGCCCTTCAATGACCGAGATAGACTTCGATCACCTTGGGATCGTTTTTCACCTTTTCCATCGTGCCCTCGGACAGGATCTGGCCCTGATGCAGCACCGTGACCTTGTGGGCGATGTCCTCGACGAATTTCATGTCGTGTTCGATCACCAGCACGGAGCGGTTCTTGATGATGCGGTTCAACAGCTCGGCGGTCTTGACGCGCTCGCTGACGCTCATGCCGGCGACCGGTTCGTCGAGCATCAGCAGATCCGGGTCCTGGATCAGCAGCATGCCGATCTCGAGCCATTGCTTCTGGCCGTGGCTGAGGAATTCCGCGTAGGTGCCGAGGCGGTCCTTGAGAAAGATCATCTCGGCGACTTCCTCGACCCGGTCGCGCACCGCGGCGTCGCGCTTGAACGCGAGCGAACCGAACACCGTTCGCCCGCGCGGGTAGGAAATCTCAAGGTTCTCGAACACCGTGAGGTCGTCGTAGATCGACGGCGTCTGGAATTTGCGGCCTACGCCGGTCTGGACGATCTGGTTCTCCTTCATCGTGGTCAATTCCTGACCGCGAAACTTGATCGAGCCGGTGGTCGCCTTGGTCTTGCCGCAGATCAGGTCGAGCACCGTGGTCTTGCCGGCGCCGTTGGGGCCGATGATCACGCGAATCTCGTTTTCGTCGACGTAGAACGACAGATCGTTGACCGCCCTGAAACCGTCGAACGACACCGTGAGGCCCTCGACCGCGAGCAGAAAATCCGGGGGTTGTTGACCGACCAGCACGACGACCTCCTTTATTCGGCGGGCGAGCCGTCGGCGACGGAGCCGGCGGCGGTCCAGCCTTTTTTCGATTTCCACGAGGCGAGCGCGCGGTCGACATAGACCTGGACGTGATCGCGCCAGATGCCGGACAGGCCGTTGGGGAAGAACAGCACCACGGCGATGAACAGAGAGCCGAGTCCGAACAGCCAGAGCTGCGGGAAGGTTTCCGACAGGCTGGTCTTGGCGAAGTTCACCAGCAGCGTGCCGTAGATCGCGCCGAAGATCGACGTGCGTCCGCCCACCGCGGTGTAGATCACCATCTCGATCGACGGCACGATGCCGACAAAGGACGGCGACATGAAGCCGACCTGCAGCGCGAACATCGCACCGCCGATCGCGGCGAAGATCGCCGCCGCGCAGAACGCGAAGATCTTGAAGTTCGCGACGCTGTAGCCGGAAAAGCGGACGCGGTCCTCCTTCTCGCGCATCGCGACCAGGATGCGCCCGAGCTTGGTGAGGCGGATGAACTGCGCGATGAGGATGCAGCCGACCAGGAACGCGACCTCGACGAAGTACAGGATCACCTTGGCGTGGTCGGTGCGGATATCCCAGCCCCACAGCGTGCGCAGGTCGGTGATGCCGTTGATGCCGCCGGTGTAGCCCTGCTGGCCGACGATCAGGATGGTCATGATCGCGGCGATCGCCTGCGTGATGATGGCGAAGTACACGCCGCCGACCCGTCGCTTGAACATCGCGGCACCGACGACGAAGGCGAACACCGACGGCACGATGACGATCGCCAGCATCGTCAGCGGCAAGCTGTGAAACGGCTTCCAGAAGAACGGCAATTGGGTGATCTGATTCCAGTCCATGAAGTCCGGAATGCCTGGCGTCGACTGGATCTTGGTGTTCTCGACGCTGGACGCCTCCAGCTTGAGGAACATCGCCATGCAGTAGCCGCCTAGCCCGAAGAACACGCCCTGCCCGAGGCTGAGAATCCCGGCATAGCCCCAGCACAGCACGAGGCCGACCGCGACGAACGCGTAGGTCAGATATTTCGCGACCAGATTGAGCCGGAAAACGTCGAGGCACAGCGGCAGGATCACCGCCAGCAGCAGCAGCAGGCTGAGGAATCCGAGCAATTCCGAACGATTGAAGAACTTGGCGTTGATCATGTTCGTGCCTGTTTGTTGTTGTTATTTGCGAACCTTGAGCGCGAACAGTCCCTGCGGACGCGCCATCAGGATCGCGACGATCGCCAGCAGCGTGAGAACCTTGGCCATCGAGCCCGACATGAAGAACTCCATCGTCGACTGCGCCTGCGAGATGGTGAAGGCCGACGCGATGGTGCCGAACAGGCTGGCAGCGCCGCCGAACACCACGACGAGGAAGGTGTCGACGATGTAAAGCTGGCCGGACGTCGGCCCGGTCGAGCCGATCATCGTGAACGCGCTGCCGGCGATGCCGGCGATGCCGCAGCCGAGCCCGAAGGTGTAGCGGTCGACTTTCTCGGTGTTGATGCCGACCGCGCCGGCCATGATGCGGTTCTGCATCACCGCGCGGACCTGGCGGCCCCAGCGCGACTTGTACATGATGTAGGCGACGCAGACCGTGATCAGCGTGGTCAGGCACATCACGAAGATGCCGTTGATCGGCACCTCGATGGTGTCGGTGATCTGCTTGGACCCCAGCATCCATTGCGGCAGTTCGACGCCGACCTCGCGCGCGCCGAATACCGAACGATAGGCCTGCTGCAGGATCAGGCTCAGCCCCCAGGTCGCCAGCAACGTGTCGAGCGGCCGCTTGTAGAGATGGCGGATCAGCGCCCATTCGACCAGCATGCCGAGCGAGCCGGACGCGATGAAGGCGAGAATCATCGCGAGAAAGAAGTAGCCGCTGAACAGCGACGGCAGATATTCCTGGAACAGGCTCGACGTCATCCAGGTGACGTAGGCGCCCAGGATCATGAACTCGCCATGCGCCATGTTGATGACGCCCATCTGGCCGAAGATGATGGCCAGGCCGAGCGCCATCAGCACGTAGACCGAGAACAGGATCAGACCCGCGAAGCCCTGCATCGCGAAAATGGCGCCGAGATCACCGATCGAATAATCGCCGAACATGCCGTTAGTCCTTTTCGCGGATTCAGAATAGCTGTCGTTTCACGTCCTCTCCGTCATGCGCGGGCTTGACCCGCGCATCCATCATTCTCGAGGAAGGATGGATTGCCGGGTCAAGCCCGGCAATGACGCCAAGGAGGACGCGGTGCGGCTTACTGATAGCCCTTCGGGAACGGATCCGGCTCGACCAGGTCGGCGGTCTCGTAGACCAGTTCGTACTGGCCATCGAGCTTGGCCTTGCCGACGCGGGTCTTGGACCACAGATGGTGGTTCTCGTGGATCCGGACGTAGCCTTCCGGCGCGCCCTTGAATTCGACGCCGGGCGACGCCGCCGCGACCTTGTCGATGTCGAACGAGCCCGCCTTCTCGACGGTGAGTTTCCACAGCCACGGGCCGAGATACGCAGCCTGGGTGACGTCGCCGATCACGGTCTTCTCACCCCACATCTTCTTGAATTCGGTGACGAAAGCCTTGTTGTTCGGGTTGTCGAGCGACTGGAAGTACTTCATGCAGGCGAACGCGCCGGCGATGTTCTCGCCGCCGATGCCGTCGATCTCGTCCTCGGTGACCGAGATGGTCAGAAGGGTCTGCTTCGACAGATCGATGCCGGCCGCCTTGAGCTGCTTGTAGAAGGCGACGTTCGATCCGCCGACGATGATCGCGTAGATCACGTCCGGCTTGGTCAGCTTGATCTTGTTGATGACCGAGTTGAACTGGGTGTGGCCGAGCGGGAAGTATTCCTCGCCGACGACCTTGGCGCCCTGCAGATGGCCTTCGATGTGCTTACGCGCGATCTTGTTCGAGGTGCGCGGCCAGATGTAATCGGAGCCGAGCAGATAGAAGGTCTTTGCGCTCTTGGTCTTGTTGACCCAGTCGAGGCCGGCGATGATCTGCTGGGTCGCCTCCTGGCCGGTATAGATCACGTTCTTGGACTGCTCGAGGCCTTCGTAGAAGGTCGGGTAGTACAGCATGCCGTTGTACTGCTCGAACACCGGCAGAACCGCCTTGCGCGACGCCGAGGTCCAGCAGCCCATCACGGCCGCGCACTTGTCGTTGACGAGCAGCTTCTTGGCTTTCTCCGCGAAGGTCGGCCAATCGCTGGCGCCGTCTTCCTGGACGAATTTGATCTTGCGGCCGAGCACGCCGCCGGCGGCGTTGATCTGTTCGATCGCGAGCTTCTCGGCTTCCACCGAGCCGGTTTCCGAGATCGCCATGGTGCCGGTCACCGAATGCAGGATGCCGACCGTGACTTCAGTGTCGGTCACCGCAAGACCGGTGGTGTTGACCGCGGAGGTGGCAGGTCCCGCGCCGAACGACGGGCGCGGCAGCAGCGACATCGCCGGAATGGCCGCGATTCCCATCAGCAGCTTGCGCCGGAGTGGCGAATCCAGGCCCCGCTTTTTTTCGTCTGACATTAACTACCCCTTCATGCTTTCGAGGAACGCGTTTTTTCAATCTGCCGACGATTGCCGAATTATTGCGGTGCACCGATACGCAAGATCACGTATGTTGCACCGCAAGACCGCGACGTAGGTTTCGTTGCGCGCTTGAAAATGCGTCGAAGGAGAGGGCGATTGGTCGGGCGGCAGCGGATAGACCGCGTTCGGCGCCAGTATAATCAATGGGTTGCCAATCAGACCCTTGAAGACTATGCGCTGCGCTTCACCGCGAAGAGCGCGCGCCGCTGGTCGGCCTCGCGCGTCGCCAATACCGCGTTGGGCGCGATCTCGTTTCTCGCGCTGGAAGCCATCGGCGGCACCATCACGCTCAATTATGGCGTCACCAATGCAACCGCGGCGATCCTGGTCGTCAGCGTCATCATCTTCGGTTGCGGCCTTCCGATCGCCTACCACGCCACGCGGTGCGGTGTCGATATCGACCTGCTGACCCGCGGCGCCGGCTTCGGCTATATCGGATCGACCATCACGTCGCTGATCTATGCGTCCTTTACCTTCATCTTCTTCGCGATCGAGGCGGTGATCCTCGCCAGCGCGCTGGAGCTTTGTTTCGGATTGCCGCGCCCGCTCGGCTATTTGTTCAGCGCCGTCGTCATCATCCCGCTGGTGACCCACGGCATCACGCTGATCAGCCGCTTCCAGCTCTGGACCCAGCCGTTCTGGATCCTGCTGCATATCCTGCCGTTCGCGGCGATCGCCTATTACAGCCCGGACTCCTTCACGATGTGGCTTTCGTTTCCGGGCGAGCACGGCGATCCTTCGGGCCATCTCGATCTGCTGCTGTTCGGGACCGCAGCGTCGGTGGTGTTCTCGCTGGTGGCGCAGATCGGCGAGCAGGTCGACTTTCTCCGCTTCCTGCCGCGCGACCGCCGTACCTCGAACCGCGCGTGGTGGATCGCGATGATCTCGGCCGGACCGGGCTGGATCGTGCCCGGCGCGATGAAGCTGCTGGCGGGCTCGTTTCTCGCCTATTTCGCGCTGATGCACGGCATGACGCCGGACGACGCCGCCGAGCCGGCCCATATGTACAGCGAGGCGTTCCGCTACGTGCTGTCGCAGCCGCAATTGTCGCTGGCGCTGACCGGCGCCTTCGTGGTGCTGTCGCAGCTCAAGATCAACGTCACCAACGCCTATGCCGGCTCGATCGCCTGGTCCAATTTCTTTTCGCGGCTGACCCACAGCCATCCCGGCCGCGTGGTGTGGCTGGTGTTCAACGTGCTGGTGGCGCTGCTTTTGATGGAGATCGGCGTCTACAAGGCGCTGGAGCAGACGCTGGCGCTCTATTCCAACGTGGCGATCGCCTGGGTCGGCGCGCTGGTGTCGGACCTCGTCATCAACCGACCGTTCGGGCTGCGGCCGCGGCACATGGAGTTCAAGCGCGCGCATCTCTACGACATCAACCCGGTCGGCGTCGGCGCGATGCTGATCGCCACGCTGGTGTCGATCAGCGCGTTCTACGGCGTGTTCGGCCCCACCGCCAAGGCGCTGGCGCCGTTCGTCGCGCTCGTCGTCGCCTTTGTCACCGCACCGGTGATCGCCTATGCCACCGGCGGCAAATACTACATCGCGCGCAAGCCGAGGCGAAGCTGGCAAAACCTCGCCTCGATCAAGTGCTGCATCTGCGAGCATTCGTTCGAGCCCGAGGACATGGCGTCGTGCCCGGCCTATTCCGGACCGATCTGTTCGTTGTGCTGCTCGCTCGACGCGCGCTGCAATGACCTGTGCAAGCCGCATGCGCGGATCAACGCGCAGTTGTCGCAGACGCTGGGCAAGATGATGCCGCAACCGCTTTACGCGCAGATGAATTCGCAGCTCGGGCACTATCTCGTCGTGTTCCTCGGCTCCGCGGGGCTGGTCGGGCTGACGCTGTCGCTGATCTATCTGCAGGCCACCACCGCGACCGAGGTCGACCAGATCCAGCTCTCGGAAGTGTTGTGGAAGCTGTTCTTCGCGCTGATCATCATCATCGGCGTGGTGGCGTGGCTGTTCGTGCTGGCGCGGCAGAGCCGGCACGCCGCGGAAGCCGAAACCAGGCGCCAGACCGCGCTGCTGATGCAGGAAATCGACGCGCATCGATTGACCGACATCGAATTGCAGCGCGCCAAGGAGGTCGCGGAATCCGCCAACCTCGCCAAAAGCCGCTACGTCGTCGGGCTGAGCCATGAACTGCGCTCGCCGCTCAACGCGATCAGCGGTTACGCGCAACTGCTCGAGCAGGACGGCACCCTGCCGCCGCGGCCGCGCGACCAGATCAAGCTGATGCGCCGCAGCGCCGATCATCTGTCGGGGCTGATCGACGGGTTGCTCGACATTTCCAAGATCGAGGCCGGGCGGCTTTATCTGTCGCGCGACGAAGTGCGGTTCGGCGAATTCCTCGAACAGCTCGTCGGCATGTTCCGCCTGCAGGCCGCGGCCAAGGACATCGCGTTCGTGTTCAAGCGGCCGCAATATCTGCCGCCGGTGGTCTATGCCGACGAGAAGCGGCTGCGCCAGGTGCTGATCAATCTGCTGTCGAACGCGATCAAGTTCACCCAGACCGGCAGCGTGCAGTTCATCGTGCATTACCGCAACCCGGTCGCCGAGCTCGAAGTCCGCGATACCGGCCCCGGCATCCATGCCGACGATCTCGAGCGCATCTTCGCGCCGTTCGAACGCGGCGCGCTCGGCATCTCGCAGCCGCATACCGGCACCGGGCTCGGGCTGACAATCAGCAAGCTTCTGGCCGGCGTGATGGGCGGCGATATCCGCGTCAGCAGCACGATCGGCCAGGGCAGCATCTTCAGCGTCAAGATCCTGCTGTCGGAAGTCATCAACCCGAAGCGAACCCGCGCGATCCGCGCGCCGATCCTCGGCTATGAAGGTCCGCGCAAGACCATCCTGATCACCGACGACGACCCGACCCAGCGCGACCTGCTGCTGGAGGTACTGTCGCCGCTCGGCTTCATCGTGCTGAGTGCGCCGGACGGCTATGCCTGCGTCAGCCTCGCCGCGCATTGCCAGCCCGATCTGTTCCTGCTCGACATCTCGATGGCCGGCATCGACGGCTGGACCGTCGCCGAAACGCTGCGCGGGAAAGGCCATCATCACGCGCGCATCCTGATGGTGTCGGCGAGCGCGCTGGAGGCGCACGGCAAGCCGCTGGCGCGGCCGTTCCACGACGGCTATCTGATGAAGCCGATCGACATCCCGCGGCTGCTGGAATTGATCGGGCAGTTGCTGAAGCTGAACTGGATCCACAAGGGCGATGCGATCGAGCTGACGGGGCCGAAGCCGCAGATCCTGAGCCCGCCGGTGCAGCATGTCGAGGAACTGATCAAGCTCGGCGAGATCGGGTACATCCGCGGCATCGAGACCAAGCTCGACCAGATCAACAACGACTATCCGGAATCCTCGGCCTTCGTGACCGAGATGCGCTCGCTGGTCGATCAATTCGACCTCGACGGCTACATGAAAACCTTGAACATGCTGTACCGTCATGAGTCCTGATCCCAAAAAGCGCGACATCGCGCTGGTCGTCGACGATTCGCCCGAGACGCTTCGCCTGCTGACGGACGCGCTCGACGGCGCCGGCATGACCGTGATGGTCGCGCTCGACGGCGCGGCGGCGATGCGGATCGTCGACCAGATCACGCCGGATATCATCCTGCTCGACGCGGTGATGCCGGGCATGGACGGCTTCGAGACCTGCCGCAGGCTGAAGCGCAACCCCGGCCTCACCGACGTTCCGGTCATCTTCATGACCGGCTTGGCGGAGTCCGAGCACATCGTGCGCGGGCTGGAAGCCGGCGGCGTCGACTACGTGACCAAGCCGATCGTGATCGTGGAGATGATCGCGCGGATCAAGGTGCATCTCGGCAATGCGCGGCTGAGCCAAAGCGCGCGCGCGGCGCTGGACGTATCGGGACGCTTCCTGCTGGCGGTGGACCGCAGCGGCAAGGTGCTGTGGTCGACGCCGCAGGCGCAGAAGCTGCTCGCCAGCGACGAGGGTCTGGACGACGGCGTCTGGCTCGATCTGCCGAAACCCTGGCTTGAATGGCTGGAGCAGGTCCACAGCGGGCTGGCCCAGCCGAAGACGCCGCTGAAGGCCTCGCTGCTGCGCAATGAGGAATTGCGGCTGCAATATATGGGCAAGCTCGGCCCCGATGAATTCCTGCTGCGGCTGGCGCGCGACAGCGCGTCGGATTCGCCGAAGGAATTCAGCAAGGACCTCGGGCTCACCAGCCGCGAGGGCGAGGTGCTGTCGTGGCTCAGCAAAGGCAAGACCAACCGCGACATCGCGCAGATATTGGGGCTCTCCCCGCGCACGGTCGACAAGCACCTGGAGCAGATCTACGCCAAGCTCGGCGTCGAGAATCGCACCGCAGCCGCCGCGATCGCCACCAACACCGCGCGGCGGAATACTTAAAGCAGTTCTGAAACGAGATGACGCATCAACAGCGCGATCGTCTTCGCTTCGCCGATCGACCTCTCCCCGGCGGGCAGAGGTGAAGAAAGGGTCTCGCGATTTTTATCGACGATGATCCGCTTACGAGAACTACACGCCGTCGGCCGGGACGAAGCAACTGATCACGATGCTGCCGCGGTGGTTGACGTACCACACGATCGCCTCGCCGACGGGATTGCCGGCGTCGCGGATGATCGCCTTGGCCGGCACTTCCCACCAGGCGCCGTCGATCGGTACCCAAAAGACACCTTGGCGCACCTCATAGCTGGTGCGATGGCCGTCGGAAATATCGCAGCACGGCACGCCGCCGGGGCTTTGGACGCCCTTGAACCAGGCGCGGATGTCGTCGGGCACGTCGGCGAACTGGCCGCGGTCGACCGCGGCTGCGCCCGATATCAGCAATAGCGATAACACGGCAGCCAGTCGCGGGATCATCGTTTCCTCCGCAGCACCGAATCGCGGTCCATGATGCGGCGGGAAAATGCCGACATCAACCAGCGGAAATCACGCGCGGGCGTTCAGTTGTGGACCGCTGCCGGATCCTGGCGGGCCGCCGATTCGATGCGGCCGACGCCCCTGGCGTGGCCTTCGATCTCGGAATTGAGCTCGGCGCCGACCAGCACGACGATGGTGGTCATCCACATCCAGATCATCAGGCCGATCGCCGCCCCGAGCGAGCCGTAGGTCGCGTCGTAATCGGCGAAGTTGGCGAGGTAATAGGACAGCAGCGCCGACCCCGCGATCCAGGTTACCGTCGCGAACGCGCTGCCGATCGAGACCCATTGCCATCGCGGCGTCCGGCGGCTCGGCGCGTAGCGATACAGCACCGCCATGCCGAGCAGCGTCAGCAAAGCCAGCGCCGGCCAGCGACCGTATGCGACGACAATGGCGGTTGCACTTGCAAAGCCGATCATCGACAGCACGATCGGCGCCGCAACGACCAGACCGATCGCCGCGAGCACGACGCCGAGCGCGCCGAGCGTGAACCCCAGCGACACCGCGTTGAGCTTGAAAAAGCCGCGCCGCTCTTCTTCCTCGTAGACGACATTGAGGGCATCGATGATCGCCTTGACGCCGCCATTGGCGCTCCATAGCGCCAGCAGCAGGCTGAACAGAAAGGCGGCGCCGAGCTTGACGTCGCCTTTCGCCAGCACCCGGGCGACCTGATCCTGCACGACGGAAAACGTCCCCGGCGGCAACACGCCGGCAAGCAGCGAAAGATGATCGCCGATGGTCTTGCCGTCGGCGAACAGCGCGTAGGACGATACCAGCGCCGTCACTGCTGGGAACAACGCCAGCAGGCCGTAGAACACCACGCCGGCGGCGACGGCGAGCAGGCGATCCTTGTTGATGCGCTCATAGGTGCCGAGCAACACGTCCTTCCAGCGATGCCTGATCACCGGCAGCGGCGACTCGGCCTGCATGGCTTGCGGTGCCGGTGCGGGACCGCCGTTCTTTCCGCGATGGTCCGGACTTTCGGCTCGGTCACCGCGCGGGACATGAGCAGCGCCTGCAGATGCCGCGTCGGTGCGCCCGGCAACGAAGCGCGCGGCACTGACCACGCCCACCAACACGAGCGACGACAGGAGGCTGGGGCGGCGGGTCATCGGCCTGATCGACGTAGGATAGCCTACTCGACGTTCTGCCGAACGCTATCGCCAGCCGCCGCGGCGACGCGACGCACCCTTTCGCCGATCCCCTCCGCCGCCGCGGCGATAAAGCCGTCCGGGGTCAGGCCTTGACGACGGGCTTCGTCGACGGCAGCCGATGCAGCATCGATCGCGGCCGTCTGAACGCGTTCGGTCTGCTGATGGGCGAAGTCGGTCGCGCGCGATTTGAGCTCGTCGGCGGTGTTGCCGAAATAATCCGCCTCGAGCCGTGTCGCCGGCAACGACGCCGCGATGCCGGCGCCGAGCGCTACTCCGAGCGCACCGAGCACCAGCGGCTGGTCGTCGAACAGGTCGCCCAGGCGCGATCTTGCGAAAGCGAAGAACTCCGCACCGCTGCCGGGGATCGATCGGCCGAAATCCGCGACCGAATTCGTGACATTCGCCGCGCGATCAAGCGCGCCGCGCGTTGCCGACTGGGCAAGATCGCCCGCAGCTCCGCCGACGTCGCCGATCCGGTCACCGAGCGCATTGAAACCGTCCTGCACCGCCTCGGGGACGCGATCGAACCCGGTCTGCTTCGCCAACCGCGCGACGCGATCGCCGGCCTTGCCGCCGGTGAACAGCCACAACACTCCCATGCCGATCAGCGCGGTCGACACCGGATTACGGCGCAACGCGTCGCCGAGGTCGCTCACGAACTGCGCGCTTTGGCGCCCCATCGAGCCGTCGGTCATCCCACCATCTCCCTGGCCGCGATCTTGTCGCGCTGCAACTGATCGATCGTCTCTTTGGGCTTGAGCGCGTCGCCGCTGAGGCGGCTGACGCCGATCCAGATCAAGCCGCCCGCGATGATCGCCGCCCCTATTCCGGTAATGAAATAGGATGCCGGCGGCGAGAAGCCGTTCTGGATCAGCAATGCCGCAACGCCGAAGAGGATCAGCATCAGCGCGGGCAGGAAGATCAGCGCGCCCGCGCTCATCAAAATTGCCGCGCGGCCGACCTGACTTACCTTCTGGGACAGTTCGGCGCGCGCGAGTTCAAACTCGTTGCCGACCAGCTTGGCGAGTTGCGCGAAAGCGTCGCTGAACAGCTCCGGAATCGAACGATTAGCTGGTGTACTCATCGCGATGCCCTCGATTGGAACTGCTGGCCTTGCCGCGCCGCTGCGGAGGCGACGTTGCGTCGTCATCGTTGCTGGACGCGAAGCGATCGTCGTCGCGGGTACCGCCCGAGCTTTTCAGAAACCGGATCGCGCCGAAGCCGGCGAGCACCGCCAGGCCGAGAAACGCGGTCGGCTGTCGCCGTGCGAAATCCTGCGCTCCCCGGACCAGGTCCTGGATGTCGCCGTTTTGAACCGTGTCGGAAATTTCCTCGATCCGCGACGCCGCCTTGCGGATGTAGACGCCGGCGATCGGCAATTCGTCATCGAATTCGCTTGCCGCCCGCCGCATGCTTTCGGCGATGGTGCCGACATAGGCCGCGCCGGCATTTTTCTGCTCGTTGGCGCGATCTTTCAGCGTTTCGCCGGCCTGCGCCGCAAAGTCCTTCGCGACATCGGCGAAATCCGCCGCACTGCTCTTCACCGCCTCCGCTGAGGAGCCGGCAAGACCGGCCACACGATCCTTCAGATCACGACCCGCCGCCATGGCCTGACCGGCGATGTCCTGCGCCTGCCGCAGCGGCTTCGCGGTCGCTTTGGTGTTGCCGGACGACATCGTATCGATCGCGGCGCCTGTGTGCTTGACCGTCTCAACCATCGCCATTCTCCATTGCAAAATTCGTGTCGGTTCGACCGGTTAGTGGTTGTTCTGAAGCGACGACGCAGCGGCCTCGGCAACCTTGCGCAGGCGCAGCCCGACGTCGGACGCGGCTTCGCTCGGCACGTCCGGGCTCAGGCCGACCGCGCCGGCGGTATCGGCAACATGATCGAGCGCGGCTCCGGCCGCGCGTTGCACGCTGTCCATGCCGCGCGCGACGGTGTCGCGCGCCTTGCCCTTGAGCGCATCCGCGGCGGGGCCGACGAACTGGTTTTCGAGCCGCAGGCGCGGGATCGCGCTCGCGATCAGCCCGCCGACCACGAGACCGATGCCTGCGACCAGCAGCGGATTATTGCCGGCGGTCTCGACCATATTCTTGTTGGCGCGATCGCCTAACTGGAGCGCGCGATCTCGAAGTCGACCGGCAGCCTCGGCGCCGCCGGAGGCGGCGGCGGCGACCCCGTCGCGCAGGTGTGCGGCAGCGTCCTTGCCGGTGGCGGCAGCGGCATAAACACCGTCGCGCAGGCGCGATCCGGCTTCTGCGGTGCCGCTGCGGATCGTCGCGGCCGCATCCGCCGCGGTCTGACGGGCCGTTGCGGCGGGCAGGGGAGCCCCGCAAACGCACCCAGGCCGCCCCGGGGGGGGGGG
>CAXUBE010000023.1:0-18781 GCA_964249215.1 uncultured Rhodopseudomonas sp. | reverse complement strand
GCGCCAGGCGTTGCCGTTCGGCCTTCCGCAGCTTCCGGCCGTGCTGGCGCCGTGGCTGCCCGGCGCGGATCCACGAATAGCGCCGATGCCGCAGCCGGACGGCGCGCTGGCGAAGGCGATGACCTTCGATCTGGTCGGCGACGGCAGGCTGATCGCCAGCGGCACGATCACGCCGGGCAGCAGCGAGGCGTTCGCGCAGGAAGTCGCGCGCCGCGGCGACTACATCAAGACCGTGGTGCTGAACTCGCCGGGCGGTTCGGTCGCGGATGCGATGGCGATGGGCCGCTTGATCCGTGATAAGAAGTTCGCAACCGAAGTGGAGAGCGGCAAATATTGCGCGTCGTCCTGTCCGCTGATGTTCTTCGGCGGCGTCGAGCGCCGTGCCGGCGACAAGGCCGCGATCGGCGTGCATCAGGTGTTCGCGATGAAAGCCGGCGAGACGCTCGATGCGCGCGACGAGATGAGCGACGCGCAGCGGATTTCCGCCCGCTGCCAACGTTATCTCAGCGAAATGGGAATCAACCTTCAGGTCTGGATTCACGCGATGGAGACGCCGAAGGACCGGCTGTTCGTGTTCAAGCCCAACGAGTTGAAAGACTTGAACATCGTCACCGCGCAGGCGGCGGCGCCGCCGCAGACCAAAACGAAATCCTAGGCGATCGCGACGCCGAGCCGGCCGATGCCGGGCAGCTTGATGGCGGGACGCCGCAGATCGAAGCCGATCACCGCGCCGAGCAGGTTCAGCTCAAAGCCCTCGACCCATCCGAGCGTCAGCCCGAAGTAACCGTCGAACGTGACGCGCACGCCGGTGCCGGAGGGCGTCAGCCCGAACCAGCCGCCGTCATACGGAAAGTCCTTGCCGATCGCGGTCGGCGGCAAGGTCGTTTTCAGTTCCGGCACGGCGGCAAGCGCCGCTGCGACAAACGTATTCGAGTTCGGGCCCGGCCAGGCGCGGTAGTCGCCATAGGCGTTCAGCCTGTAGCTGTCGATCGCGCCGCGGATTTTCGGGATCATCCGCGCTGCGAAGTCACCGTCGGCGGCGCCGATGATCTGCGGCACGTCGCCGAACCAGCGTCCGTCGGCTGCAAATCCGTTGACGCGGATCGGATCGCCCCACGCGGTGTAATCGTAGCGGGTGTAGCGCGCCGCGTTGCGTTCCTTCACGACGATCCAGCTATGTACCGCGAAAATTCCGCGCCAGCGCACCGTGCGAGCGGCAAATACACGAACCATGGCGTCGGGATGTGCGGATGGTTCCGGCAGCAGGCCGGCGCTGGAGCGATCGGCGCTCTGCCAATCGACCGAGCGATCGCCAAGCCAATATCTAACTGCCGACGCGACGATCGGCAGCACGAGCAGCAACAAAAGGGCGATCAAGTTTTTTCTCATGGCGGGTTGTTCGACGACGTTGCCTCGATATAGGAGGCGTGTCGCGCGATCGCCAGCGGGTGACCGGTTATCGCCGATGATGAAAGATTCGTAACCGGAGCGGCCAGACTACGCGCCCGGCCGCGGCCGCGGCGGCGTCGCGACGCCGTCGCGGTGCCGCGTTTCCGGCATCAGCAGCCAGATCACGACAAGCCCGGATGCCGCCACCGCTGCTAGGCCGAGGAACGCGGCGCTGCTGCCGAACCGGTCGGAAATGTAGCCCGCCAGCACCGTGCTCAGCGATGCGCCGATCCCGGTCGCGGTACCGACCACGCCCTGCGCCAGGTTGAATCGGCCGCTCCCGAAAGCGATATCGGCGACAATCAGCGGCACCAAAACGCTGAACATCGCCGCGGTGATGCCGTCGAACACCTGCACGGCGACGAGGACATAAGGATCGTGCACCAGGGAAAACAGCACTCCGCGAACGGCGAGCGCGCCGAAGCCGAGCAGCAGCAACGGGCGCCGCCCGATCTGCTGTGCGAGGCGGCCCACCGATGGCGACGTCAGCGCGACGATGGCCTGCGGCACGATGATGCAAGCCGCGATCAGCGCGGTGGCCGAATCGGGGGAGCGCGAAGTAACCGCGCCCGCCATGATCGGCAGCATCGCGGCGTTGGCCAGTTGCAGCAGCAACACGCTGCCGGCGAATATCAGCAGCGCGGGTTGCGTCAGCAGCGTGCGCAGGCTGGTGACGGCAAGATCGGTCACGTCGCGCGCGACCGCGCCATGTGCCTGCTGCGAATCGATCTCATGCTCGCGGATGCGCGACAATGCGATCAGCGTCGGCACCGCGAGCAAAAAGGTGACGACGAACACCGAGCGGCTCGACAGATAGTAGCCGCACGTGCCCATCAACGCCGCGGCGGCACCATTGCCGAGCGAGGCAAATCGCGCGTTGCGTCCGAGTCGTTCTCCGATCGCGGCGCGGCCGACCAGACCCAGGCTGATCGCGGCGATCGAGGGCCCAAGCACGCAGCTTGCCGCTGCATGGAATGTGGCGGCCGCTATCACCACCGGCAGGATCGGCCACATCGCATAACCGAGCGCGCACAGGCCGATGACGCCGACGGCCATTCCCGCAACCCGGCGCTCGGAACGGGCGGCATCCACGATCGCGCCGCCGGGCATCTGTCCGATCAGCGCGACCACTCCGCCAATCGACAACACCAGGCCGATTTCGATCTGCGTCCATTTCTGCGTCGTCAGATACACCGCGATGAACGGGCCGAAGCCGGTCTGCACGTCGGCAAGGAAAAAGATGAACCAATCCAGACCGCGCAGGCTTTGGGGCGAGGGCGGGGTCGGAAGACCATTCGGAGCGCCGGCCGTTCCCGGCTCAATCTTGTCGCCCGGCAAAGCGGCGTTGTCGCCGCCGCTGGCGACGATCATCCGCGCTGGCGCGGGCGGCACCAACTCACTTCTCTCCGGACGGCGACGGGCCGTCGCGCAGCGGCTCAAGGCTTCCCGACGCGCCGAGCACCACGATCGGCTGGTCATCCTTGTATTCCGGCGCGGCGCGAACCTGATCGCGCGTCAAGCCCAGCATGACGGCGCTCGCCGTGTTGGCGACGTTGCGAAACTGCAAGGCACTCCAGTCGACGACGATTTTGCGGCTGCCGACGCCGAGAAAGCCGCCGAAATCGATCACCGCGGCGCGGACACGGCCTGCGCGATCGACCACCACGTCGGCGATCCGGCCCATGTTCTCGTCCGACAGGCTGCGCACGTCGCGGCCGAGCACGCCATGCGCATCGATCGCGTCGATCACCGTCACGGCGGGTGGCGACGAGACGTCATCTGCATAGGCTGCGAAGCTTCCGCACGAAGCAGCGGCCATAACAACCGCAACCATACCGTAATGTAGCGTCGGGCGGCGGGGAGTCATCGCGCGAGCACAAGCGATACCTGAATGTGCCCGCGGGTGCGCAGCACTTCCAGCGACACGTCCTCGCCATGACGCCGCACCCGCAGATCGACGCTGGAATCGCCAAGCTGCAGATCGCGCAGGATCACCTCGTTGAGAAACGCCGGCAACTGTGGATTGCGCAGGCGGATCTCGCCGCGCACCGCATCGAATTCGAGGCCGAGCACGGCTTCCAGCAGCGTGAATGCGGTGGCGCTCGCCCAGGCTTGCGGCGCGCAGGCCACCGGATAAAGCGTCGGGCCCTGGCGGCGCTCGCGCTGAAAGCCGCAGAACAATTCCGGCAAACGCCGCAACTCCATATAGCTCGCGGCATCGAACAACCCCTGGAACAACGCGCGCAGCGACTGCTTCAGGCCGTAGCGCGCGAACCCCAGCGCGATCAGCGCGTTGTCGTGCGGCCAGATCGATCCGTCGTGATAAGACATCGGATTGTAACGCGCTTCGCCGCGCGCCACCGTGCGAATGCCCCAACCGGAGAAGAAATGCGGTCGCATCAGGTCGGCGGCAACCATGCGGGCGCGGTCCTCGCGCACGATGCCGGTGAACAGCAATTGGCCGGCATTCGAGGTGCGCACGCGGCAAGGCCTTTTCGCGTCATCGAGCGCCAGCGCATAGGTGCCGAGGTCCTCGCACCAGAACGCTTCCTCGAATCGGGCGGCAAGCGAGCGCGCTTCGGCGTCGAGCTGCCGGGCCTTATCGGTATATCCAAGCCGCAGCGCGCATCGCCCGGCCAGTTGCTTGGCCGCGAAAACGTAGCCCTGCACTTCGGCGAGCGCAATGTTGCCCTCGGCGAGTTTTCCGTCAGCATGAAAGATCGCGTCGTAGGAATCCTTCCAGCCCTGGTTCTGCAGACCTTGTTCGGTCGCGCGCCGATACTCGACAAACCCGTCCGCGTCTTGGTCGCCCGGTCCGTCGATCCAGCGCAACGCCGCCTCGATCGCCGGCCAAAGATCGGCGAGCGTCGCATCGTCCCCGGTGCGCTCGACATAAAGGCCGGCCAGCATCACGAACAGCGGCGTCGAGTCGACGCTGCCGTAATATTGCGCGAACGGCACTTCGTGCAGCGCCGCCATCTCGCCCCCGCGCATCTCGTGGAGGATCTTGCCGGGCTCGGCATCCGCCTGCGGATCGACCTTGGTCGCCTGATATGTCGCGAGCCTGCGCAAGACACCTTGGGCGATGCGCGGATCGACCCACAGCATTTGCAATGCGGTGATCAATCCGTCGCGGCCGAACGTCGTTGAATACCAAGGAATGCCGGCATAGGGATATCGGCCCTGCGGCGTGTCGGTCAGCAGGATGTTGATATCCGCCATCGCCTGGCAGACCACTTCGTTGAAAATGTCGTTCGAGGTTTCCACCGACGTCGCGCCGGCGGTTCTTCGCCGCATCTCGCGGCGGTGCGCCATCAATCCCCGAAAGAATTGCACCGGCGGCTGCGTCTCCGGAAGATCGCATGACGCGCTGACGAAGAGCGAGGTCGATTGCTGCGGTCGCAATTCGAGGTGATGCGTCGCGGCGTTGGCCGACATCCGGCTCGGCTTGGGATCAAAATGCAGCGTCGTACTGCGCCGCGCGAGGTCGAGCCCCCGATACTCCATCGTGACGTCGCTCGGTCCGCTCAAACGGCTGGTGCCCGTGCCGCGGCGCGTCCGAACCGAACCGCGCACTTCGAACAAATCAGCGAAGTCATTGTCGAATTGCAGCGTCAGGTTGAAAGCAGCGGTGCAATCGCCGTGGTTCTGTACCCTGATGCGCTGGTAGAACGTTCCCCGCCACAGAAAGATCGTGCGCACAATGTGCAGCACGTCCTTCGGCAACACTATTCGACCGTTCGCGTAAATATCAGGATTGGTGAGATCGACCGTGAGCGATGAATTGTCGTCGCGCAGATTGGTGCCGAGCAGCAGCGGCTGCATGTTGTCGAGCGCCATTTCGAGGCGTGCGAGGTAACGGGTATCGGAGTTGAACAGCCCGTCGGGCCCGCCGGCAGAGGCGCCGATGTCGCCATGGCTGTCCAGCACCATGAACGTGTCGTCGTGCTTCAAGGCGCGCCGCGGGCGCGCCGCGGGACCCGTCATCGGAATGTAGAACAGCGATTCCGAAACCGGTTCGATGTCGCGGATCTGGGTAACGTTCGCTGCGGCTTCTGTCGCCATGGCAAGACCTCTGCCGGTTATTCTTGTATGCCGCGTATCTTGCGCCGTTACGCCCGAGGACACTAGGCGGCCTGCGGAGAAAGCCTGCTCAATTCCCGCGCCACCAGATCGCGATAGGGACCCTGTTTCTCCATCAGCCGGTCCGGAGGACCGTCCTCGATAATATGGCCGCCCTGCAGCATCACCACGCGGTCGAAGTTCCGCAAGGTCGCGAGCCGGTGCGCGATGGCGATGACGGTGCGGCCGTGCATCAGCCGGGCGAGGGCTTCGCGAATCGCTTCCTCGGAATCGCTGTCGAGCGCCGCGGTGGCTTCGTCCAGCAGCAGGATAGGGGCATCCTTGAGAAAAGCGCGGGCGATCGCGATGCGCTGGCGCTGGCCGCCGGACAGCTTGATGCCGCGGTCGCCTACCATGGTGGCCAATCCTTCCGGCATCGTCTCGACGAAATCGCAGCGCGCCGCAATGGCCGCGCGCAATACCTCGTCATCGGTCGCGGAAGGGCGTCCGTAGCGGATGTTCTCCATGATCGAGCGGTGAAACAGCGCGATGTCCTGCGGCACCACCGATATCGCCTCGCGCAGACTTAGTTGCGTCACGCGCGAAATATCTTGGCCGTCGACGGTGATGCTGCCTTCGCCGACGTCGTACAGGCGCTGCAGCAGCACGAAAACGCTGGACTTGCCGCCGCCGGACTGTCCGACCAGGCCGACGCGCTGGCCGGCGCTGATGCGCAGATTGAAACGGTCGAACACCTGCAATCCGCCCGGATAGCGGAACGAGACGTTGTTGAACGAGATCGCAGCGCCGGCGCGGATCAACGGCTCGGCGGTCGGATGGTCGCGCAATTCGTGCGGCACCAGCAATGTCGCCAAGGCTTCCGAGAGGCGGGCGACGTGCTGGGTGACATCGACCAGGGCGACCGCAAGATCGCGGGTGGCATGCAGGATGGAGAGGCCCAGCGTGCAGATCAGCACGACGTCGCCGGTGGTGGCTTCGCCGCGCTGCCATAGCACCACGCCCCACGCCAGCAACGCCACGGTCAGCGAAACGGTGACCGCGGCATGGATCAGCCGCAGCCGCTCCAGATAGCGCAGGCTGCGGCCGCGCGCGACCAATTCGCGTCCGACGGTCGCATCGAAGCGGGCGTGTTCGTGGCTGATGCCGCAGAACGCGCGCACCAGCGGCATGTTGTTGATGACGTCGACCATCTCGCCGTCGACGGCGGCCGCCTTGTCGGCGAACTCGTCATGCAGCGGCTTGCCGGCCGCGGCGAGATAGAACACGCCGAACACCATCGTGGCGGCGACCGCGATCAGTCCAGCCGCCATGGGCACGCTGACCGTGCCGATCAGCAGAATCGCCGCTACGGTGGCGACGCAGGGCGGCAGCACGTTCCACACGAACATGTTCTCGACCGTAAACACGGCGTTCGACGTCGCGGTGATTCGGCTCGACAGCATGCCCGGCAGCCGGTCCGAGAAATAGCTCGGTGCATGCCCGGTGAGATGACGGAATAGATCGCGGCGCAGATCGCCGGTGACGCGGACAAAGGTGAAGCTCGCGGTCCAACTCGCGATGCGCCACAAAAAATTGTCCGATGCGATCAGCGCGATCAGAAGTCCGAAGCTGACCCACACGGCGGCCGCGTGTGCAGCGCCGGCCGACAATCCATCGACGAGATTCTTGATCCCGTATTGCGTGCCCACGGAGCAGGCAACGGCAGCCACGACACAGAGCAGAATCACCACATGCGCCGCCATCCGCTGACGGAGATAACGCATCACGAACGCAAACGGGCGACACGCATAACCCGACAACACGTCCGAGTGATTCCCGAATGCGCGTGAAACACGCCGAGTAGGCGACTTTGCCTGCGCTGATCCGCCGTCCTGTCGCAGCATCGGTTCGCTCTGCCAGCGGGGAAACGTATCTGCGCAATAATCGCGCAGCATACGCGAATAATTGAGCAAAGTCGGGGCGCGCCATTGCTTGTGCGGTTGTTGTGGCATCTTTGATCCCCACAATTGGAAGAACGGCGCGTGCAATGAGGAACTTCGCACCTGCAAAAACGTTCCCCCGGCGCTCAATGCACGAAAGAGCCTTTCACCGTTCATCACACGTCTCACAAGGAGATCACTGAGATGCGCATCGCGCAGGTTGCTCCGCTCACGGAGGCTGTACCGCCAAAGCTATATGGCGGGACCGAACGCGTCGTTCACTGGTTGACTGAAGAACTTGTTACTATGGGACACGAAGTTACGCTGTTCGCAAGCGGAGATTCGGTCACATCCGCTAAACTGGACGCGACATGGCCGCGCGCGCTCCGCCTCGATAATTCGGTCCGAGATCCCAACGCTCTTCACATGCTGATGCTCGAACGGGTCCGTCGCAAATGCGACGACGACGAATTCGATTTCCTGCATTTTCATCTCGACTACTATCCGTTTTCGCTGTTCGCGCGCCAACCGACGCCTTTTCTCACCACGTTGCACGGCAGGCTCGATCTGCCGGAACATCAGCCGGTGTTCACCGAATTCTCCAAGGTCCCGGTGGTCTCGATCTCGAACGCCCAACGCCGTCCGCTGCCGCAGGCCAATTGGGCGCGCACGGTGCTGCACGGGATGCCGGAAAACCTCCTGTCCCCACGCTCCGGCAAGCACGATTACCTCGCCGTGTTGGGTCGCATCGCACCTGAAAAGGGCGTCGATCGCGCGATCAGGATCGCGCTGCGCTGTGGCATTCCGCTGAAGATCGCGGCCAAGATCGACCGCGCCGATCAGGATTACTACGACGCCGTGATCAAGCCGATCATCGGGCAGGAGGGCATCGAATATATCGGAGAAATCGGCGACCACGAGAAATCCGAATTCCTCGGCGGTGCGATGGGACTGTTGCTGCCGCTGGACTGGCCGGAGCCGTTCGGACTTGTGATGATCGAGTCGATGGCCTGCGGAACGCCCGTTATCGCCTACAATCGTGGATCCGTTCAGGAAATCATCGACGACGGCCTGACTGGCTTCATCGTCGAGGACGAAACCAGCGCGGCTGCGGCCGTTCACCGGTTGCCGTCGATCGACCGCACCGCAGTACGTGCGCAGTTCGAGGCGAGGTTTACCGCGCGGCGGATGGCGCTGGACTACCTGTCGACCTATCGCGCGCTGATCGACGCGCGCGCGCCGAGGATCAAGCTGGTGAGCGCCGCGGAGTAATCGGGGCCAGAGACGACGATCACATCGGCCTGCGCCGCAATGTGCGGGCCGCTGTTTTGCGAACCAGAGTGATGACTTCTCTTCGTACCGTCATCCCGCTCCATCCTTATGTTCGAGCATGATTTTTTTCGGAAAACCGGAACCCGCTTTCAGGGATCATGCTCTACGAGGTATTCGCGGGGGAGTGGCGGATCGCTTCCAGCAGACAATTTCGCATCGCGTCCAGCGTATAGGGTTTTTGCAGCAACGGAAAACCTTCGCGTAGCGCGCTGGCGGTGCGGTCGCTATAGCCCGAAGCGAGCACCACCGGCGTCTCCGGATATTTCTCGCGGATCAGCCGTCCGAGTTCGAGGCCGCTCATCCCGGGCATGACGATGTCGGAAAACACCAGGCCGATATCGCGCCTTTTGTCGAGCAATTCGACCGCAGCCTCCGCACAATCGGCGTGCAGGACATTGAAGCCGCATTGCTCGGCGTAGTCCATGGCGACCGCCTGAACATCCGGATGGTCCTCGACCAACAGCAGCGTGGTCGCCTTGGCGACTTGCAGCGGTGGCGCGTCGGCGACCTCGAGTTCGATCGGCGGCAGCGTGTCGTTCGACCGCGGCAGGAAAATCTCGAAGGTCGTGCCGCGTCCCACCGTGCTGTCGACGGTGATCTCGCCTTCGGATTGCTGCACGAAGCCGTAGATCTGGCTGAGCCCAAGCCCGGTGCCGCGATCGACCGTCTTGGTCGTGAAGAACGGCTCGAAAATCCGCTCGCGGATGTCTTCGGCGATGCCGCTGCCGGTATCGCTGAAGGTCAGCACCGCGAATTCGCCGGTGAGGCGATGTGCTCCGTCGTCCTTGAGCGTCCGGGAAGCCAGCGAAATCGTGATGCAGCCGCCATTGGGCATCGCGTCGCGCGCGTTCAGCGTGAGGTTGAGCAGCGCGATCTCGAACTCGTTGGGATCGATCTTGACGGCGATGATCCGGGTGGGCTGCTCGATCCTGATCTCGATATCGCTGCGCACCGACTGGCGCAGCACGTTGGCGAATCTCTCGACGCTTGCGCCGAGGTCGACGAGTTTCGCCGACATGCTGTGGCGCCGCGAGAACGACAGCAATTGCCGGGTCAGGCTCGCGCCCTTGTCGACCGCCGAGTCGATCATGTCGAGGGCGCGCTGATCCTTGGGATCGGAGTGCCGGCGTCGCAATAGCTGCGTCGAACCTCCCACGACCATCAGCAGGTTGTTGAAATCATGGGCCACGCCGCCGGTCAACCGGCCGAGCGATTCCAGCCGTTGCGATTGCTTCAACGCGTCCTCGGCGACCTGTCGTCGGCCGGCTTCCTCATACAGCTTGCGCGTACGCGCCATTGCCAGCGCCACGATCGCGATCAGTCCAATGGTCGCGGGGATTCCGAACAACAGATAGTTGCCGCTCTGTGCCAGCCATCTGGCGCGCACCGCGCCGGTCTCGATGCCGGCATAAACGTAAAGCGGCAGCCGCGGCAGCTTGCGGTAGACGAGCTTGCGCTCGATGTCGTCGATCGACGACACCGTGGTGCGGCCGCCCTCGGCTTGTCCCAGGCGCATCAGCCGCGCGAGTTCGCCCTTCGGCCGGAAATTGGTGTCGAGGTCGAGCGTGGGCAGCCGCGCCAGCACGGCGCCGTCGTCGCGCACCAGCGACGCGTAGCTGCCCGCTTCGCGGCCGATCCGCGCATAAAACCCCTCGAAGTAGTCCGGCAGAACCGATAGCTGGATCACGCCGGCGAAGCTGCCGTCGGATGACGACCGTCGCCCGCTGACGCCAAAGAACGGAGCGCCGCCGAACGGAGGACGCGGTCGCAGCACCTGGCCGATGTAAATGCCGATGTCGGAATCGACATGGGAATTGAAGTAGTCGCGATCCGACCCATCCAGCGCCGGCGAGGGACAGGCCAGACTGTTGACGAGCGCGTGGCCGTTTTTGTCGAACACCCAGATCGACTTGATCTGCTCGGACGCATCCGCCAGCCGCTTCAGACGCTGATACAGATTGCTTTCGTTCTGCTTGATCTGATCGTCCGTCATATCACGGATGATCTCGTTGATTTCGGCGATCGACCGTTCGACCGACTCGAATACCTTGAGCGCATGTTCGGTCAGGACCTCGCGGGTCTGATCGATCTGACGGCTGGTATCGGCCTCGGTGGTGTCGTAAGCGAGCCACGACGCATAGCCGAACAGCGCGACCGGAAGGACAATCGATGCCACCAGGATGGCGCGGAGCTGCCGAATCGAATCGTGCTGCGCGGTCAGCATGTATGCTGCGGTTCCGGGTTGATCATGCCACCGGTATAGCGCAGTTCGTCGCGCCATGAAATCCGGCAGGCGTATTTTGCGGCGCGTTATAAGTGTTCCGCCCTGACCTGCCGGCGCCGGCAACGGCCATGGACGGGCAAGGCGCGGCTTACGAACCGCAATGCCGCCGTTCCCCGGCCGCTCGCTCGCGGGAAATAACGGCGGGCAACGGTCCTACGCGTTGCTATCGATGATCGCGCCGTTCACCAGCGTGCGCAATTCGCGGCGCACCGGATACTCGCTCGACGGCAGAAGTTGCGTCATGAAGATCGCGACGACGTCTTCCACCGGATCGATCCAGAACGCGGTCGACGCCGCGCCGCCCCAGTAATACTCGCCGACGCTGCCAGGCAGCAAGGTTCGCGCGGGTTCCATCGTCACCGCGAAGCCGAGCCCGAAGCCGATCCCGGCATTGGTGGCTTCGCTGAACATCGATTGCGACATCTCGGTCAGGTCGCGTCCGCCGGGCAGATGATTCTGCGTCATCAGCCTGACCGTCTTCGGTCCGATCAGCCGGACGCCGCCGATCTCACCGCCGTTCAGCAGCGCGCGGCAGAACACCAGATAGTCCGCCGCGGTCGAAACCAGCCCGCCGCCGCCGGAGACGAAGGGCAGCGGTTCGAGGAAGGGACTGGTGGCGGGATCGTCCTGCAAGATGCAGCCGCCGTTGCCATCGCTGGCGTAGCAGGCGGCAAAGCGATGGACCTTGTCCGGCGGCACGAAGAAACCGGTATCGGCCATGCCGAGCGGATCGAAAATGCGCTGCTTGAGGAACTGTTCGAACGGCACGCCGCTGATCCTGCCGATCAGGTAGCCGAGCACATCGGTCGAAACCGAGTAGTTCCAGGCGTCGCCCGGCGAGAAGTCGAGCGGAATGGTCGCCAGATCGGCGATCATCGACGGCAGCGTGCCGGCCATCTCCATCCCGCCGATCTTCTTCTCGCGATAGGCGGCGTCGACATTGGTCCGGGTCTGGAAGCCGTAAGTAAGTCCCGAGGTGTGTCGCAGGAGATCGACGATCAGCATCGGCCGCGTCGGCGGTCTGGTCACGAAGCCTTGCAGCGTGCCGGCCTGAAATACGCCGAGACCGGCCCATTCGGGAATATATTTCGCCACCGGCTCATCGAGCGCGACGCGGCCTTCCTCGAACAGAATCATGAACGCCACCGACGTGATCGGCTTGGTCATGGAATAGATCCGGAAGATCGCGTCGTCGCGCATCGGAACCTTGCGCTCGCGGTCGGCCATTCCCAGCACCGCGTTGTGCACGATGCGGCCGCGCCGGTAGACCAGCGTCTGCGTTCCGACGTAGCGTCCGCTGTCGAGATAGACGCGTTGCAGATGGTCGTCGATCCGCTTCAGCGCGGATGTCGACATGCCGGCAGATTCGGCTTGGGGGGAGGCGGCCGTCAAGGCATCCGCCGACATCGGCAAACTCCGTTGCGTCATCGGCGCGGGACGCGCCGCTGCTCGGGCTGTTCTCATATCCGAAAGCCGCGGCGAGTGCCATCATGCCGACCGCGGCCCGGAGAAGCGAAACGGCATTTGCTGACGTATTGATTTCCGCATCAAGCCGGTCAAGGGTGCCGCTCCGAGCAAATGATGCGAGCGGTCGAGGCGTGAGGCGGCGATGAAACAGCAGCCGTTCGGCAAGGGCAATCGCGCGGTCGGCACGATCGGGCAGGGCACCTGGCACCTTGACCAGGGCGACCGAATCCGCGCGGTGGCGGCTTTGCGCCGCGGGCTCGATCTCGGGATGACCCACATCGATACCGCCGAGATGTACGGCGATGCCGAACTGGTGGTCGCGGAGGCGATCGCAGGACGACGCGACGCGGCTTTCGTGGTTTCGAAGGTACTGCCCAGCAACGCCTCGCGCCGCGGCACGATCGCCGCCTGCGAGCGTTCGCTGAAACGGCTCAACACCGACCGGCTCGACTGTTATCTCCTGCATTGGCGCGGCCGGTATCCTCTGCAGGACACCGTCGCGGCTTTCGAGGAACTGGTCGGCGCCGGCAAAATCCTGAGCTGGGGCGTCAGCAATTTCGACGCCAGCGATCTTTCCGAACTGCTTGCTGTCGCCGGCGAGGGGCGCATCGCCTGCAATCAGGTGCTTTATCATTTGCGCGAGCGGGCGATCGAGCATGCGGTAATTCCGTGGTGCGAGAAGCACGGCGTCGCGGTGACGGCATATTCGCCGTTTGGCCACGATGATTTTCCGCAACCCGGCTGCCGGCAAGGAACTACGCTTCAACGAATCGCCGATGACCATCATGCGACGCCGCGACAGATCGCGCTGGCGTTTTTGACGCGGCGTCCCGCGGTGCTCGCGATCCCGAAGGCCGGCTCGGCGGAGCATGCCGCCGAAAATGCCGCGGCAGGAACGCTGGCGCTGGGCGACGCGGACGTCGGGGCGCTGGAGGCGGCGTTTCCGCTCGGGCGCGAGCCCGCGAGCCTGCCGATGTTGTGACGCCGGCATGGCGGCTGATGCGGCCAAAGCTGCATGCCAAGGTCCTGTTTTCCGCACTTGTTCTGGAGCGGCGAACATCGTCTTGTGCGATCCGTTCGGTCCCGGCTCCTGGGGCCGCTGTTTCGCATGATGACCGGCTCTTTGTGACCACCACCTCCTCCGATCTCGCCGATTTCGATCGCAGTCCGACGCATCGCCATGCGGATTATCCGCTGCGTGGCATCGGTCTGATCGTCGGCTCGACCGTGTTTCTGGCCTGCTCGGACGCGCTCGCGAAATATCTTGCGCGGACGCTTCCGCCGATCGAAATCACCTGGATGCGGTTTCTGGTCTTCCTGCTGATCATGGTGCCGGTCGCGTTGGCATCGTCATCCTCGCCGCTGCGTTCAAGGCGTCCCGGCCTGCAGGTGCTGCGCGCCTTGGCGCTGGCGTCGTCGTCGATCTTCTTCATCTCCGGGCTGAAATTGCTGCCGATCGCCGAAGCGTCTGCGACCTCTTTCGTCGCGCCGCTGTTCGTCACCGTGTTGTCGATCATTTTCCTGAGCGAGCGGATCGGCATCCGGCGCTGGGCGGCGACGCTGATCGGCTTCATCGGCGTTCTGATCGTGATTCGTCCCGGCACCGCCGCATTCGACGCGGCGATCGTGCTGCCGGTCATCTCGGCATTCGGCTGGGCCTGCACGTTGATCATGACCCGCATGATCAGCGGCGCGGATCGCGTCATCACCACCATGGCGTTTTCGGCGGTGGTGGGTTTCCTGCTGGTTTCGGCGCTGGTGCCGCTGTTCTGGGTGACGCCGACCTGGCGCGAAGTCGGGCTCGGCCTTGCGGTCGGCATCGCCTCCACCACCGGGCAATGGCTGGTGGTGCTCGCGTTTCGTCATGCCAACGCATCGATGCTGGCGCCGTTCTCCTACAGCCAGTTGCTATGGATCACGATCCTCGGCTTTGTGGTGTTCACGGAGATTCCCGATCTGTGGACCTTCGTCGGCGCCGCTATCATCATTGGCGGCGGCATCTACACAGCCAACCGCGAGCGCATCCGGTCGCGCACCGAGCTTGTCGCCGAACCCTATCCCAGCGCGTAGGCGCTGCTCGCGCGATTGTGCGCTGCGATAGTCCGCTTCGGCGGGTTCATTTTCGCCGGTTTTCATGCGAGGGTGCGCACTGAACGCCCTCGTTCTCAAGTCCCCAGCGGTCAAGCAAGAGGTTCACGATGGTCAATCGTCTGCAATTCTACATCGATGGCGCATGGGTCGATCCCGTCGTCAAGAAGTCGACCCCGGTGGTCAATCCGGCGACCGAAGAGGCGATGTACGACATCGCGCTCGGCTCCAGTTCCGATGTCGACAAGGCGGTTGCCGCCGCCCGCAGGGCGTTCGAGACCTTCTCGGTGACCAGCCGCGAGGAGCGCGTCGCGCTGCTTGAAAAGATCATTGCGGTCTACAAGACCCGCATGAAGGATATCGGCGCCGCCGTGTCCGACGAGATGGGCGCGCCGCTGCCGATGGCGGAGAAGCTGCAGGCCGGCGCCGGCCTCGGCCACATCGCCTCGACGCTCGAGGTACTCAGGAACTACAATTTCGAGGAGCCGATCGGATCGGCGATGGTGGTCCGCGAGCCGGTCGGCGTGATCGGCATGATCACGCCGTGGAACTGGCCGCTGAACCAGATCGCCTGCAAGGTCGCGCCCGCGCTTGCCGCCGGCTGCACCATGGTGCTGAAACCGTCCGAATTCACCCCGACTTCCGCCCTGATCTTCGCCGAGATCATGCACGAGGCCGGCGTGCCGAAGGGCGTGTTCAACCTCGTCAACGGCCTCGGGCCCGAGGTCGGCGCGGCGATGAGCGAACACCCGGATATCGACATGATCTCGTTCACGGGCTCGACCCGCGCCGGCATCGACGTCGCCAAGCGCGCCGCCAATACCGTCAAGCGCGTCAGCCAGGAACTGGGCGGCAAGTCGCCGAACATCATTCTCGAAGGCGCCGATCTGCAGAAGGCCGTCACCGGCGGCGTGATGCACATGTTCAACAACTCCGGACAATCGTGCAATGCGCCGAGCCGGATGATCGTGCCGCAGTCGAAGATCGGGGAAGTCGCCGCCATCGCCAAGGGCGTCGCCGACAAGACCAAGGCGGGCGATCCGCGCGCCGAGGGCACCGTGATCGGTCCGGTCGTCAACCGCGGCCAGTGGGACAAGATCCAGGGTCTGATCCAGAAGGGCATCGATGAAGGCGCCACGCTGGTCGCCGGCGGCCCCGGCCTGCCGGAAGGCGTCAACAAGGGCTTCTACGTCCGCCCGACGATCTTCTCGGACGTCACCCACGACATGACCATCGCGCGCGAGGAAATCTTCGGGCCGGTGCTGGTGATCATGGGCGCCAAGGACGAGCATGACGCGGTGCAGATCGCCAACGACACGCCGTACGGTCTTGCCGGCTACGTCTCCGCCGACACGGTGGAGAGCGCCCGCAAGGTCGGCCGCAAGCTGCGCGCCGGCAACGTCAATCTGCAGGGCGTTCCGAACGACCGCGGCGCGCCGTTCGGCGGCTACAAGCAGTCCGGCAACGGCCGCGAATGGGGCAAGTTCGGCTTCGAGGAGTATCTCGAGGTCAAGGCCATCGCCGGCTTCAACGCGGCGTGATCCGGTTCGACGGGATTGCGATACGCCGGAGCGGCAACGGCTCCGGCGCGCTTTGTTTGTAGGTCTTCGTTGTCAGCACGCGATGCCGTCACCCTCCGCGAAAGCGGAGGAAAGCATCGTTGCTCTGGACTACTGACTCCCCGCCTGCGCGGGGGACGCCGCCGCATATGTGGCCGAGGTCATGCCCCGGTTTGACATCTCCAGGCCTCCTCCATAACTGCGCCAACGCAAAACACAGGAGTCACGCATGGCCGACGGGCTGCGCAAGGGACTGACCAGCTATGGCGATGCGGGTTTCTCGCTGTTCCTGCGCAAGGCCTTCATCAAGGCGATGGGCTACTCCGACGACGCGCTGGACCGCCCGATCGTCGGCATCACCAATACTCACAGCGACTACAATCCCTGCCACGGCAACGTGCCTGACATCATCGAGGCGGCGAAACGCGGCGTGATGCTCGCCGGCGCTTTGCCGATGGTATTCCCGACAATCTCGATCGGCGAAAGCTTCGCGCATCCGACCTCGATGTATCTGCGCAACCTGATGGCGATGGACACCGAGGAAATGATCCGCGCCCAGCCGATGGACGCGGTGATCGTGATCGGCGGTTGCGACAAGACGCTGCCGGCGCAGATCATGGCGGCGATCTCCGCCGATCTGCCGACCGTGGTGATCCCGGTCGGCCCGATGGTAGTCGGCCACCACAAGGGCGAAGTGCTCGGCGCCTGCACCGATTGCCGGCGGATGTGGGGGAAATTCCGCGCCGGCACCATCGACCAGCCGGAGATCGACGCGGTGAATGCGCGGCTCGCGCCGTCGGTCGGCACCTGCATGGTAATGGGCACCGCGTCGACGATGGCGTGCATCACCGAGGCGATGGGGTTGTCGCTGCCGATGAGCGCCACGATTCCCGCGCCGCATGCCGAGCGGTTGCGTTGCGCCGAAGCCAGCGGGAAGGTCGCCGCCGACATGGCAAGAGCGAAAGGCCCGAAGCCCCGCGACCTGCTGACGGCGGGCTCGTTCCGCAACGCGCAGGTGGTGCTGCAGGCGATCGGCGGCTCGACCAACGGCCTGATCCACCTCACCGCGATGGCGAACCGCTCCGCTCACCGCATCGATCTTGCGGCGTTCGATGAACTCGGCCGGAAAGTCCCGGTGCTGATCGACCTCAAACCCTCCGGCGATCACTACATGGAGCACTTCCATCACGCCGGCGGCGTGCCGAAGCTGATGGCGCAACTCGGCGAGCTGATCGATCTCGACGCCCGGACGATATCCGGTGCGACGCTGCGCGACATCGTCGCCGCTGCCGAACACGTTCCGGGGCAGGAGGTGATCCGCTCGCGCAATGACCCGATCAGGCCGGAAGGCGCGATGGCGGTGCTGCACGGCAACCTCGCGCCGCGCGGCGCGGTGATCAAGCATTCGGCGGCGTCGCCGGAACTGCTGCGGCACACCGGCAAGGCGGTGGTGTTCGATTCGATCGAGGACATGACGCTGCGGGTCGACGACCCCGCGCTCGACGTAACCGCAGATGCCGTGCTGGTGCTGCGCAACGCCGGCCCCAAGGGCGCGCCCGGCATGCCGGAGGCGGGGTATCTGCCGATTCCGATCAAGCTCGCGCGCGCCGGCGTCAAGGACATGGTGCGGATTTCCGACGCGCGGATGAGCGGAACCGCGTTCGGCACCATCGTGCTGCACATCACGCCGGAAAGCGCGGTCGGCGGTCCGCTCGCGCTGGTGCGCAACGGCGACATGATCAGGCTCGACGTTGCGGGCCGCCGTATCGATCTGTTGGTCGATGCGTCGGAGCTCGCGCGGCGCGCCGCCGACCTGCCGAAAGCGGTGGTGCCGGACTGGGCGGCGCGCGGCTACGCCAATCTGTTTCATCGCACGATCCTGCAGGCCGATGACGGCTGCGATTTCGACTTCATGACCGCCGACGGCGGGACGTAATTCCGGCCGCATCAGCCCGTTGCGCGCGCGACCCATATCCCGGAGCGGCTCCGTTTTTGATAGCAGCATCTCGACGAATGCTGCGCGCTCTCTCCCATGGGGAGAAGGTCGGGGCGAGGGCGGACTAAGCGTTGACCCGAATTGAGACAGCCGGCGCGGCTGCCCAACTTCTGCCCGGACTTAATCCGCATTTAACTAAAACCCGCCTTAATGACGCTCCGCCGTGCTGCGAGATGCGGGCTGGATTTCAGATCCATCGTGCACCGCAGGCGACGGGGACCAGTCTGGATGCGAGGCGTATGAGTATCAGCAACGGGGCGCGTATTCGGCCCCATCATCGCGGCGCCCGGAAGGGTGTCCCGAACTGGGCGGGCGGCGCGGCGGTCGTGGCGCTGGTCGCGGGCTGCGGCTGGACGGTCTACGCCAACATCCTTGCCGCTAGCATCTATCCGACCGTCAACGCCGAGCCGCTGCCGCAGCGTCGCGCGGCGCCGCCGATCTCGTTCGCGTCGCGGTTCGAGCCGTTGGCGAACACGGCCGCCAACGTCGTGGTCAAGACCGCCGCGGCGACGGCGCCCCTCGCGCAAGCGCCGATGATCGTTGCGAGTGCCGCAGGCGACCTGCCGGTGATGCCTGCTCCCTCTGCTGCGCCGGCCGTCAAGGC
>CAXUBE010000022.1:0-18790 GCA_964249215.1 uncultured Rhodopseudomonas sp. | reverse complement strand
CCGGCGAGCAGGTTCGAGCGTCGCGTCGACTCCTCGGCCAGCCGCAACGCCGCCGGTTGAAGACCGACGACGATCCGTTCGGCGCTGTCGGCGACTATGCCGGCAGCTTCCTGGTCAAGTCCGCGCTCGAACTGAGCGGCGGCTACGACACCAATCCGGGACGCACTTTCGTCGCCCGCGGGTCGCCGGTGTATGTGGTCGCGCCGGAATTGCTGGTGGTGTCGGACTGGGAACGCCACGCGCTCGTCGCCGATCTGCGGGGATCGTTCTCCGGCTACGCCAACACCTTTCCGCCGCTGGCGGACGGCAGCTTTTCCTCGGCGCCGACCAATGTCGACCGGCCGGATTTCACCGGTCATATCGACGGCCGGATCGACGTCTCGCACGACACCCGGGTGTTGACCGAGGCGAGGCTGCGGGTCTCGACCGACAATCCCGGCAGCCCGAACATCCAGGCCGGGCTTTCGAAATATCCGGTGTTTGCGACGCTCGGCGGCTCGTTCGGTCTCGACCAGAATTTCAATCGCCTGCAGGTCACCGCGGTGGGCAATATCGACCGCACCGTCTATCAGAATTCGCTGCTGACCGACGGCACCACGTCCGGCAATGACGACCGCAATTTCGATCAATATGGCGGCGTCGGCCGGGTGAGCTACGACCTGATGCCCGGCCTCAAGCCATTCGCGGAAGTCGAGGCCGACACCCGTGTCCACGACACCGTGATCGACCGCAACGGATACCAGCGCGATTCCGACGGCGGCTACGCCAAGGCCGGCACCAGTTTCGAACTGAGCCGCCTGCTGGTCGGCGAAGCCTCGATCGGCTATGCGACGCGGACTTACGCCGATCCGCGGCTGCAGCGGCTGAACGGACTTTTAACCAGCGCTTCGCTGGCGTGGTCGATGTCCGGCCTCACCACGGTCAAGGTCGGCGCCACCACCTCGATCGATGAATCGACGCTGGCCGGCGTGTCGGGCGTGCTGACCCGCAGCTATAGCGCCGAGGTCGATCACGATTTCCGCCGCTGGCTGACCGCGGTCGGCAAATTCAGCTACGGCACGCTCGACTATCAAGGCTCGACGCGGCGCGACACCTTCACGTCGGTCGGCGCCGATCTGATCTACAAGCTCAACCGCTCATTCCAGATCAAGGGTTCGATCCGCCACGACAAGCTGGATTCCAACGTCGCCGGCGCAAGCAACAAAGCCACCGTGATGCTGCTCGGGGTCAGACTGCAGAACTAAGTTTGCAGGACCGGGCTGGTCGCCCGAACTCCGATAAGGGATCGGGCCACGCCCAATTGCGACGTCTGGGCTGCGTGCTGCGGTCTGGCGATCTTTCGCAATAAATTTTCTCCCCGAAACCCAAAAGACAGCGTTTTTCTTTCGTCGCTTCGCAAACAAGGTGATGGACCGAATGTATCCGAAGGACGAATTTGCGGTGCTCGCCCGGACCTTTTGAAAGGATGACGATGCGCGTCGCAACCACCATGCTCGCTGCGACGACTGTCGCGGGTCTGATGCTCGGCTTCTCCGCCCAGGCTCAAGCTCCGCAGCCGCTGCGGGTCGGTTACATTCCGGTGATGGGCGCGGCGCAGATCTTCGTGGCCGAGGGCGAGGGGTGGCTCAAGCAGGCCGGGCTCACCTTGAGTACCAGCACCTTCGAGTCCGGTCCGAACATGATCCAGGCGCTGCAATCCGGTACGCTCGACGTCTACGTCGCCGGCCTCGCGCCGCTGCTGGTGGCCCGCGCGAAAGGCATCGACGTGCGAATCGTCGCAGCCACGGCCGTCGAAGAGATGGGGTTTGCCGCCAACGCCGCTTTCTCTCCCCAGATCGAAGGCAAGGACCCCGCCGCGGCGTTCAAGACGTTTCGCGAGAAGAACAACCGTCCGGTCAAGCTGGCGACGCAGCCGATCGGGTCGGGACCGAACACCGCCTTGCAGCATTGGCTGTGGGAAGTCGTGAAGGCCGACAAGGCCGATGTCCAGATCGTCGAGATGGGTATCGACGCCACCCAGCGCGCAATCGCAACCAATGCGGTCGAGGGAGGCTCGGTGCGCGAGCCGGCGCTGTCCATCATTCAAAAGCAGAATCCGGCCATCAAGCTGATCGCGACCGGCAAGGAGATGTTTCCGGACTTTCCGGGCGTCGTCGTCGCGGTGATGGGCTCGTTTGCGGACAGCCGCCCCAGGGATGTCGACGCTCTCGTTCGCTCCGTCATTCGCGCCACCGCGTTCCTCAAGGAGCATCCGGAGCAGGCCGTGAAGCATGTGGGGGCCGCGTTCGGCAAAGGGCTGGTGTCTGACGATATCCTGCTTGATGCGCTGAAATCGCCGCAGACCCGGTTCACCTCGGATCCGCGCCGGATCGAGGAATCAACCAGGAAGCTACAAGATTATCAGGTCAAAATCGGCGCTTTGCAGAAAGCCGAGCCGCTCGAGGGGCTGTTCGCGTTCGACGTGTATCGCCGCGCCGCCGCCAATTAGCTGCTTCCTCGACGTCTGACAGAGCGTGCCGGTGACACCAACACGATCTTTCACGTTCGGCGCGCTGGGATTTTTGACGTTTCTGGCGCTCTGGGAGGCGTTACCGGCTTTTCAGATCGTGCCTGCTTCGATATTGCCGCCGCCGAGCGCGCTGCCCAAGGCGTTCTGGCGCGAACTCTCCAGCGGCATCTGGTTTGCGAGCCTGCTGACGAGCCTGCGGAATTATCTCTGCGGCCTCGTCATCGGCAGTTGCCTCGGTACGGCCCTTGGCGTCGCGACCGGCATGTCGGCGACGCTGGAGTCTGTTCTCTCATGGGTCGTGCGCACCCTGCGGCCGATCCCCGGCCTGGCGTGGGTGCCGTTCGCCATCCTGTGGTTCGGCATCGATCCGGCGGCAGCCATTTTCATCATCTCGACGGGGGTATTCTGGATCTGCTATTTCTCGGCGCTGGGCTCGGTGCGCGCGGTTGATCGCGACCTCATCGAGGTTGCCGACGCATTCGGATTTCGCCGCGCCGACCAGAAGCTGATCAAGGTGATCCTGCCCGCGGCGGCGCCGGGCATCCTGATCGGCCTGCGTACCGCGCTGGGTCAGGCTTGGATGGCCGTGGTCGCATCCGAGATTTTCGGCGTTCCCGGCCTCGGACAGCGTATGATGCAGGCTTCCAACCTGCTGGCGAGCGATATCGTCGTGATCTACATGGTGACGATGGCCGCCTTGTATGGGCTGATCGACACGTCTTTCGTCCTGCTGCAATCACGGGTGTTGCGATGGAAACGATAATCTCGCTGCGCGGCGTCGGGCTGACCTTCGAACGCGGCGGCAGCAAGACCGAAGTGCTCCGCGATCTCGATCTCGACGTTGAACCTGGCCGTTTCGTCGCCGTGATCGGCCCGTCCGGGGTCGGCAAGTCGACGCTGCTGCGCGTCATCGCCGGATTGCTGGCGCCCAATACCGGCGAAGCCAGCGTGAACGCCCGGGCGGACGGTTTCCGGCTTCCGGTGGCGCTGGTGTTTCAGGACGCGCGGCTGCTGCCTTGGCGCAATATACTGTCCAACGTCGGTTTCGGCCTTGAACACGGCAATGTCGGTCGGGATCAGCGCCATGGCATGGCACGCGCCGCGCTTGCGCTGGTCGGGCTGCCGAACTTCGAGACGCGATACCCGCACGAAATGTCCGGTGGGCAGCGCCAGCGCGTCGCGTTGGCCCGCGCGCTCGCCGTCGATCCCGACATTCTGCTGATGGACGAGCCGTTCGCCGCGGTCGACGCCTTGAGCCGCGAGGCGCTGCAGGACGAACTGGCGCGCATCCATGCAGCGACGCGCAAGACCGTCATTTTCGTGACGCACTCCATCACGGAAGCGGTCTACCTCGCCGACGAGGTCATCGCGATCACCGGCAAACCCGGGCGCCTCGCGGCCTCGATCGTCATCGATACGCCGCGCCCCCGCCGACGCGACGATCCGGGCGGTCGCCCGCTGATCGCGCGGCTTCGCGCCATCTTGGGGGACGAGGATCAGGCGGCAGCTTGACGATCATGTCACTCGCGGAAAATCCGGTACCGGCCAAGCCGCAAGCCGACGATATCGCCGGTGCGAAGCGGCTGGTCACGGGGCGCGTCGATTTCAATCACGGTCTTCTCTTCGCCGCCGGACAGCGCAACCTCCGCCCTTTGGATCGGACCGAACGTACGTACGCCGTGCACCACCCCCTCCAGAGGCCCGCTGCCGGCCTCTCCGACACGCACGTCGTGGCGTCGAATGAAAAGTTTCGAGATGCCGGGGAGCGCGTCCCGCACCGGGATATTCAGCGGCCGGCCACCGAGCCGGACGGAGTCCGGAAGGACCTCGACCGGCAGTACGATCGATTCGCCGATAAAGCCATGAACGAATGCCGTTGCCGGGCTGTCATAGACCTCGCTCGGCGTGCCGACCTGCTCGATTCGACCCTTGTCCATGACCACGACGCGATTGGCGACCTCCAGAGCTTCTTCCTGGTCGTGGGTGACGAAGATCGATGTGATGTTGATCTCGGAATGCAGCGAGCGCAGCCATTGCCGCAGCTCTTTTCGCACCTTGGCATCCAGCGCGCCGAACGGTTCGTCGAGCAGCAAGATGCGCGGTTCGACGGCCAGCGCGCGTGCCAAGGCGATGCGCTGACGCTGGCCGCCGGACAACTGACTGGGATACCGATTGGAAAGCCAGTCCAACTGCACCAGGTCCAGCAGTTCCCTGACGCGCGCGCGAATCCCCGCTTCATCCTTGCGGACAGCCCGCGGTTGGACGCGCAGGCCGAAGGCGACATTTTCGAATACCGTCATATGTCGGAACAGCGCGTAGTGCTGGAAAACGAATCCGACCTGCCGCTCGCTTGCCGCGTCGGCCAATATGTTCTTGCCGTTGAACGAGACCTCGCCGGCGTCCGGCCAATCGAGACCGGCGATAATTCGCAACAGCGTCGTCTTGCCGGAGCCCGACGGCCCCAGCAACGCCAGCAATTCGCCGTCGGCGATCTGCAGGTCTACGTGGTCGAGCGCGGCAAACGCCCCGAACCGCTTCACAAGGTCTTTGAGTTCGATAGTCACGCAAGCTTCATCCTTCGTCCAATCGTCGCTCTAATAGTGTTTTTGCGATCAGCGTGATCAGCGCCAGCACCGCGAGCAGTGACGCGACCGCGAACGAAGGCACGAACTGATATTCGTTGTAGAGAATTTCCACCAGGAGCGGCATCGTGTTCGTCTCGCCGCGAATATGCCCTGAGACGACGGAGACCGCGCCGAATTCGCCCATCGCCCGGGCATTGCAGAGCAGGACGCCGTACAGCAGCCCCCATTTGATATTGGGCAGCGTGACACGAAAGAAAGTCTGCAGGCCCGACGCGCCAAGTGAGATCGCGGCTTCCTCCTCCATCGTTCCTTGCTCCTGCATGAGGGGAATCAACGAACGGGCGACGAACGGAAAGGTCACGAACACCGTGGCCAGGGCGATGCCCGGCACGGCGAACAGGACGTTGACATTGTGGCCCTGCAGCCACGGCCCCCAATAGCCCTGAGCACCGAACAGCAACACGAACACGAGGCCGGAAATCACCGGGCTGACCGAGAACGGCAAGTCGATCAGCGTAATCAGGACGGTCTTGCCACGAAACTCGAACTTGCTGATGGCCCATGCGGCTATCAGCCCGAAAACCAGATTCAGGCCGACCGAGATCGCAGCTATCAGCAGCGTCAGCCGGATCGCCGACAGCGCCTCCGGTTGCGACAGCGCATCGAGGTACGCGCCCAGGCCCTTGCTGAACGCCTGCGCGAATACCACGATCAGCGGCAGCACGACGAACACGGTGAGGAAAATGACCGCGATGGCGATGATGATGAAACGTATCGGTCGCGATTCGGTGCGCGGATCCGCTCCGGCACGGGAAGAGCGCGGTGGCACGCTCACGGAGATCGCAGGGATCGCTTTCGAGCCGCTCATTCGTCACGCCTGATGGGTGGGGATGCGCGTCTGTGCCCAGCGCTGCAGCCGATTGACCGCAAGTATGATCAGGAACGATGCGATCAGCATGATAACCGCAATCGCCGTGGCGTCGGCGTAGCGGAATTCCGACAGCCGGATAACGATCAGCAGCGGCGCGATTTCAGACACGTTCGGCAGATTGCCGGCGATGAAAATCACCGAGCCGTATTCACCGACGGCGCGCGCGAACGCCAGTGCGAATCCGGTCAGCAGCGCGGGTATCATGCTCGGCAGGATCACTCGGAACACCGTATGCCACCGATTGGCGCCCAGGCTGGAAGCGGCTTCCTCGATCTCGACGTCGAGATCGATCAGCACCGGCTGGACCGTCCGAACGACGAAAGGTATGCCGATAAAGATCATCGCGACGAATATCCCGATCGGCGTGAAGGCCACCTTGATGCCGATTTCGGCGAGCGGGGCGCCGAGCCAGCCTTTTTGCGCGAACAGCGACGTCAGCGCGATCCCCGCGACGGCGGTCGGCAACGCAAAAGGTATGTCGACGATCGCATCGAACAATCTGCGGCCGGGAAAACGATAGCGGACGAGGGCCCAAACGATGATCGTGCCCATCACCAGATTGACCGCGGCGGCCGCCAAAGAGAGACCAAAAGAAATTTTCAACGCGTTGAGCGTGCGGCGATTGGTCAGAATGGCCCAGAACTGGTCAGGGCCGAGTTCGAGCGTCTTCAGAAAAAGCCCTGCGAGAGGAATCAGGATGATCACCGACAGCCACGTCAGCGTCAGTCCCATCGTCAGACCGAAGCCCGGCAGGATATTGCGTCGCCCCGATCTGCCGCTCACATAGCCCCCTGGTGTCACGCAGCCCGATCAGTTCTTGTAGATCTGGTCGAAAATGCCGCCTTCCGCGAAGTGGTCCTTCTGCGCTTTGGTCCAGCCGCCGAAGACGTCGTCGATCGTGAACAGATCGACCTTTGCAAACGATGCCTCATATTTCTTGGCGATCTGCGGATCGCGCGGACGATAGGAGTTGCGCGCGGCGATCTCCTGGCCTTCCTTGGTGTACCAATATTTGAGATAAGCCTCCGCGGCGGAACGCGTGCCCTTTTTGTCGGCGACGGCGTCGACCACCGAAACCGGCGGTTCGGCCAAGATGGACAGAGGCGGAGATATGATCTCGAAGCCATCCTTGCCGAATTCGCGTTGAGCAAGGAAAGCTTCGTTTTCCCAGGCCAGCAACACGTCGCCGACGCCGCGTTCGACGAACGTGACGGTCGAGCCGCGCGCGCCGGTGTCGAGCACCGGAACGTTCTTGTAAAGATCGCCGACGAATTGCTTGGCTTTGTCTGCCGAGCCGAATTTCTTCAGCGCGTAGCCCCACGCCGCAAGATAATTCCAGCGCGCGCCGCCCGAGGTCTTCGGATTTGGCGTGATAACGCTGACGCCGGATTTGATCAGGTCGTCCCAATCCTTGATCCCCTTCGGGTTTCCCTTGCGCACGAGAAACACGATGGTCGAAGTATAGGGAGAGGCATTTTCGGGAAGCCGCTTCTGCCAATCGCTCTGGATCAGGCCCTTGCCCGCAATGGCATCGACATCATAAGCGAGCGCGAGCGTAACGACATCGGCCTGCAGGCCGTCGATGACCGCGCGCGCCTGCGAACCCGAGCCGCCATGTGACTGCTTGATCTCGATGCTCTTGCCGGTGTCCTTTTGATAGGCGGCAGCGAACACCTTGTTGAAATCGACATAGAGCTCGCGCGTCGGGTCGTAGGAAACGTTCAACAAGGTGATGTCGGCGGCATATGCCGAACCTAGCCACGACAATCCCAAGGCGAGAGATAAATACACACGTCTCATATCGGTATCCTTTGGTCGTACGGAAGAGGTGCTGTCGAATTCGAAAGTCGGGCGCGGCGCCCCTTGATCAGTAAAACCTGTTTGTTGGTCGTTGCTTGAATCCGTTGTCCTACGAACTCTTGACCGTATGTATTCCGCATTCCGTTTTCGGCCGGCCGCGCCACCGTCCGGCGCGCGAATCCTCATCCGGCGAAGTCCGGCTGGTGCACGGCATGCATCCGACCGAAAGAAAACCCGCGCTGACGAGCGGATGCGGCGGCAGATTTGCGCGGGCGTAGATCGCGGCGATCTCCTCGCGTGAAACGTTTGCGAACGGGTTGAACTTCAGCCGCGGGCCGTCCTGCTCGACGACGGCAATGGTCGTCCGCGCGCTGCCCTGAAAGCGCTTGCGGCCGTTCAGCCATGCGCCGAACGGCGCGAGCGCCTGCCGTAACGGTTCGACTTTGCGGATACGGCAGCAGGCGTCCGGATCTGAGAACCACAATTCACGATCGGGATCTTCGCGCCATAACGCCCCCTCGGGCGGCCGGATCGAGCGAATGTCGCTGAGACCGAGGGTTGCGACCAGCCTGTCGCGATAGGCGAGGGTTTCCTCGAACAGCCATCCGGTATCGAGAAAGATCACCGGGATCGCGGGATCGACCTCGGCCGCCACCTTGAGCAAGGCCGCCGACTCGGTTCCGAACGACGAGACCAGCGCCAAGGCATCACGGCCGACCAGCTCCAGCGCCTTTTCGATGACGGCGGTCGGGGTTGCCGCCTGCAATGCATGATCCAGCTCTTGCGCTGCCGCCGCGTCGGTCACTGCGACGTTCTGGTGCTCGGAAGCGTTCACGCGCGGCGCCCAACGGGAGTACGAAAACGCCGGCATCGATCACGCGCGGCGCGTGCGCTGTCGAGCGGCCGGCGGGATATGATGTTGGTCGCTGATCCAGACAAAGATCGCTCGCGGAATAACGCCCGGCCGTCACGCGAAGCCTCGCGACGACAACGGGGTTGACTAGAATTATTTTCTGTATATTCCTTTTAAAACGTTCGTAAATAGAAATTATTACTTCTGCATGCGGCGTGCATCCAAGATTTTCATTCTTTCAAGTGTGCGGTCGACAGATGAATTTTCTCGATAATGATAAGGATCGGCATTGTGGTACGGCAGAGGTTATAAATGCGCCGGCTGATGCCGGCGGTCGGCATGTTGTGCGCCCGGTCGATGATCATCTGGACGCGCTTGAAGCCCAGAGCATCTATATTTTCAGAGAAGCGTTTGCCCGACTGAAGAAGATCGCGCTGCTCTGGTCGCTGGGCAAGGATTCCAACGTGATGATCTGGTTGGCGCGCAAGGCTTTCTTCGGCCGCGTGCCGTTTCCGGCGCTGCATGTCGATACCGGCAAGAAATTTCCGGAGATGTACGCCTTTCGCGATCGTTACGGCAAGGAATGGGATCTCGATCTGAAGATCGAGCCTTGCCCGCCGATCGACGCGGTCGACCAGACGCTGCCGCCGGCTGCGCGATCGGCTTCCCGCAAGACCGAAGGGCTGAAGCTTGCTCTGACGAAATACGGATTCGACGGCCTGATTGCCGGCATCCGGCGCGATGAAGAAGCGACGCGCGCAAAGGAGCGGGTGTTCTCGCCGCGCGGCATCGAAGGCGGATGGGACGTGCGCGACCAGCCACCGGAATTCTGGGATCAATTCAACGCCTCGCCGCCACCCGGCGCGCATCTGCGCATTCATCCCATCCTGCACTGGACCGAGGCCGATATCTGGGCCTATACGCAGCGCGAACAGATACCGATCATACCGCTTTATCTTGCGAGAGACGGCAGGCGCTATCGTTCGCTGGGCGATCAGGACATCACCCATCCGGTGGCGTCGACCGCGTCCAACATCGAGGAAATCTTGATCGAGCTCAACACCACCAAGGTACCGGAACGTGCCGGGCGCGCCCTTGATCATGAAACCGAAGACGCGTTCGAGCGGCTCCGTGTCGCCGGCTACCTTTGACCCGAAAGATCCGGTTGCACGGATGAACATGCACGCCATCGCAGGACCGGCGACGACACCGAACGGCACCACCCGTCCTCAGGTCCGCATCGTCATCGTCGGGCACGTCGACCACGGCAAATCGACTTTGGTCGGACGCCTGCTGTTCGAGACCGGCAGCCTGCCGGACGGCAAACTCGACATGCTGAAAGCGGTCAGCGCGCGGCGCGGCATGCCTTTCGAATGGTCGTTCCTGCTCGACGCGCTGCAGACCGAACGAGACCAGGGCATCACCATCGACACCACGCAGATCCGGTTTCGCACCCGTTCCCGCGACGTGGTGCTGATTGATGCGCCGGGCCACGCCGAGTTCCTGCGTAACATGATCACCGGCGCGTCGCAGGCAGACGCCGCGGTCCTGATCATCGATGCGCTGGAAGGCGTGCGCGACCAGACCCGGCGCCACGGATATCTGTTGCATCTGCTCGGCGTCAAACAGGTCGCGGTGGTGGTGAATAAGATGGACCGCGTCGATTTCGACGCGGCGCGCTTTGGCGAGATCAGCAGCGAGATTTCCGCGCATCTGATCGCCCTTGGCGTCACGCCGAGCGCGGTCATTCCGATTTCGGCGCGCGACGGCGACGGGGTCGCCGCGCGCACGGCCAATATCGAATGGTACCACGGTCCCACCGTCATCGATGCGCTCGACGCGTTGGAACCGGCTCGGCCGCTCGCGGCGCTCGCGTTGCGGCTGCCGGTGCAGGCGGTCTACAAATTCGACGACCGCCGCATCGTTGCGGGACGGATCGAGTCCGGCATCATCGCCGCGGGCGATGAGATCGTGGTCATGCCTGCGGGCAAGGTTGCAAAGATCAAGAGCTTCGAGAGCTGGCCGGTCACCCCGCTCACGGGTCCGCAGGGCGCGGGGCAGTCGGCGGGCGTCATGCTCGATCGCGAGCTGTTCGTCGAACGGGGCGACGTGATCGCCCATATCGGTCGTGCGCCGCGCGCTACCCGCCGCCTCCGCGCGCGCATCTTTTGGCTGCATGACAAACCGCTTGCGGCGGGTTCGTCGATTTTGGTTCGCCTCGGCGCCCAGGAAACCCGCGCGACCGTGGTCGCGATCGAAAAAGCCGTCGACCCCGGCGAACTGGCGAGCCGGGAGACCCAATCGATCGCGCGCAACCACGTCGGCGAGATCGACATTTCGTTGAGCCGGCCGCTGGCGGCCGATCCCTATTCCGACAATCCGCGGACCGGACGGCTGGTCATCGAACTCCAAGGCCGCATCGCCGGTGGCGGCCTGGTGCTGTCGGTCGATGCCGGCCGACGCGCCATCCCGGTCGATATCGTGCCGGTGGAATCCGACCTTCGCCCCGACGAACGCTCGGGACGCTACCAACATAACGGCGCGGTGGTGTGGTTGACCGGGCTGCCGGCTTCCGGAAAGTCGACTTTGGCCCGTGCGTTGGAACGCCGTTTGTTCAGCCAGGGCGGTTCGCCTGTGCTGCTCGACGGCGACACCCTGCGGGCAGGCCTCAATAGCGATCTCGGTTTCTCGGCGAAAGACCGCACCGAGAACATTCGCCGGTTGGCTGAAGTCGCGGCTCATCTGGCACGCAACGGTCACATCGCGATCGTCGCCGCGGTATCGCCCTCGGCGGACGACCGCGCCGCGGCACGCCGCATCGCCGACGCAGCGTTCCGCGAAGTCTATGTCGCGACCTCGGCGGAGATATGCGAGCGCCGCGACCCCAAGGGCCACTACGCCAAGGCGCGCGCCGGCGCCCTGCATGCTTTCACCGGCATCGGCAACGACTACCAGCCGCCCACTTCCAGCGAGCTTTCGATCGACACCTCGGTGCGATCGGTCGCCGAGGCGACCGACGAGATCGAGCAGATGCTGGTGAAATCCGGCATTCTGTTGAACGACCCGGTCGATCTGGCCGCCAATATCTAGCGCGTGATGACTTCTCTTCGATTCGCCATCCCGCTGCCCGGTCGATCTCGGGCGGACCGGATGATGGTGGGCGCGACAGGGATCGAACCTGTGACCCCCTCGATGTCAACGAGGTGCTCTCCCGCTGAGCTACGCGCCCTGGTCCAACGTCACGGGTGGCGTCCCTATATCGGCTCCACCGGGGTCACGCAAGGATGCGCGCAAGAAGGCGCTGACAGGTCAGGCGGCCAGCATCTTGTTCACTTCGCTGACCAATTCGCGCAAATGCACCGGCTTCGAGAGCACCTTGGCGTTTTTCGGCGCCTCGGAATCCGAATTGAGCGCCACCGCGGCAAATCCGGTGATGAACATGATCTTGATATCGGGATCGAGTTCGCTCGCCCGACGCGCCAATTCGATGCCGTCCATTTCAGGCATCACGATGTCGGTCAGCAGCATTTCGAACGGCTCTTCGCGCAGCCGCTGATAGGCCGACAACCCGTTGTCGTAGGACGAGACCTGGAATCCGGCGTTTTCCAGCGCCTTGACCAGGAAACGGCGCATGTCGTTGTCATCTTCGGCGAGAAGGATTTTGTGCATGGCTACCTTGACGTCGATCCTGATGCGAGAATCACTTCGGTCACTAAGCCGGCATCCGGTAAATTTCGGGTGAAATTTGCCGGCTGTCGCCCGACGACGCGCTTACCGTGCCCGCGGCGGGGGCGCGACGCAAGGCTGCCGCGTCGCGGTGCTTAACGCATTCCGCCCGCGCTCGAGGATTTTTCGCTTGGCAGGACTTGGTCGATTGCGGACAATACCCACGTCAATGACGGCGCGGGCGCGAATCGCACGGCCGGATAACTTCAGGCTTCCAGGGATGGCGCCCGCCGATGACTGATTTTGACGGTGAATTTTCGCCGGCATTCGAGATCGCCGAGCCCGCCATCTGGCGTGCCCCGATCATTTTCAATTCCCCGCATTCGGGCTCTGTATATCCGAACTCATTCTTGAACGCGTCGCGGATCGACCTCGAAGCGCTGCGGCGCTCGGAAGACTCCTTCATGGACGAATTGATCGCGGGGCTGCGCGAGCGCGGCTTCCCGGTCGTCCGCGTGCATTTCCCGCGCTCCTATATCGACGTCAACCGCGAGCCCTACGAGCTCGACCCGCGGATGTTCGTCGGCCGGCTGCCGAGCTTCGCCAACACCCGCTCGATGCGCGTCGCAGGCGGTCTCGGCACCATCCCGCGCGTGGTCGGCGACGGCCAGGAAATCTACCGCGAACGCATCGGCATCGACGATGCGCTCGGCCGGATCGAGGCGCTGTACAAGCCCTACCACCGCGCGCTGCGCCGGCTGATCAACAAGGCGCACCAGACCTTCGGCACGGTCATCGTGGTGGATTGTCACTCGATGCCGTCGGTCGGCGTGTCGCGCGACGAGCCGAAGCGGCCGGATATCGTGATCGGCGACCGTTACGGCACCAGTTGCTCGGCCGTCATCCCGGACGTGGTCGAGCGAACGCTGGCTCGATGCGGCTATTCGGTCGGACGCAACAAGCCCTATGCCGGCGGTTTCATCACCGAGCACTACGGAAACCCGCCGAGCGGGCTTCACACCGTGCAGGTCGAGCTCAACCGCGCGGTCTATATGGACGAGCGCCAGCGTCGGCGCAGTTCCCGTTTCGGGCAGGTCGCAGCGGATTTCACGGCGCTGGCCGATGCGCTGGCTGACATCCCGCTCAGCCATCTCGGGCCGTTCCAGGCCGCTGCTGAATAGCCGCGTCAGGCATTCGGACCAGGTTGAGGTCCGACCGAAAAAAGGGCCGCCTGCGTTGGCAAGCGGCCCAAGTCTAGGGAGGAAACGCCCAAGGAGGGCAGCGATAGCGCAAGGCGCTACCGCACCGCAACAATATGCGACTGCGCCGCACAAAGCGCAAGTGTTTTTGTCCGCTTTTCCAAGCAAAAATTCCGGTATTGCAACGCAGCAACACGACATGCCCGATGATCGGCGTTTAATTCGGCGATTCAAGGTTTTAGCGGCTGCGGTCGGAGCGTCGGCGATCGCCGGAACGGCTGTCAGATGCGGGCTCGCGTTTTCGTGATCGGACGAGAGGCGCCCGATGGGCGTCCGGATGCGCATGCCGCCAGATAAATGAGGCAGCGCTCGGCGGTTTGCATTACCCAAGGGAAACTCTCCGCCTTGCCGACAAGGACTGCACGTGACGGTTATCGACTTTACCGCGTTTATCGGACGGCTTGCAGCATCGTCCGGCGAAACCATCATGCCGTTCTTTCGAACCACGCTCGCGATCGACAACAAGAATCCCGACCATGATTTCGATCCGGTGACGGAGGCCGACCGCGCCGCCGAAGCCGTGATGCGCCGCCTGATCAAGGCCAACTTTCCGCAGCACGGCATCGTCGGTGAGGAATTCGGCAGCGAGCGCGAGGACGCCGAATATGTCTGGGTGCTGGACCCGATCGACGGCACCAAATCCTTCATCGCCGGCTTTCCGGTCTGGGGGACGCTGATCGCGCTGCTGCACCGGGGCACGCCGGTGTTCGGCATGATGCATCAGCCCTTCATCCGCGAGCGATTCAGCGGCGACAACGGTTCGGCGCTCTATCAGGGGCCGCTGGGTGATCGCAAACTCACGGTACGGCGCTGCGCCTCCTTGAAACAGGCGACCTCCTTCACCACCTCCCCGCTATTGATGAACACCGCCGACCGCGCGGCGTTCGGGCGCGTCGAGGCGAAGGTGCGGCTGACGCGCTACGGCGGCGATTGCTATTCTTACTGCATGCTCGCGGCCGGCCACATCGATCTCGTGATCGAGACGGAATTGAAGCCCTACGATATCGCGGCTCTGATCCCGATCATCACCGGCGCCGGCGGCGTCATCTCCACCTGGGAAGGCCAAACGGCGCAAAACGGCGGCCGCATCGTCGCCGCCGGCGATCCGCGCGTGCACCAGGCGGCCCTCGAACTGCTGAACGGCTGACGCCGCTCCGCAAACCAGTCGACGCTGCAATGGCCTGCGCGCCCATGTGTTGTGTCGTATCGATTGACAAGATCGCCATCCATGCCTGATCCGTTTCTCATTCTGATCGCAGCGGTGTTCGCGCTTGCCGGCTTCGTCAAGGGCACGCTCGGCTTGGGATTGCCGACGGTGGCGATGGGACTGATGGCGGTCGCCGTTCCGCCGGCCCAGGCGATCGCCATCGTGATCGTGCCGGCCATCGTCACCAACATCTGGCAGACCTTCGTCGGTCCCTATCTGTGGGACATCATCCGCCGGCTTTGGCCTTTGATGCTCGGCACCGTGATCGGCATCCGCGCCGGCTCCGGGCTGATGACCGGGCCCTATGCGCGATACGGCACCGTCGTGCTGGGCGTGCTGCTGGTGATCTACGCGATCGTCGGGCTCGGCAACACCCGCTTCCAGGTCGCGCGGTCGCGCGAAAAATGGATCGGCGGCATTGTCGGCCTCATCACCGGCGTGATTTCCGCCGCGACCGGCGTCCAGGTGATCCCCTCGATGCCGTTCATGCAGGCGATCGGCATGGAAAAGGACGAACTGGTCCAAGCGCTGGGCGTTTTCTTCACCACCGCGACCATCGTGCTGGCCTTCAACCTCACCGATGCCGGGCTGCTGTCCGCCGCCACCGCGCTGCCCGGCGCCGTCGCGTTGACGATGGCGTTCGTCGGGATGTTCATCGGCCAGGCGGTGCGCTCGAAGATGCAGCCGGACACCTTCCGACGCTGGTTCCTGATCGCGATGCTGCTGCTCGGGTTGTATCTCGCCGGCAGCGCGGCGTTCAACATCCTGACGAGTTGACGTTCCCATTTCCCTGGGTGGCGCCAAAAATCCGCTTTGTTAAGCTGATGGAAACCATCGCCGGGCCTGCTGCGAATGATCCTGCCAAGCCTATGGAACGATGCAGATGACAGACTTTAGAAGGCGGCTCGCTCGTGCGGCGCTGATCGCGACGCTCAGCGTCATGTCATGCGGCGCCGCGTCAGCGCAATCGCCGGGCTCCGCGCCGCTGCCCTGGAGCGGCGAGGACGGCGCGTCCGGCCATCCGCTGATGACCGCCGCCGCGATCCGCGAGGCTGCGGCGAATTTCGACAATTGCGTCGCGTCGATGCTGCCGGACGCGCAGCGCCGCGGCGTCTCGCAGCAGAACTTCGCGCGCTTCACCGCCGATCTCGCGCCCGATCTTCGGATCATGGACCTGATGGATTCGCAGCCGGAATTCACCAAGGCGATCTGGGACTATCTCGATATTCTCGTCAACGACAACCGGCTCGCCACGGGCCGCGAGATCCTCGCCAGATACAAGCCGCAATTCGACGCGGTGGAGAAGGCTTACGGGGTCGACCGCACCATCATCGCATCGATTTGGGGCATCGAATCGAATTACTCGACGCAGATGGGCGACCGCAGCGTGCTCAATTCCACCGCGACGCTCGCCTGCATCGGCCGCCGGCAGAAATATTTCCGCGACGAATTCCTGGTGACGCTGGAAATCCTGCATCGCGGCGACCTGCGTCCCGAGCAGATGCGCGGATCGTGGGCCGGCGCGTTCGGTCCGACGCAATTCATGCCGACCGCGTTCAAGCGCTATGCGGTCGATGCCGACGGCGACGGCCGCCGCGACGTGGTCGACAACCCGTTCGACCTGATCGCCTCCACCGCCAACAACCTGAAGAAGGACGGCTGGCAGAGCGGCGCGACCTGGGGCTACGAAGTCGCGGTGCCGCAAGGCTTCAACTACATGCTGGCCGACCGCGCGAGGGCGATGACCATCGCGCAATGGGAACATCTCGGCTTGACGCGGCCGAACGGCCAGCGCTTTCCCAATGGCGCCGAGAAGGCCTATCTGCTGGCGCCGGCGGGGGCCGAAGGGCCGGGTTTTCTGATGCTGCAGAATTTTCGCGTCATCATGAAGTACAATCCGGCCGAGGCCTATGCGATGGCGATCGGCCACTTCGCCGACCGGCTGCGCGGCGGCGTGCCGTTCGTGCAGCCCTGGCCGCGCCAGGAGCGCGTGCTGTCGCGCACCGAGCGGCTCGAATTGCAGCAATTGCTGGCGCAGCGCGGCTTCTATCGCGGCACGCCGGACGGCCAGCTCGGCGGCCAGACCCGCGAGGCGCTGCGGGGCTTCCAGGCCTCGATCGGCGCGCCGGCCGACGGATTTGCGTCGTCCGACGTGCTGGAGCGATTGCGCAGGTGACGCGCCCCGCCGTTACGCCGGCTTCAGCGTGCCTTGCGGGCTGAGCGCGTCGATCACCGCCGGCAGGTGCTTGGCAAGGAAGCCGAACACCTGGTCGGGCGGCATGTTCAGCGTCGACGATATTTTCGCCACGACGTTCTCGCCGAGCGCCGCCTCCAATTGCTGCGCGGTGATCGGCTGATTCGGGCCGCTGCCCAGCCACGACGACACTTGCGGCCCGAGACCCGAGGCGCGCAGCTTGTCGAGCAGACCCTGCAGCGAGCCGAGACTGGTCTGCGCCAGCGCCTTGGCCAGCAGGCCGGGAAGAAGCTGCGCCTCGACCTGGCCGAGAAGACCGCCTGCCAATCCGTCGAAGATTCCCATGATCGATCCTCACCTCTATACCGTTTGCAATACTATTTCGCATCACGGCTGGTTCGGCAACGGCGTTATCCGCGCGGTCGCCGTACCGTCCGCTGACCATACTCGGCCCGGCGCTAACCCTGCGCGCGGTCGGCGTTGTCGCCGACCTTGACGGCGGCGGCTGATCGCGGCCTATGGGTGAAGCTGCCCGCTTGCGGCCCGAATCCGCTATTATGAAAGCCGGTTACACCGAACGCGAACAGACCAGAGCCGATGTCGAACAAGCCGAAATTCCTGCTGTATCTTCTGAGCGAGCGCGGGCCGCTGATCGCTCTCAGTATCGTGGGATTGCTGCTGCTCGGCATTTTCGGTCCGGCCTCGGCGCAGTTCTTCAATTTCGGCGGCCCGCCGCAGCCGCGCCAGCAGCAGCCTCCGCGCGGCGGTTTCGGCGGTGGCGGCTGGTTCGGCAACGACGTCTTCGCTCCGTTTCAGCAGGCGCCGCGCCGCGTGATCCGGGAAGATTTTTCCCGCGCGCCTTCGCCGGAAAAGCGCGAGACGACCCCTGAACGCAACGTCCTGGTGCTCGGCGACGCCATGGCGGACTGGCTCGCTTACGGCCTTGAGGATGCCTACACCGACCAGCCCGACATGGGCGTGGTCCGCAAGCATAAGACCGTCTCCGGCCTGATCCGGTATCAGCCGAAGGGCGACCCGGCCGATTGGGCCGCGGCGGCCAAGGGCATCCTAGGCAACGAGAAGCCCGACGCCATCGTGGTGATGCTCGGCCTCAACGACCGCGTGGCGCTGCGCGAGCCGGTGGCCGAGAAAAAAGACGCCGACAAGAAGGGGGACAAAAAGGACGACAAGAAAGACGCCCGCGCCAAATCCGATGCCAAACCGGCGAAGCCTGACGGCTCGCCGGCCGATGCCGCCGCTGCCAAGCCTGACGGCAACGACAAGCCGGTCGACACCGAATTGTCGCCCGATGACGGAGCCGACAGCGACGCGCCGCCGGCGATCGCGCCGGAAAAGAGCGCGCGCTCGGCCAACGGCATTTATGAATTCCGCGAAGATCGCTGGGTCGAGCTCTACACCAAGAAGATCGAGGAAATGATCGGCGTGGTGAAGGCAAAGGGCGTCCCGGTGCTGTGGGTCGGCCTGCCCGCCGTGCGCGGCGTCAAGGCGACCTCGGATATGCTGTTCCTGAACGCGCTGTACCGTGACGCCGCCGGCAAGGCCGGCATCACCTATGTCGACGTGTGGGATGGATTCGTCGATGAGGCCGGCCGCTATCTTCAGCAGGGCCCGGACTTCGAAGGCCAGATTCGCCGCCTGCGCGCCTATGACGGCGTGTATTTCACCAAGGCCGGCGCCCGCAAGCTCGCGCATTACGTCGAACGCGAAATCACGCGGCTTTGGGCGGCGCGCTCCGCGCCGATCGCGCTCCCGAGCGAGCCCGCAA
>CAXUBE010000021.1:0-18943 GCA_964249215.1 uncultured Rhodopseudomonas sp. | reverse complement strand
GTGCAGGAATTGTGGGGCAATCGCTCGGCCGCGGCACGCTACGCCGCGCCGACGCTGCGCGCGCCGCAGCCGCTCGATCTGTTCAGCGATCGCAGCGGCACCTTCAGCGGCTAGCGACTTAGCGCGTCGTCGGCGCACGCAAGCTGCTCCATCGCTGGCTTGGCGTTAATGAAACGTCAATAAACCCAGGCGGTTATGGTGAACCCTTTGTTAAGCGTCGTGGTTTATTTTCTCTGACAGTGGCATCGCGTCACGGTGTCGTTGAAGTTGCGTAAGCCGGCTCACCCATGATCGTTCGGCAGTTCATCAGTTGGATCAGAAGCGCGCCCGCAGCCGAGCGCGCCGAGGCGACGAGGTCGCTGGCGCATGCCTGGCTCGTCTCCGATCTCTCCGCCGACGACCGAAACTCGGCCGAAGGCGCGCTGCTGATGCTGCTCGACGACCGCTCGCCGTTGGTGCGCCAGGCGATGGCCGACGTCTTCGCCTCCAGCGCCGATGCCCCGCCCGCGATCGTACGTGCGTTATGCGGCGACCTCGCTTCGGTGGCGCTGCCCGTGCTTGAACATTCCCCGCTATTGATCGACGCCGACCTCGTCGACATTGTCGCCACCGGCGACAGCGCGACGCAATGCGCGATCGCGCGGCGCTACTGCCTGCCGGCTTCGGTCTGCGCGGCGATCGCCGAAGTCGGATCGGCCGCGGCGGCGCTCGAACTGATCGAAAATCCGCATGCCGAACTCGCGCCGTTTTCCTGGGACCGCATCGTCGAACGCCACGGCCATCTCGCCGCGATCCGGGAATCCATGCTTGTGCTCGAGGATCTGCCGGGCGCGACGCGTTTGGCGCTGATCGCCAAGCTGTCGGATTCGCTGGTGCAGTTCGTGGTCGCCCGGCGCTGGCTCAGCGCCGATCGCGCCGCGCGCGCGGCGGGCGAAGCGCTCGATCGTTCGACGGTGACGGTGGCGGCAAGTTCGCGCGGCGACGATCTGCGCAATCTCACGCGGCACCTGCGCGCCGCCGATCAACTCACGCCCGGCCTGGTGTTGCGGGCGCTGCTGTCGGGCAATGCCGAATTGTTCGAGGCCGCCTTGGTCGAACTGTCCGGACTGCCGCCGGCGCGGGTCGCGGGCCTGCTGTACGATCGCCGCGGGGCGAGCCTCGATGCCTTGCTGGCGCGCGCCGGACTGCCGGAGACCACCTTCGGCGCGTTCCGGGCGGCACTGGATGCCGGCGACGAGATCGGCTTTGCGTCGAGCGCGCTCGGCGCGGCGCGGCTGCAGCGTCGGATGGTCGAGCGGGTGCTGACGCGATGCGAGATGTCGGCCGAGAGCGCAGACCCGCTGCTGATCCTGCTGCGGCGGTTTGCGACTGAATCCGCACGCGAGGAGGCCGGCCTGTTCTGCAATGAAATGCTGGCGGATGACGGCGTCGGGGATCGCACCGACCTGATCGCGGCCTGACGTCCGGCGCCGCGGCGCCGGTTATTGCGGGACGATGCTCGGCGCGCGGATGGCTTCGAGATGTTCGGGACGATCCTGGTTGACCGACGCCAGATAGTCGTCGGCCACCGTGCGCAAGCGCTTGTTCAGCTCGGCCGCGACGCCCAGTTTTTCGATCTGCACGTGTTCGCGCACGATCGCCTGGATCGCGTTGACGTGATTCCCGATCAGTTCGGACGGCACCTGCCCAAGGTCGGGCGCGTGCTCGATGATGCGGCATAGGCTGTCGGCGGCAACGCCGGCGGCCGGAAAACCGAACGTCGCGGCGTCGCCTTTGATGTCGTGCGCGGCGCGAAACAATTCGTCGCGGGTCGCGTCGGTGACGCCGGCGCGCGTCATCTCGGCATGCGCGGCGCCGAGCCGCTCGCATTCCACCGCCATCCAGGCGCCGAATTCGCCCGACAGTTCGGCCAGCGCCTGTTCGGCGCGCGCGACCGGATCGTCGAGATCGCGGTCGTCGATGCGGCGCAGAACCTGGCGCAGCGGATTGGGCTGCGTGATCACGCTGTGATCGGGAAAATTGTCGACCTTGAGCAGGGACGGCGGTTTCTTGGCCATGAAATGCGGAGCCTTTGCGCGTTAACCCGCGACGCGGGCTTTATCCAACAGGGGAGCCTGATGAGTCATGTCCGCCTCGGCTTGGCGGCGTTCGGGGCCGATATAGCCGGGCACGGTGCTACGCCGGCGATCCGGACCGAAGTAGGTCTTCGTCCGGATGAACGGCCGCGGACACGCCACCACGTTGAGCACACGCTGATACAGCGCCTTGGTGGAAATCGGTTTTGCCAGGAATTCGGTGACGCCGGCGTCGCGCGCGATCGTCACGCGCCGCTTTTCGGAATGCCCCGTCAGCATGATGATCGGCGCGAACGGATTGCCCTTGCAGTCCGGCTGCCGGATCATCTGGGTGAGTTCGAGCCCGTCGAAGATCGGCATCGACCAATCGGTGATGACGATGTCGGGCGCGTAGTGGCTGTACATTTCAAGCGCGCTGGCGCCGTCGTCGGCCTCGTTGACCTCGCGCGCGCCGAACGAGTGCAGCAGCGTGCGCAAGATCCGGCGCATATGCGGATTGTCGTCGCATACCAGGAACCGAAGCTTGTTGAAGTCGATGCGGAACATTGCGGGGCTCTGCGTCTGGCGGCTCGATGCCGAACGGCGCGCGGACGCGACGGCCGGTATACCGTGTGTTAACCATAAATCGCGGTTATTAAGGAATGGTTGCCGCCGGCACGGGTCGGCCGCCGGGAGCGTCAGAATCCGAACTGTTCGCTGAGGATGCGTTCCTCAAGGCTGTGGCCTGGATCGAACAGCATGCGCATCGACACGGTCTTGTCGGAAATCACCTCGACGCGGCGGACATCGCGCGCCTCGTCATGGTCGGCAACAGCCGCGACCGGGCGCTTGTCGCCTTCCAGCACCTCGATCACCACGAAGGCGGTATTCGGCAAGAGCGCGCCGCGCCAGCGCCGCGGGCGGAACGCGCTGATCGGCGTCAGCGCCAGCAAGGCGGCGTTGATCGGCAGGATCGGACCCTGGGCGGATAGGTTGTAGGCGGTGGAGCCGGCCGGCGTCGCGACCAGGATGCCGTCGGCGATCAGTTCGGCCATCCGCTCGCGCTCGTCGATCATGATGCGCAGCCGTGCCGCCTGATGAGACTGGCGAAACAGCGCGACCTCGTTGATGGCGTGGTGGATGTGCACCTTGCCGTGAACGTCGGTGGCGCGCATCAGCAGCGGATGGATCACGGTGTCGCGCGCGGCATCGAGCCGTTCGCGCAGGTTGAACGCGCTGAATTCATTCATCAGGAAGCCGACGGTGCCGCGGTGCATGCCGTAGATCGGCTTGTCGGCGTGCATGTACTGATGCAGCGTCTGCAGCATCAGCCCGTCGCCGCCGAGCGCCACGACGACGTCGGCCTCGGCGGGATCGGTGTTGCCGTATGCGCTGGTCAATTGCGCAAGCGCCGCCTGCGCTTCGACGCCGTTGCTGGCGACAAAGGCGATCCGGTCCTGTCGCAACGATTGCGTCATCGGCAGCTCTGCGGCTTCGTCCGCGCAAGAGGACAAGTGTCGCCGTCGTCTATACGGGCTTTGCGACCCTTGTCCATCGCGCGCCGCGAGCGCGCGCAAAAACCGAGGCGCGCCGCCGCGGCAGCGCCGCGCCGTGGCGTTGGCCGCATCGACCCTAGTAAGCGAGGCCGTTGCCAGACGGCTGGTCGAGCGCGGCGGCGAGCGATTCGTATTCCTCGCAACCGGTGCCGCACAGCGCGACGATGCGGCTGAGGTGGTATTGCGCCTGGTCGCGGTTGCCCCGTTCGACCTGCCACAGGCCGTAATGCTGCCAGGTCTTGACATGGGCAGGGTCGGCCTGCAGCGCGCGCTCGTACCAGACCTGCGAGAGCTTGTAGTCGCCGAGCTTGCGATAGGAATAGCCGATCAGGTTGGCGACCGCCGCCATATCGTCATGGCCGAGCGCCTTAAGCTCGTCAATCGCGGCCGCGTAGTCGTTGCGCTCGTAGATCGCGGCATAAGCGGCCTTGTAGCCTTGGATGAACGCCCGATCGGTGACGCCGGAGCCGTTCTCGCTGGTCTTCTTTTTCTTCTTTGAATCGGCCGGCGGCGGATCGGCATCGGGCGCCGCATGCGCGCGCAGCACCGGGGCTGCCGTCAGCGCCAGCGACAGCGCTCCCAGGGTCAAAAGCCTGATCGCAGATCCGCTCATCGATGCCTCCCGTTCGTTGCCTTAGCGACGTTGCCGCGGCGATCCTACACCAACGCGTTTCGATTGGAACGCCGATCGCGGTCGAAAATTCCGTAGCCCCGACGTTGGGCATAGCGCGATCATGACCGACAATTCACCTAGATGAACGCACTCCGCATGCCGGCTTCAGGACCGGTTCAGCGCGGCGGCGTTAATTTTGTGCGTGATCGACAGAGCCCGGCCAACCGACCGGTCCCCTCCCAGGTCGACATTGAAACAGGAGATGACCATGTTGAAGACCATTTCGGCCGCGCTCGTCGCCGTTGCCGTGCTTGCCGCGCCCGCGCTCGCCGCGGCGAACACCAAGGCCGCCACGCCGGCTCCGATCGTCAAGGCCGTGGGCGTAACCAAGGTCCAGGTGAAGCCGTCGGTACTTAAGCCGGCGGTACTGAATGCCAATGCGCGGATCGGCCGCCATCATCACCGCCACTTCCGCCGCCATTCGTTCCACAAGCGGATCGGCAGCCACGCCGTGCGCCACTTCTCGAAGCTGACCGTCAAGCATGTCGCGCCCGCGTTCAAGCGCGGCTGAGCTTGCGGGCGCCGCCGATCCCCGCGGCGGCTGATCCCGCACGTTGCGGCCCGTGGAGCGATCCGCGGGCCGCAGCTTTTTGTGATGCCGGGAAGCTGAATTCACAAGCCCGAGCGAACCGTCTAAGACCACGCGACCGGACGCGGCGGGACCGGGCAGGGATTTGAAGGCACCATGAAACATGCGATCGTGCTGCTGTTGCTGGCCGCCTGGCTTGGCGGCTGCGCCGGAGGCGGCGGCGGCAGCATGACCTTCACCGACGACCGCGGCGTCGGCGAGCAGCCGTTTCCGGTCAATTACAGGACCGAGCTATTGGCGTTCTTCCGCAATTATATGACAAATCCGGCCGGGATCCGCGACGCGACGATGGCCGAGCCGGTCCAGCGCAATGTCAACGGACGCCAGCGCTACGTGTCCTGCGTGCGCTATTCGCAAAAGCAGTCCGACGGCAGCTACGGCGAACCGCGCGAGCGGGCGGTGGTTCATGTCGATGCCCGGCTCGACCGCATGGTCGAGGACTCCCGCGAGGTCTGCGCGGGTGTCACTTACGCTCCGTTTCCGGAATTGGAAAAATTGTCGCGCTGACCGGAACGATTTTTCACCCGCTGCAACTTATAGGCACACCGACGCGGCGCGTGGCGCATCCGCCACAGTTGGGCGCCATCATTGCCGCAGAGCAACCAAACTGACGCCACGTTGTTTTGACCACAAGGGCGACACAGGGACAACGATGATGGGACGAGTGATGCATAGATTTTTGATGGGCGCAGCCGCAGCGTGCTTGGTCGCGGCGCCCGCCTTGGCTGCGGACATTCCCTCGCGCACCTATACCAAGGCGCCCTATACGCCGCCGCAGGCGGTCTACAACTGGACCGGCTTCTATATCGGCGGCCATCTCGGCGGCGCGTTTGCCGGCGACAACAATATCGCGAGCAGTTCAGGGGGCTTCCTGGGCGGCGTTCAGGGCGGCGCGGACTATCAATTCTCGCCGAACTGGGTCGTCGGCATCGAGGCGCAATATAGCTGGCTGCCGCAGAACAACAGCGGCGGCATCCTTTTTCCGGGCGGCGCGCTGGTGACGTCTGATACACGCGGGCTCGGCTCGGTGACCGGCCGGCTTGGCTATACCTGGGGACCGGCGTTGCTGTACGGCAAGGGAGGCTACGCCTATCGCGACAACAACCTCGGCGTCAGCGTCGCCGGCACGCCGGTCGGTTTCGCGACGACCGGCAACCGGCAGGACGGCTACACGGTCGGCGCCGGCCTGGAATACATGTTTGCGCCGAGCTGGTCTGCCAAGGTCGAATATCAGTACTACAAGTTCGACAACACCAATTTCGTCGGCGGACCGCCGCCGATCGTCGGCTCCTCGTTTCGCGACGACGAACACACCGTCAAGGCGGGCCTGAACTATCGCTTCGGCTGGGGCGGCCCGGTGGTCGCCAAATACTGAGCCGCACGCTTGGGATCGCCGAAGGCCGGCTTCGCGCCGGCCTTTATGGCGCGTGAAGACACGGCCGCAGCGCGAGAATCGAAGGTTAACGAGTCCTGAACCGGCGCAAAAATATTGGCCGGGACTCAAGCCGCAGAATCGCCCGAAGGTTTTCGGGCCATGCAGACGCCATCGAAAACCTGCCTGCTCGCCGCGCCCGCCGGTCTTGCTTCCGGTCTCGCCATCGTGCTGATGCTGGCGTGTTCGCTCAATCTTGCGGCGCTGTGCGGCCTGATCTTCGATCCTGCCGCCTGCGACGCGGCACGAGGAGCAACCGATCCGGTTTCCGCGCGTTGCATCGGTCCACAACAGGACAAGGCGCGATGGCAGACATCAAAGAACATATGGAAGTGATCGGCGCGGACGGCGTCCATGTCGGTACCGTCGACAAGGTCGAGAACGGCCGGATCAAGCTCACCAAGGCCGACAGCGGCGAGGGCTCGCACAAGGGCCACCACCATTTCATCGCTCTCGGTCTGGTCGCCGAGGTCGAGGGGCAGAAAGTGCGGCTCTCGGCTAACGGCGACGTCGCGGTCACGATGGAGCAGGAGCAGTCCTGATGCCCGACGTCAAGCCAGCGTGGAGAAGCCGCCCGGTTGGGCGGCTTCTTGCGTAGAATGCAGGTTTGCGTGGCTGCGACCGCGCGTTGACGGCGAACGGGCCGTTGCCATACACAGGCGTCCACGGCCTTGCGGCGGAGCGCTCGTTTCAGAACAGCTCCCGTTGTGGCGTGGCCGCCGGTTTAGCTCAGCGGTAGAGCAGCGGTTTTGTAAACCGAAGGTCGGGAGTTCAATCCTCTCAACCGGCACCACCCATCCAGGCGCGGCGCGTCTCATGATCCCGGAACTTCCCCGGCGCCGCCGGATTCCCTTTCCGCGCGGCGTGCGGCGGCGAAGCTGCGTTAACGATTGCTACGCGCGCACGTGTAATTGCGCGCGCCGCGATCCTTACGCGTTAGCGTTACCGGCAGTTCGCGGCCGCGCCTTAACCCATCGCTGAGCGTTTCGCGTTAGGTCTTTCTCATGCAGGCGAGAACCCCCATGATGCGTGGATTGCAGGCGCTGGCGCTGTTCGGCGCGATGACGCTGCCGGCGAAGGCCGACGGCGGCCCCGTGCTGGTGATTCCGGGTCGTCCCGGCGTGCCGATCATCATCAGCGGACGCGATGCGTCCTATGCGGTGGTGGAAGGCGATTGGGGTCTCGCCCGCGGCATCCATGTTCAGCCCACGGTTTACGGCGGCCGTCCGGTCGAGCCGTTGCAGGTCGGGCATTACTTTCCGAGCGCGGGCCATCAGCCGGGCTACGGCCGGCTGGAGATCGAGCCGCCAGCGCGTCGCGGGCAGGGCGCCGAAAGCTATCACCGGTCCTATGCGGCGCAGTCGACGCCGCACATCGCGGAGCCCGCCGTGCCGCTGGAGCCGCCGCAAGTGATCATGGCACCTCCGCAGACGCAGCCTTATCCGCCGCGCCGCCATTCCAGACGACCAAGACCCTAACCACCGAACCAGACCCAATCAAAAAACGACTTAACAGGAGAGAGTATATGCGTCAGACGATATCAGGATTGGTGGCGGCGTTCGCCGTCGTGACTGTGAGCGCCGCGCCGGCGCTGGCATGCGGAGGCGGCCTGTTCACCAGCGCGTGCTCGCCATGCGCGCAGACCTATGCGAGCCCGTGCGGCGGCTATGCGTCGACCGGCTACGGGTACGGCGCCTCGGCCTATCAGCAACTGCCGGATACCGAGCAATATTACTACGTCAACCAGGGCCCGGTTTATTCCGGCCCCGGCGAATTCGCGCCGACCCCGACCTATCAGGAGCGCGCGGTGTCGGGCTGGAGCGGCTATGGCACCGGCTATCGCTACACCGGCGGGCGCTACGCCAGCGCCACCTCGCATGATTATGCCGGCGCGCCGGCCTGGCGCGGCCCCGCCAGCTACAGCTATCGTCCGCGCACCCACTTCCGCCCGTGGCGCGCGCATACCGGCTATTACGGCTACACCCCGCGTCGTTACGGCTATGCGCCGCGCCACTATGGTTACATGCCGCGGCATTATGGCTATGCGCCGCGGCATTATGGCTACGGCATGCCGCACAACATGCGCTACGGCACGCCGCGCGGCTACGGCCACCAGATGCCGCTGCGCCGCTACTACTGATTCTTCGACCGCATACCCAAAGCCCGTCCGCAGAGATGCGGGCGGGCTCTGGCCTGTCCGATTATTGCATCAGGCCGAGCCTGGTGGCGCCGATATAGAGCGCCAGCACCGCGGCATTGGATACGTTGAGGCTCTTGATCCCGCCTGGCATGTCGAGCCGCGCCACCAGGCGGCAGGTCTGCCGGGTCAATTGCCGCAGGCCCTTGCCTTCGGCGCCGAGCACCAGCGCCAGCGGCTGCGTCAGCGCCGCCGCGCCGAGATCGCAATCGCCCTCGCTGTCGAGCCCGACGGTGAGAAAGCCGCGCTCGTTGAGCCCGGTCAGCGTGCGGGCTAAATTTTGCACCGCGATCAGCGGCACCAGTTCCAGCGCGCCTGAGGCGGATTTGGCGAGCACGCCGGTCGCCTCCGGGCTGTGCCGCGCGGTGGTGACGATCGCCTTCACGGCAAACGCCGCCGCCGAACGCATGATCGCGCCGACATTGTGCGGGTCGGTGATCTGGTCCAGCACCAGCACGATGCCTTCTTGCGCGAGGGCATCGATGTCCGGCGGCTCCAGCGGATCGGCCTCGGCGAGCAGCCCTTGATGCACGGCGTCCGGCCCGAGCCGATCGTCGATCTCGCTCGGCCGCACGATGTCCGGCGTCACCCGGGTGGCGATGTTGTCGTCGGCGAGCCGGCGGGCGGCGTTCTCGGTGAGCAGAAGCTTGCGGATCCGGCGTTGCGGATTGCCGAGGGCGGCCGTCACCGTGTGCCAGCCGTACAGGATCGCGGTCCCGTCCGCGAGCGTGTCGCGCGCGCGGGGCGTCCGCGCATGATCAGGCCGTCCGCCTCGGTCGCCGCCGTCGCGTCGGGTAAAGCGTGAGTTGCGGTCGCGCGCGCCCATCCGCCCTTGTCCCACGGCGCCCCGCCGATGGCAATTTGGCGCCGGCGGCAGGCCGCGCGTGGGCGGCCAGCCCGCGGGAAGTGGCGTCGGGGTCGCCCGCCGCTCAGGTTGACTTTGGGGGGCGGCTTCGCCCATAACCCCGGTCGATTGGATGCCCGCAAGCGGGCTCGCTTTTGCGCCAGTCGGACCTTTCGACATCGCGACGACGAACGGGTCCGGCGACGACGAGCGGGGGAGTGTCCCGAGTGGCAAAGGGAGCTGACTGTAAATCAGCCGTCTTACGACTTCGAAGGTTCGAGTCCTTCTTCCCCCACCAATCTCATGCCCAAGACAACTGACCAGGACAACTGATCAGGACAACTGACCAGGACAATTCCAACGTCGCTGCATCGTGCGGTGCAGCGGTCTCGTCATCAATCGTCCGCGCCGGGCGCGAGGCTACGCCACATTCGCGAACGGCAGTTCAGACCGGTCCGGCTGTTGCAGCGTGACCACTTCGAACTTCACCAGTTGCGCGAAGCCGAAGCTCGTCGAAATCGCGACGTCGGCGGCGTCGCGGCCTCGGGCGATTACGATGCGGCCGATCCGCGGATGGTTATGCCGCGCGTCGAACGTGAACCATTGGCCGTCGAGATAGACCTCGAACCAGGCGCTGAAATCCATCGGCGCCGGATCAGGCGGCACGCCGATGTCGCCGAGATAGCCTGTGCAATAGCGCGCCGGGATGTTCATGCAGCGGCACAGCGTCACCGCCAGATGCGCGAAGTCGCGGCACACGCCGATCTGTTCGGCATGGCCTTCTGACGCGGTGCGGTCGGAGCGGGCGTACTGATAACCGAAGCTGATGCGGTTGTGGACGTAATCGACGATCGCCTGCACGCGCTCCCAGCCCGAATTGATGCCGCCGAACAGCGACCATGCCAGATTGGACAGCTTGTCGGTGTCGCAATAGCGGCTGCCGAGCAGATAGATCAGCGCGTCGTCGGGCAATTCGAAAATCGGATGCTGCCGCGCGCCCGGCGCCACCGCGTCCGGCAGGCCGCTATCCTCGATGAGGAAGTCGTTGCTGATGTCGATGCGGCCCAGCGGGCTGACGATCCGGGTGCAGACATTGCCGAACATGTCCGTGAAATCGCGCGACTCGACGCCCGGGGAAAAGCGGATGCGATGCTCGCCGATGATGTGCTGCCGGCGCGAGGGATGCACGCTCAGCAACAGGTTCATCGGCGTCTCCTGGAGACACCGGAAGGCAATATTATACCCCGCGCGAATTTTCACAGCTCTATCCATTATGCGGATATTTTTGGTTCGCAACAATGGTGGCGACCGGAATTCGTTCCTGGTCGCAGGCAACGAGGTCTGCAAAAACTATCAGCAGGCGTCTGACTTATTGGCTATTCCTTCAGGCCGAATAGCAGAAGTGACCGCGCCGTGACCTGATACATCGAGCCGCACGAAAATTCGGCACCCGGCGCTCCGTCCGGGATGTTGGTGTCGAGCTGCAACGCCCATTTGGCGCCGTGCGGAACCTCCGGCAGGGTGAAATCGACGAGACCGTCGAAGCTGTTGACGACCAGCAGCACGGTTTCATCCTCGGCGTGCCTGCGGATGCCGGTCTTCTGCGCGCGGCCGTCCATCAGCATCCCGAAGCATTTGACGGTGCTGTCGCTCCAATGCTCGTCCTGCATCGACCCGCCATTGGCGTTGATCCAGATCAGGTCGCAAACGTCGAGTTGCTCGTCGCGCTGGCCGGTCAGAAACCGGCTGCGGCGCAGCGTCGGATAAATGCGCCGGAGCTCCGTCAGCCGCTTGGTGAATTTCAACAGGTCCTCGGCGTCGTCGCCGAGCTTCCAGTCCACCCAGGAAATCTCGCTGTCCTGGCAATAGGCATTGTTGTTGCCCTGCTGGGTGCGGCCGAATTCGTCGCCGGCGAGCAGCATCGGCGTGCCCTGCGCCAGCAACAGCGTCGCCAGCATGTTGCGCTTCTGGCGTTCGCGCAGCGCCCTGATCGCGGGATCGTCGGTCGGCCCCTCCGCGCCGCAATTCCACGAACGGTTATCGGAACTGCCGTCTTTGTTGTCCTCGCCATTGGCCTCGTTGTGCTTCTCGTTGTAGCTCGCCCAGTCGTTGAGCGTGAAGCCGTCATGCGCGGTAACGAAATTGACGCTGGCCCAGGCGCGGCGGCCTTGTTTGTTGAACAGGTCGCCCGATGCGGACAGCCGTGGCGCGAGTGCTGCGACATCGGCCTCGCCGCGCCAGTAGTCGCGCACCGTATCGCGAAACTTGTCGTTCCATTCCGCCCAACCGGGCGGGAAGCCGCCGACTTGATAGCCGCCGGGGCCGCAATCCCACGGTTCGGCGATCAGCTTGACCGAGGACAGCACCGGGTCTTGGTCGACGGCCTTCAGGAAGCCGCTCTGCTCGTCGAAGCCGTAGACCTCGCGGGCGAGGATGGTGCCGAGATCGAAGCGGAAACCGTCGATGTGCATCTCGTTGGCCCAGTAGCGCAGGCTGTCATTGACCATCTGAATGACGCGCGGATGCGACAGGTTGACGGTGTTTCCGGTGCCGGTGTCGTTGATGTAATAGCGCTTCTTCTCGGGCAGCAGCCGGTAGTAGCTGGCGTTGTCGATGCCCTTGAAAGACAGTGTCGGCCCGAGTTCGTTGCCTTCGGCGGTGTGGTTGTAGACCACGTCGAGGATCACCGCGACGCCGCCATTGTGCAGCCGCGACACCATCTCCTTGAACTCGCGCAGACTGTTCGGCACGTCCGCGGCGTAGCGCGGGTCCGGCGCGAAAAAGCCGATGGTATTGTAGCCCCAGTAATTGGTCAGCTTCTTTTCCAGAAGATGGCTGTCATTGACGAAGGTATGCACCGGCAGCAACTCGACCGCGGTGATGCCGAGCGATGAGATATAGTCCACCACCGGCTGGCTGCCGAAGCCGGCATAGGTGCCGCGCAGATTCTCCGGCACGCCGGGATGGCATTTCGTGAAGCCCTTGACGTGGGTCTCGTAGATGATGGTCTGGTCCCACGGGATGATCTTGCGGCCGGGCTCGCCCTTCCAGTCGAAATCGGAATCGACCACCACGCATTTCGGCACGAACGGCGCGCTGTCGCGCTCGTCGAAAGTGGTGTCGTCGCCGCTTTCCATGGTGTAGCCGAATACGGCCGGGTCCCATTTCAGCTCGCCTGCATGGGCGCGCGCGTAAGGGTCGAGCAAGAGCTTGTTGGGGTTGAAACGGTGGCCGTTGTCCGGCTCGTACGGCCCGTGCACGCGGTAGCCGTAGAATGTGCCCGGCTTCACATCCGGAATGTAGCCGTGAAACACCGCGTCGGTATATTCCGGAAGCTCGATGCGGCGTTCCTTATCGCCGTCGAACAGGCACACCTCGACCTTGGTGGCGTTGGCCGAGAACAGCGCAAAGTTGGTGCCGTGGCCGTCCCAGCATGCGCCTAGCGGGAAGGGCAAGCCCTCCTGCACCTCGAACTCGCTCACATGTCCTCCGATCGTGTTGGCGCCTCGGTCACGCGCCGTGTGCGAGGCCTCGGCCTTGCCGGCCGGCAGTTCGACTGTATCCGACATCGCAGCCCTCGCTCAGCTATTCTTGATCGGAAAAGCGCTGTGGCGCGGGATCTGGAAGGCGCCATGGCGCGGGCGGCCCGGAGCAGGACGCATCGGGTGTCGGCGAAGTCGGCGATGGCGCATGATCTGTCCCCACAACCGTCGTCGAACCGGACGGCCGGGGATGCAATGCCGCAATGCGCTGCCGGTTCCCTCGCACCGCAAACGTCGCGCTGCGGTGGAAACCTGTTGGAGCGGGTGAAGGGAATCGAACCCTCGTATTCAGCTTGGAAGGCTGCTGCTCTACCATTGAGCTACACCCGCAAAGGAGCGTTCACCTAACACGGCGCCGGCGCGGCCTCAACCTGCAACGCGCTGGCGACCGCGGCGCGTGACCATGCGCCGGATGTCAATGCGCTTCTTGGCCAAGACGCGGCGCGCGGAGCTGCGCGGCACGAATTGACTCGGTCCGTCGGCGGAGAGACAGTGCCGGCCAAACGACGGCCTTTTCAAAAAAGCGAGGAACGTTCCATGGACTTCACGATGTCAGACCGCCAGCGCGAATGGCTCGGCCGCGTCGATTCATTCATGACGAGGCATGTCCGCCCGGCGGTGCCGGTCTATCGGCAGCAGGACGAGGCCGGCGAGCGCTGGAAGGTGATCCCGATCGTCGAGGAATTGAAGAAGAAGGCCCGCGCCGAGGGGCTCTGGAACATGTTCATGCCGCCGTCGGCGCATGAGGACGATGAATTTCGCGGCGCCGGCCTGACCAATCTCGAATACGCGCCGCTTGCCGAGCAGATGGGCCATATCGGCTGGGCCTCGGAAGTGTTCAACTGCTCGGCGCCGGACACCGGCAACATGGAAGTGTTCATGCGCTACGCGTCGAAAGACCTGAAGCGCAAATATCTGCGTCCCTTGATGGACGGCGAGATCCGCTCCGCGTTCCTGATGACCGAGCCCGCGGTCGCATCCTCCGACGCCACCAATATCGAGACCTCGATCCGGCGCGACGGCGACGAATACGTCATCAACGGCCGCAAATGGTGGTCGTCCGGCATGGGCGACCCGCGCTGCGCGGTGATGATCGTGATGGGCAAGACCGATCCCGGCGCGCCGAAGCATCAGGCGCAGTCGCAGATCGTGGTGCCGGCCGACGCCAAGGGCGTCAAGGTCGAGAAGATGCTGCCGGTGTTCGGCTTCGACGACGCGCCGCACGGCCACGCCCAGGTGCTGCTGGAAAATGTCCGCGTTCCGGTCGGCAACATCCTGCTCGGCGAGGGCCGCGGCTTCGAGATCGCCCAGGGCCGGCTCGGCCCGGGCCGCATCCATCACTGCATGCGCACCATCGGCAAGGCCGAGGAGGCGCTGGAAAAGATGGTGCGCCGGCTGTCGTCGCGCACCGCCTTCGGCCGCAAGATCATCGACTTCTCGGTCTGGGAGCAGCGCATCGCGGAGGCCCGCACCGACATCGAGATGAACCGGCTGTTGTGCCTGAAGGCCGCCGACATGATGGACAAGGTCGGCAACAAGACCGCGCAGCTCGAGATCGCGATGATCAAGGTCGCCGCTCCCAACATGGCGCTGAAGATCATCGACCAGGCGATCCAGGCGTTCGGCGCCGCCGGCGTCTCCGACGATGCGGGACTTGCGCGCGACTACGCCTCGATGCGCACCATGCGGCTCGCCGACGGTCCGGACGAGGTGCACAACCGCGCGATCGCCCGGCTCGAGATGCGCAAATACGCCAACGCGCCGGCGTCGCACTAGGCGGATCGACGGGCGACGCGTGCGGTCGCAAGACACGCGACAAGAAAAGCAGGGGACGTCCGTTGGTCGGGTTTCGGCAGGATGAAGACTATACCGGCACCAAGCCGGTCGAGGAACGCCACCGCGTCGACGAGGCGCGGCTTTCGGCGTGGATGCAGGACCATGTCGAGGGCTACCAGGGCCCCTTGAGCGTCGCGCAGTTCAAGGGCGGGCAGTCGAACCCGACCTACCGGCTCACCACGCCGAACCGGTCCTACGTGATGCGGCGCAAGCCGTTCGGGAAACTGCTGCCCTCCGCGCATGCGGTGGACCGCGAATACCGCGTCATCGCGGCACTCGGCCCGCAGGGTTTCCCGGTCGCCAAAGCTTACGCGCTGTGCACCGACGACGCGGTGATCGGTGCGGCGTTCTACATCATGTCGATGGAAGAGGGCCGGGTGTTCTGGGACCCGACGCTGCCGAGCCAGCCGCCGGCAGCGCGGCGCGCGATCTTCGTCAGCAAGATCGAGACGCTTGCGAAGCTGCACGGCTACGATCCCGCGGCGATCGGTCTGTCCGATTTCGGCAAGCCCGGAAATTACTTCGCGCGCCAGGTCGACCGCTGGACCAAGCAGTATCGCGCCTCGCAGACCCAGGAGATCGATGAGGTCGAGCGGCTGATCGAGTGGCTGCCGCGCACCGTGCCGGCGCAGCAGCGCGTCTCGGTGGTGCATGGCGACTTCCGGCTCGACAACATGATCTTCCACGCCGGCGCGCCGACGGTGCAGGCGGTGCTGGATTGGGAGCTGTCGACGCTCGGCGATCCGATGGCGGATTTCACCTATCTGCTGATGCAGTGGATCATGCCGGGGCTCGACGGGGCGGACTTCAAGGCGCTCAACATTCCGACAATGGACGAGGCCGCCGCGATCTATTGCAAGGCTGCGGGCAGCGCTGCGGTACCGGACATGAACTGGTACTTCGCCTACAACCTGTTTCGGCTCGCCGGCATCACCCAGGGGATCGCGGGGCGCATCCGCGACGGCACCGCGGCCTCCGAGAAGGCCCGCGAATCCGCCGCGCGCACCGTGCCGCTGGCGCAGGCCTCGTGGCACTATGCCCGGCAGGCGGGGGCGGGGTAGGCACCGGCGTCGTCGCCCTGCTTGACCGGGCGACCCGGTATCAGAGTGCCAATGATCCGATGGCATAGATCGCAGCGCTCTGGAGTAATGGTTACTCCGCTTTCGCGGAGTATGACGGCCACAATGGACGGCTGCGCCCGCGCCTTAGCACCACTACACCGGCTTGCCGGCATACGGCATTGACGCGGTCAGGCCGCCATCGACCGGGAACGCCTGGCCGTTGACATAGGATGCTTCGTCGCTGGCGAGGAACAGCCCCATGGCCGCGAGTTCGTGCGGCTGGCCGGCGCGCTTCAACGGATTGAGTTGGCCGATCTTGTGGTCGGTGCCGCGCTCCTTGGCGTTGTCGAAGATCGGCTTGGTCATGCCGGTCTCGATCAGCCCCGGACATACTGCGTTGATCCGCACCCCGGTGCCCGACAGCGAATAGGCGGTGGTCTGCACCAGGCTGATGACGCCGGCCTTGCTTGCCGCATAGGGATGGCCGCTGGCGCCGGCTTTCAGTCCCGCGACCGACGCGGTGCAGACGATCGCGCCGGAGTTCTGCGCGATCATGTGCGGCATCGCGTGCTTGATCGCCAGAAACGGCCCGATCAGATTGACCCGCAGCACCTCCTGCCAATGCGCGACGCTCTGCTCGTGCAGCGGCACCAGCCCGCCGCTGACGCCGGCATTGGCCCAGATCGCATCGAGCCGGCCGTAATGCGACAGCGCTTCGGCGATGAACGCGATCACGTCGGCCTCGGCGCCGGCGTCCGCCGTCACCGCCTCCGCGACGCCGCCGGCTTGGCGCACCTGCGCGACCGTCTCGGCGACGCCATCGGAGCGATCGACCGCGATCAGCCTGGCGCCCTCGCGCGTGAACATCAGCGATGCCGCGCGGCCGATGCCGCTTCCCGCGCCGGTGATGATGACGGATTTGCCTTCGAGGCGGCCCATGGGTTGCTCCCTGCTCAATGATGTGGCGTTTGCCGCCATGCTGATTCGAAGCGCCGACGCGCCTCGCGCGCGAGCCGGATATTTGTCAGATACAAGTGACTTGAGGCAGCCTGCGCTCTGACGTACAGCGACTTGACACGCCAGCGAAGGGTTACAGCGAATGTCCGATGCCGCCAAGTCTGCTGCTGAAAAGGGTGGCGCTGACACGACCGCGGACAAACCGTTCGTCGCACAGCATTCGGTGCCGGCCGGCGTGGTCGCGACGCGGTGGTGGTGGGTGCGCCACGCGCCGGTGCGCGAGGACGGCGGCTGCATCTACGGCCAGAAGGACATCCGCTGCGACACCAGCGACGGCGTGGTGTTCGCCGCGGTCGGCAAGATCCTGCCGCGCAACGCGAACTGGATCGCGAGCAGGCTGGTGCGCACGCATCAGACCGCGGAGGCGATCTGGGCCGCGGGATTCCCGAAGCCCGCGGCGATGTCGCACGAGGCCGATTTCAACGAACAGCATCTCGGCGAATGGCAGGGTCTCAACCGCGCCGCGTTCTTCGCCAGCCGCCCGATCGCGGTGGGCAGCTACTGGTTCGCGCCGATCGACGATCCGGCGCCGGGCGGCGAAAGCTTCATGGATCTGTACAATCGCGTGCGGCGCTCGATCGCGCGCATCAATCAAAGCCATGCCGGCCAGGACATCGTTGCGGTGGCGCATGGCGGCACCATCAAGGCCGCGATCGGCGTCGCGCTCGGCGATCAGCCGGAGCGGGGGCTTGCGTTCACCATCGACAATTGCTCGATCACGCGGCTCGATCATCTTGCCAGCGACGGCCATAGCGGCTGGCGGATTCCGATGGTGAACCAGCAGCCGTGGATCGCGGGCGCCGCGCACAACGCGATGCATCAGCCGGCCGGGCCGGAAATCGCGGTGTCCACGATCAAACTCGCTTGACGATCAAAACCAAGGCCGGCGCAAACGCCGCAAAAACAACGGGAGAAACGCATGACCTTGTTCGACATGACCGGAAAATCCGCGGTGATCACCGGCTCGTCGCGCGGCATCGGCCGCGCCATCGCCGAGCGGATGGCCGAACACGGCGCCCGCGTCGTGATCTCGTCGCGCAAGCAGGACGTCTGCGACGCCGTCGCCGGCGAAATCAACGCCAAATACGGGGCCGGCCGTGCGGTCGCGATCGCCGCCAATATCTCCGGCAAGGAAAACCTGCAGCATCTGATCGACGAGAGCAATCGCGCCTTCGGGCAGATCGACGTGCTGGTCTGCAACGCGGCGTCGAATCCTTATTACGGCCCGCTCGGCGGCATCTCCGACGATCAGTTCCGCAAGATCCTCGACAACAACATCGTCGCCAACAACTGGATCATCGGCATGGTGGTGCCGCAGATGATCGCGCGCAAGGACGGGGCGATCATCATCGTGTCCTCGATCGGCGGATTGAAAGGCTCGACCATCCTGGGCGCCTATGCGATTTCGAAGGCCGCCGACATGCAGCTCGCGCGCAATCTGGCTTGCGAATACGGGCCGTACAATGTGCGGGTGAACTGCATCGCGCCGGGATTGATCAAGACCGACTTCGCCAAGGCGCTGTGGGACAATCCGGAAAACCTGAAAGCATCGACGGCGCGCTCGCCGCTGTTGCGGATCGGCATTCCGGACGAGATCGCGGGCGCCGCGGTGTTCCTGGGCTCGGCTGCCGGCAACTTCATGACCGGCCAGTCGATGGTGATCGACGGCGGCGCCACGATCAGTTAGCTGATGTGATAGGCCGTCGCGCGACACACAAACGTCATCGTCCGCGCAGGCGGACGATCCGGTCATCGGCGACGTGGATGTTCAACACGAATGTCACGGAATACCGGTTCCCCGCCTTCGCGGGGATGACGGCCGACCCGAGCAGCCGCGCCGGCGACGGACCGAGGCGTTCGGGCCTGGCCATCGGCAGCGGCGGCGTGCGCCGCGAAGCGGATGTTGACGCGGTGGCGCGGACGTTCATGAATGCTCCCGATCGATATTCTTGTCGCTGCGCCTGCATCAGCCGGTCGCAACATTGCGCGCGAGATTGATCAGAACTTCCGCCTTGAACAGGGTGGTTTTCCGCAGTAACCAGCCGCCGGTTTCGCCGCGCAGGATGCGGTGCGGTCGACGAGCATGGATCGATATAGCCAAAGCTAAATTCGAACGAAACAAGCCGCATTGCAACATCGGGA
>CAXUBE010000020.1:0-20914 GCA_964249215.1 uncultured Rhodopseudomonas sp. | reverse complement strand
GCCGGTGCCGAGGTTAATCAGCGCCACCGCTTTGCGCGCCAGCGCCACGGCGGTCGCGGGGCCGAGCTGGCGGCTGGCGCGCCAGGCGGCGATCTCGGCTTGCGGGACGACAAGTTGCGGCTCGGGCCAATCCGTCGGCAGGTCGAGACCCGCCGGCAGCGCCAATGCCGCGCAACGATCCACCATGCGGGGCAGGGCTTTTTCGCCGGTACGCCAGTCGTTCAGCATGCCGAAGCGCAATTCGCCGATGAAGCCGGTCCGGTTCGGGATTCCGGCAAGCAGCGGCGCGATGGTGGACTTGAAGGTGCGGGGCATCACCAGCGCGTCGCCGTATTGCTTCGTGCGCAGCCGCCGCGCCAGCGCAACCTCCTGGCCGACCGCAATGCGGCTGCGCGGCAGGTCCCAGACCACCGCCCGGCGGACGCCGGGCATGTAATCGAGCAGCGGCGCACACAGCGTGGTGCTGAGCACGTCGACCGGGCGGTTCGGCCAGCGATCCTTGAGAACCCGGACCACGGTGTGGCAGCGCACGAAATCCCCGATCCACATATAAGGTATCATCAAGACCGGGCTCGTTGCCGCGCTATCCGCGGCGCCCGCCAAGCTTGTCTTCAATGAATTATAATTCATTATTTAATCGTGCCATTGCACACGTGCGCGGAGCTTTGAAGCAGCGGTTAGCGCCTGTGCCCCGTGCCGTCCAGCCGGATTTCATGGACGCGGCCGAGAGTTCACCACGCGCCACACTTCGAGTTGCCTGCGGAACGGGAGTGGGGCAAAGGTGGCCGCTCGCAGTCGAGGCAGGGACATGTTGCTGGTGACCGGGGGCGCCGGTTTTATCGGATCGAACGTCGTGGCCGCGTTGAACGACGCCGGCCGGTCCGACGTGGCGATTTGCGACGTGCTCGGCTCCGAGGGCAAATGGCGCAATCTCGCCAAGCGCCAACTGGCCGATATCGTTCCGCCGAGCGAGCTGCCGGTCTGGCTCCACGGCCGCAAGCTCGACGCCGTCATTCATATGGGTGCGATCTCGGAGACCACCGCGACCGACGCCGACCTGGTGATCGGCACCAATTTTCGGCTGTCGATGGTGCTGCTCGATTGGTGCACGTTGCATCCGACGCCGTTGATCTACGCATCATCCGCCGCGACCTATGGCGACGGCGCGCAAGGCTTCGACGACGATCCGTCGCTGCCTGCGCTGAACAAGCTGCGGCCGATGAACCTGTACGGCTGGAGCAAGCATCTGTTCGATGTTGCGGTCGCCGAGCGCGTGGCGCGCCAGCGTTCGATGCCGCCGCAATGCGCGGGGCTGAAATTCTTCAACGTGTTCGGCCCGAACGAATATCACAAGGGCACCATGGCGAGCGTGCTGGCGCGCCGCTTCGACGACATCAAGTCCGGCCAGCGAGTGCAACTGTTCAAGTCGCACCGCGAGGGCATCGCCGACGGCGACCAGCGCCGCGACTTCATTTATGTCGATGATGTTGTGCGGGTGATGATGTGGCTGCTGGCAACGCCTGCGGTGAGCGGCCTGTTCAATGTCGGCACCGGCCATGCGCGCAGCTTTCGCGACCTCATCACGGCGGCCTATGCGTCGCTCGGCGCTCCGCCCAACATCGACTATATCGAGATGCCGGCGCAAATCCGCGACAGCTATCAGTATTTCACCCGGAGCGAGGGTGATCGGCTGCGCCGCGCCGGATATAACGGCGGCTTCACGCCGCTCGAGGCTGCGGTCGAAGCCTATGTCGGAGGCTTTCTCGGCACGGCCGATCGCTATCGATGACCGCGCGCAAGACCATGGAACGTGATGTTCGATTTTGATGCCCTCTCGCGCGCGATCGTCCGCCAGACGGTGTTGTGCATCGGCGACCTGATGCAAGACGAATTCGTCTATGGCGAGGTGTCGCGCATGTCGCCGGAAGCGCCGGCGCCGGTGATCGCGGTCCAGCGCAGCGAAACCAATATCGGCGGCGCTGGAAACGTCGCGCGCAACATCGCCTCGCTCGGCGCGCATTGCATCTTCGTCGGCCTGATCGGCGACGACGATACCGGCCGCCTGCTCGCGGCCGAACTCGCCATGCTGGCCCGGATCGAGCCGCTGCTGGTGAGCGACGCGGCGCGACCGACCACCCGCAAAGTGCGCTTCGTCTCGGAGCACTTTTCCAGCCACATGCTGCGCGCCGATTGGGAACTCGCCGCGCCGGCCTCGGCTGCCATCGAGCAGAAACTGATCGACGTCATCCTGCCGCAGCTCGCGCGATGCGACATAGTGCTGCTGTCCGATTACGCCAAGGGCGTGCTGACGGCGAAAGTCATCGCTGTAGTGATCGACGCCGCCCGCAAGCTCGGCAAGCGCGTGATCGTCGATCCGAAAAGCGCGAACTTCGCGATCTATCGCGGCGCCACGCTGATCAAGCCGAACCGCAAGGAATTCGCCGAGGCAACCCGCAGCCGCGCCGACTCTCAACACGGCATCGCCACCGCCGCGAAGGAATCGATGGTTCTGGCAGATTGCGATGCCATGCTGATCACGCAGAGCGCGCACGGCATGACGCTGGTGCCGCGCAACGGCGACGCGATCCACGTGCCCGCCTTGCCGGTGAAAGTCCGCGACACCTCCGGTGCAGGCGATACGGTCGCCGCCATGGTCGCGGTGACGATGGCGGCGGCCGCCAACTGGGAAACCGCTTTGCGTGTAGCGGCCGCGGGCGCGTCGGTCGCCATCAGCAAGAAAGGGACTGCCGTTGTCACGCTCGACGAACTTCGCCGCAAGCTGCTGCCGCACGCGTTTCTGGCGGCCGAGGAGAAAATCGTCGCGACGGCCGACGACCTCGACGCGCAACTCAAGGAATGGCGCCGGCAGGAATTGCGCATCGGCTTCACCAACGGCTGCTTCGACATCCTGCATCCCGGACACGTCAAGGTGCTGACCGCGGCCCGCGCGGCCTGCGACCGGCTTGTGGTCGGCCTCAATACCGACGATTCGGTTCGGCGTCTCAAAGGCAGGGAACGCCCCGTCCAGAACGAACGGGCGCGCGCCGAGGTGCTGGCCGCATTGGAGGCGGTCGACCTCGTCGTGCTGTTCGAGGAAGACACTCCCATTAAGTTGATCGCGCGGATCGCGCCCAGCGTGTTGGTGAAAGGCGGCGATTACACCCGCGACACCGTTGTCGGTCATGAGATCGTCACCGCCAATGGCGGCGAGGTGCTGATCGTCGACGTGCTGCCGGGCTTCAGCACAAGCGCTCTGGTGGCGCGCGCACGCAAGGGCCAGTCATGATGCGTCGGCGCCAATCGCGGCGGGCGCGCTGATGGCCCGGATCTCCGCATTCACCTATCGGAACTGGCTGATCGCGATCCACGATGTCGGCGCCACCGGGTTCGCCGTGATCTGCAGTTTCATGCTGCGCTTCGACGGCGAGAACCTGATGGAGCGGCTGCCGCTGCTGGCGGCGATCCTGCCGTACTTCATGATCTTCAGCTTCTTCGTCTGCTACGCGTTCCAGCTCACCACCACCAAATGGCGCTTCATCTCGCTGCCGGACTTGTTGAACATCCTGCGCGCCGCAAGCGTGCTGACGGTCGCGCTGCTGGTGCTGGATTACATCTTTCTCGCGCCGAATGTTTACGGCACGTTCTTCCTCGGCAAGACCACGATCGTGATCTACTGGTTTCTGGAGGTGTCGTTCCTCAGCGGGTCGCGGCTCGCCTACCGTTATTTCCGCTATACCAGGACGCGAAATCAGGCGCGGTCGATCGACGCCGCGCCGACGCTGCTGATCGGGCGCGCCGCCGATGCCGAGGTGTTTCTGCGCGGCGTCGAAAGCGGCGCGGTGAAGCAGCTTTGGCCGGTCGGCATCCTGTCGCCGTCGATGTCCGACCGTGGCCAGACCATCCGCGGCATCCCGGTGCTCGGCGCGATCGATGATTTGACGAATGTGATCGACGACTTTTCCGGACGCAGCAGGCCGATCCAGCGCATCGTGATGATGCCCTCGGCTTTCGCCCCGGAAGCGCAGCCGGAAACCGTGCTGATCCGCGCGCGCAAGCACGGCGTTGCCGTCAGCCGGCTGCCGTCGCTGGAAGAAAGCCGCGACCGCCCGCGGCTTGCGCCGGTCGCCGTCGAAGACCTGCTGCTGCGGCCGAGCGTCAAAATCGACTACGCCCGGCTCGAAACCCTGCTCAAGGGCAGATCGATCGTGGTGACCGGCGGCGGCGGTTCGATCGGTTTCGAGATCTGCGACCGCGTCACGACCTTCGGCGCGGCGCGGCTGCTGGTGATCGAGAACTCCGAGCCGGCGCTGCACAGCGCTACGGAAAAACTGTCGGCGAAGATCAGCAACACGATCGTCGAAGGCCACATCGCCGACATCCGCGACCGCGAGCGCGTGTTCCAGCTTTTCGCCGAGTTCAAGCCCGACATCGTGTTTCATGCCGCGGCGCTGAAGCATGTCCCGATTCTGGAATGCGATTGGTCGGAGGGCGTCAAGACCAACATCTTCGGCTCGGTCAATGTGGCGGACGCGGCCTGCGCCGCCAACGCGCAGGCGATGGTGATGATCTCGACCGACAAGGCGATCGAGCCGGTGTCGATGCTCGGGCTCACCAAGCGATTTGCCGAAATGTACTGCCAGGGCCTCGACCGCGAACTCAATGCAGTCAATACGACGGCGATGCGTCTGATCTCGGTGCGGTTTGGAAACGTGCTGGCGTCGAACGGCTCGGTGGTGCCGAAATTCAAGGCCCAGATCGACCTCGGCGGGCCGGTCACCGTGACTCACCCGGACATGGTGCGCTTCTTCATGACCATCCGCGAGGCCTGCGATCTCGTCATCACCGCGGCGACCCACGCGCTCGAGCCGGCGCATTCCGACGCATCGGTCTATGTGCTCAGCATGGGACAGCCGGTGAAGATCGTCGATCTCGCCGAGCGCATGATCCGCCTGTCGGGACTTCAGCCGGGCTACGATATCGACATCGTGTTCACCGGCATCCGGCCGGGCGAGCGGCTGAACGAACTGCTGTTTGCCAAGCAGGAACCGTCGACCGAGATCGGCATCCCCGGCATCGTCGCCGCGCGTCCGAACGAATTGCCGCTGGCGACCATGCGAAACTGGCTGGTCGGCCTGCAAAGCGAGGTCGCGCAGCATCATCACGCAGGCGTGGTCGCGATTCTGAAGGACGCGATTCCGGAGTACCGGGCGGACGGCGAGTAGAGCTCAGCGCGCCGGCGGGCGGCGCGGTCGGGAAAAATGCACCAGCAGCAGGGTGACCAGCGTGACGCCGGCCACGAGCGCCAGTATGTCGACGGCGACCGAAGCGAACGCGACCGTCACGCCGGCGAGCAGTCCCAATAGGAGATTGAGCGCAAACACCCGGCCGACCACGCCGTTGACGGAAAAGCCCTTGTCGGTTGCGCGCTGATAAAAATGCGAGCGGTGCGCGCGCCAGAATGCCTCGCGGTTGCCGATCCGGCGCAGCAGCGTCACCGCGGTGTCGGCCAGATAATACAATGGCAGCAGCAGCGCGGCCGCGGGATGGTGAGCCAATGCCAGTTCGAGCAGGCACCATCCCAGCAACAGCCCGATCGGGAGGCTGCCGACGTCGCCGAGAAACAGCTTCGCGACCGGACGATTGAACGGCGCGAAACCGAGCATCGCGCCGCCCAGCGCCGCCGCGACCAGCGTCGGAGACGCCGGGAGCGCACCGCCAAGGCTGAACATCACCAACACGCTGGTGATGGGCACCACCTCGGCAACGGTCATCCAGTCGAGCCCGTCCATGAAATTCACGAGGTTGACGAACCACACGCCGGCGATCAGCAGCAGCAGTCGCTCGATCCAGATCGGGCTCGTGGCGACGATGCGGTTCTCGGCCGGCAACACGAACACCACGGCGCCGACCGCGATCGCCTGCAGCAGCAATCGCGCCATCACCGGCAGCGGGCGGATGTCGTCGATCGCGCCGACAAGCGCGATCAGCAGAGTGGCGCCGAACAGCGCGGCCGGCACCGTCGCGGCGGGCACGGCGTAGCCGATGGCGGCTGCCACCAGCAGTGTCGCGACGATCACCGCGACCCCGGCGCCCTGCGGCGTCGGCACGATGTGAGAGGATCGCGCATTCGGCCGTGCGAGCGCGTAGTGAACCAGAAGCGGCATGATCGACCGGATGACGCCCGCGCATGTCACTGCTGAGACGGCGATGGCAGCGAGAAGCGGGAACGGGTCGAGCGCGGTCATGTCGGACGTTAGGCCCGGCTATTCGGAGACTTCGATCGGCGCGGCGCCTTTCGCTGCCTTCTCCGCGCTCGCGATCCAGACCAAGCCGCCGACGGCGCCGATGATGAAGTAGACCGCACCGAACAGCAGCGATACGTTTACCCCCTCGCTGGTCGGGATCCCGGCGTAGCTGAAGGCAAGGCCCATGCCGGCTTCGCGCAATCCCCAGCCGGCGATCGAGATGGGGATCATGGTAATCAGCACTACCGGCGGGACAAGCTGGAATAATTGCCCGAATTGCGCCGGGGCTGCGATCGATCGCGCCACGCACCAGGCAATCACGATGGTGGAGACGTGCACCAGCAGCGACAGCAGCGCGACCTTCGGGCCGCTGTTGCGGTTGAAGATCACGCGGTTTGCGATCTCGGAGCAGGCAAAGAAATGCCGCGCCGCCCAGATTCGCCGCAGCATCTGCCATGGTATCGGAGCGAGCGCCAGGAAACCCAGTCCTGCCGCCAACGCCGCGCCGTCGACCAATAGCAGCGCAAGCCGGCCCTGCTCGTCGGCGATCAGCGACAGGCTCCACGGCAGCGTCGCGGCGATCACCAGCGCCAGCGCGATAAGACCGACCGCGCGATCGACGAACACCGAATAGGTGGCGGCGCGCCACCCGGCGCCGGCGCGCGCAACCAGCCACAACCGCATTGCGTCGCCGCCGATCGAAGACGGCAGCGTCTGGTTGAAGAACGATCCGATCATGTTGTAGCGGAACGCCTGCCACGTGCCGAGCGGCGCGCCGCAATCGGCGCTGATTTGACACCAGCGCAGCGCGCCCAGGAAAATCTGCACGACGAGCACCGCCAGCGCGGCGGCGAGCCAGCCGATGCTGGCGGGATTGATCCGCGAAGCGAGGTCGGAAAAATTGGTCTTGCGAAGCGCGAAATACAACAGCGCGGCCGAGATCAGGATTTTTGCCGCGGAGAGAAGAAAACGGCGCATGTCTCGACAATTCGGGTTGCGGGCTGGCATCGGGCGCCCGGTTCGACCGCGGTAATCGCCGTCTTGGTATGGTTTTGAGGCCGATCTGGCAATAGCGTGCAATTGCTATTGCGGCCTCCGTGAGCCGGTGGCTAAACAGGTCGCATTCGGGCGCGCGGCTTCGCCGCCTCGCTGAGGGCGATATGTCTGGTCGGGCGATTTTGGTCACGGGGGCGGCGGGCTTCATCGGTTTCCATGTTGCTCGTGCGCTGCTGGAAACCGGCCACGACGTCGTTGGGCTGGACAATCTCAACGCGTACTACGATCCGGAGCTGAAGCGCTCGCGGCTGGCTTTTCTCGATAATCATGCGCGATTCCAGTTCGAGCAGGCGGACCTCGCCGATCGGGCCGCAACCGCCGCTCTGTTCGCGCGGGAGACTTTTCCGATTGCGATTCATCTCGCGGCGCAGGCCGGCGTGCGTTATTCGATCGACAATCCGCATGCCTATGTCGATGCCAATCTCGAAGGCTTCGCCAATGTGCTCGAAGGCTGCCGACGCCATGGCTGCGAGCACTTGCTCTACGCGTCGTCCTCGTCGGTGTATGGCGCCAATACCAAGCTGCCATTTTCGGTAAGCGACCGCACCGATCATCCGATCAGCCTCTACGCCGCCACCAAGAAAGCGAACGAGGTGATGGCGCATTCCTACAGCCATCTGTTCGAGCTGCCGACCACGGGCTTGCGTTTCTTTACGATCTACGGGCCATGGTACCGCCCGGACATGGCGATCTTCCTGTTCGCCAAGGCGATCGTGGCCGGCGCGCCGATCAGATTGTTCAACAATGGTCGGATGCGCCGCGATTTTACCTATATCGACGACGTCACGCAGGCGGTGCTGAAGCTGATCGGAAAACCGCCGCAACCTGACGCGCGCAATGCCGGCGCGCCGGCGCGGATCTACAACATCGGCAACAACAAGCCCGAAGAATTGATGCGGATCGTCGCCCTGCTGGAGAAAGAGTTCGGACGCGAGGCCAAAAAGGATATGTTGCCGATGCAGCCCGGCGATGTCCCGGAAACCTTCGCCGACATCGACGATCTGATCCGCGACACCGGTTTTACGCCCGCAACCTCGATCGAGGCGGGCATCCATCAATTCGCGCACTGGTACCGCAATCATTATAACGTTTGAAATTCGGGCTTAACGGGCGCATGACCGACAAAATCATTCCCCTGATCATGTGCGGCGGCGCGGGCACGCGGCTGTGGCCGGCGTCGCGCGAGGTGAGGCCGAAACAATTCCTGCCGCTGTTCGGCATCCGCTCGACCTTTCAGGACACGCTGATACGCGTGTCCGATGCGTCGCTGTTCGCACGCCCGATCGTGATCACCAATACCGCGTATCGCTTCATGGTGCTGGAGCAGCTCGACGATGTCGGTATCGAGGCCGACATCGTGCTGGAGCCGGCGCGACGCGATTCCGGCCCGGCTATCGCCGCAGGCGCGGCCTTTGCGCGCCGGCGCGACGCGGATGCGGTGGTGCTGGCGCTCGCCGCCGACCATGTGGTGCGGGACGTGGCGGCGTTCGCCGCGGCGTGCCGGCAGGGGCTGGTCGCGGCCAAAGAGGGCCGCATCGCCACCTTCGGCGTCAAGCCGCAGCGGCCCGCCACCGAATACGGCTACATCTCGCCCGGCGCGGTCATCGGCGGCGACGTGCGCAAGGTCGAGACATTCGTCGAGAAGCCCGACCTCGCCACGGCGGCGCGCTACATCGAGGCCGGGTATCTCTGGAACAGCGGCAACTTCATGTTCCGCGCCGCGACGCTGCTCGATGAGTATCGCCGGGTCGATGCCGGCAGCGTGGACGCCGTCGTCGCGTCGGTCGCCGCAGCCGGCCGCGATCTCGGATTCGTCACGCTCGATCCGGAGGCGTTTTCGCGCGCCAAGGCAATCTCGATCGATTACGCGGTGATGGAGAAGACTTCGCGGGCGGCGGTCGTTCCGGTCGCTTGCGGCTGGTCCGATGTGGGCTCATGGCGCGCGGTCTGGGAATTGTCCGACAAGGACGGCCGCGGCAATGCGGCGCAGGGCGAGGCGGTGTTCGAGGATTCCCGCAATTGCCACGTCACCAGCGATGGCGCGCTGGTCGCGCTGGAGGGCGTCGACGATCTTGTGGTGGTCGCAACCCAGGACGCGGTGCTGGTCTCGCGCCAGCAGGATGCCGATGGCCTGAAACGCGTCGTCGCCAGGCTGAAGAAATCCGTGCCGCGGGTGACCGAGGCTCATCTCAAAGTGCATCGGCCGTGGGGGTCCTACCAATCGCTCGACAATGGCGAGCGCTATCAGGTCAAACGAATCATGGTCAAGGCCGGCGGGCGATTGTCGTTGCAAAAGCATCACCATCGTTCCGAGCATTGGATCGTGGTGCGCGGCGCGGCGCTGGTAACCGTGAACGACACCGCCAGGACGGTGCATGAGAACGAATCGATCTACATCCCGATCGGCTGTACCCACCGGCTGGAAAATCCCGGCAAGATCGCGCTTGAACTGATCGAGGTGCAGACCGGCAGCTATCTCGGCGAGGACGATATCATCCGCTTCGAGGACGATTACCGTCGCGCCTGACCGGCCGGGTTGAACACGCGATTTTGCTTTGGTCGGACCGATGGATCGACGCCGGAGGGTGTAATTCTCTGAATCAAAACGTGTTTGCGGTTGATTTGACGCAATTCGCCACATTTGGGATGACGTGCTAGGACACAGCGACCCGCGTTATCCGAGGCATCACCCATGAGTTCAAACGCAACCGATCTCGGCAAGAAGGCCGCGCTGCGCGTCGGCGTGATCGGAGCCGGCGTGATGGGCACCAACCATGCCCGCGTGCTCGCCGGGTTGCCGGGAGTTGCGCTGGTCGGGATCGTCGATCCGTTGGCCGAGCACCGCCAGCGCGCGGTCGACCTGATCGGCTGCACGACGTTTGCGACGCTGGAGCAGATGCTCGGCGCCGGCGTCGACGCGGTGACGATCGCCGCACCCACCCATCTGCATCACGAGATCGCGCTGGCCTGTATCGCGCGCAATATCCATGTGCTGGTCGAAAAGCCGATCGCCTCGACGGTGCAGGAAGGCCGCGAGATCGTCGCCGCCGCCCGCCGCGCCGGCGTCGTGATGATGGTCGGGCATGTCGAGCGCTTCAATCCGGCCGTCGCCGCGATCAAGCAGGCGATCAAGAACGAGGACATCCTGTCGATCGCGATCACGCGCGTGGGTCCGTTTCCGCCAAGGATGTCCAATGTCGGCGTGGTGATCGATCTCGCGGTGCACGACATCGACCTGATCCGCTGGTTTACCGAATCCGAGATCGTCGACGTGCAGCCGCAGCTCTCCAGCGCGGTCGCCGAGCGCGAGGACATCGCGCTGCTGCAGTTCCGCACCGCCTCGGGGGTGCTCGCGCATATCAACACCAACTGGCTGACGCCGTTCAAGGCGCGCAACGTCACGGTGGCGACGCGCGGCAAATACGTGATGGGCGATCTGCTGACCCGCCAAGTGACCGAATGCTTCGGCTTCAAGGCCGACGGCAGCTACTCGATGCGGCATCTGCCGGTAGGGCATGACGAGCCGCTGCGCGCCGAGTTGCTGGCCTTCATCGCGTCGGTTCGCACCGGCGGCATTCCGGCCGTCACCGGCGAGGAGGGCGTCGCCAGCCTCGAGATCGCCATCCAGTGCCTGGAAACGCCGGCCAAGCCCGCCGCGGCCGTGCCGTTGAAAGCCGCGCGCCGGATCGCCGGCTGACGCGTCCGCATTCATCGTTCAATCGTTCTCGCCTCTGCAAGGTCCAATGAACCAGCATCTTCGACCCGACCCCGTGCCTTTCATCGATGTCGGCGCGCAGCGCCGCCGGCTCGGCCGATCGATCGACGATGCGGTCGGCCGGGTTCTCGACCATTGCCAGTTCATCAACGGTCCGGAAGTCCTGAAGCTGGAAGCCGAACTCGCGGCATTCAGCGGCGCCGGACACGTCGTGGCCTGTTCCAGCGGCACCGACGCGCTGCTGATGGTGCTGATGGCCAAGGGCGTAGGCCGCGGCGACGCGGTGCTGTGCCCGTCATTTACTTTCTGCGCGACCGGCGAGGCCGTGGCGCTGACCGGCGCGACGCCGGTGTTCGTCGATGTCGATGAAGCAAGCTTCAACACCGACGCGGCTTCGCTCAAGCGCGGCGTGGCCACCGCGCGCAAGCTCGGCCTGACGCCGAAGGCCGTGATACCGGTCGATTTGTTCGGGCAGAGCGCCGACCACGATGCGATTGCCGCGGTGGCGGAAGCCGAGGGGCTTTTCGTGCTCGACGACGCCGCGCAAGCGTTCGGCGCCAGCTACCGCGGCCGCAGGCTCGGCGGGATCGGTCTCGCCACCGCCACCAGCTTCTTTCCGGCCAAGCCGCTCGGCTGCTTCGGCGACGGCGGCGCGGTCTTCACCGACGACGCAGAACTCGCCGCGGCGCTGCGCAGCGTGCGAGTTCATGGCCAGGGCACCGACAAATACGACAACATCCGCCTCGGGCTGACCGCGCGGCTCGACACCATGCAGGCCGCGATCCTGCTCGAGAAGCTGAAGATCTTCGAAGATGAAATTGCCGCCCGCGACCGCGTCGCCGAGCGCTACGCCATCGGGCTCGGCAATGTCGTGACCGTGCCGCGCCTGACCGCGGGCTGCACCTCGGTGTGGGCGCAATACACCATCCGCTTGCCGCAGGGCGTCGACCGCGACGGTTTTGCCGCAGCGCTGAAGACGAAAGGCATCCCGACCGCGATCTACTACGCGAAATCGATGCACCAGCAGACCGCCTACAAAGCGTTTCCGGTCGTGGACGGCGGATTGCCGGTGACCGAGAGGCTGTCGCGCGACGTGATCAGCCTGCCTATGCACGCCTATCTCGACGAGCCGACCCAGCAGCGGGTCATCGACGCGGTGCGCGGCGCGTTGTCGTAACGCTGCGGCGGCTGGCGGTGCATCGCGGCGGCGGATCGCGAATAGCCGTTTTGCGCCGCCATCGCATGCTGTAGAAGCGGCGCATGCTCAGGCGTATTTTCACCGTCGGCGGCTTCACTTTGCTCTCGCGGCTGACGGGCTTCGCGCGCGACATCATCCTCGCCGCGATTCTGGGTGCCGGCCCGATGGCGGACGCCTTCTTCGTGGCGCTGCGGCTGCCGAATCATTTCCGCGCTATTTTTGCCGAGGGCGCGTTCAACGCTGCCTTCGTGCCGGCTTACGCGCATGTCCATGGCGATCGCGGCGAAGCCTCTGCGCGCTTGTTCGCGGACCGCATCTTCACCGTGCTGCTGGTCTCGCAAGTGGTCCTGCTCGCGATCGCGTGGCTGTTCATGCCGCAGGTCATCGCGGTGCTTGCGCCCGGCTTCACCGACGATCCGCTGCGCGGCGAACTGGCGATCTCGCTGACGCGCATCACCTTCCCCTATCTGCTGCTCATCACGCTGGTGACGCTGTACGGCGGCATGCTCAACGTGATGCATCGCTTCGCCGCGGCGGCCGCGGCGCCGATCTTTCTCAATCTGTCGATGATCATGACGCTGGCGCTGGCGGCGTATTTCCCCGACGCCGGACACGCGGCCGCCTGGGGCGTGCTGATCGCGGGATTTCTCGAATTTCTGCTGCTGGCGCAGGACGCTTCGCGCAACAGCATCCTGCCGCGCTTCGCGCCTTTGAGACTCGATGACGACGTCCGCGCGTTCTTTCGCGCGCTGGGACCGGCGACGCTGGGATCGATGGGCACGCAGATCGCGCTGTTCGCCGATACCATCATCGCCACCTTCCTGCCGGCGGGCGCATTGTCGGCGCTGTATTACGCCGACCGGCTCAACCAGTTGCCGATCGGCGTGATCGGCATCGCCATCGGCACCGTGCTGCTGCCGGAAATGTCGCGGCAACTGACCAGCGGCGACCGCGACGGCGCGATGGCGTCGCAGCGCCGCGCGTTCGAATTCACTCTGCTGTTTTCGGTGCCGTTCGTCGCGGCGTTCCTCGCGGTGCCGGACGTGATCATGCGCGCGATGTTCGCGCGTGGTGCGTTCTCCAAAGCGGACGCGGCGTCGGCCGGCATCACGCTCGCCGCTTACGCCATCGGCCTCGTGCCGTTCGTGCTGATCCGCAGCGCGGTCGCGACGTTCTACGCGCGCAAGGACACCGCGACTCCGGTGAAGGCCGCGTTGACCGGCGTCGCGATCAATGTGGCGATGAAGATCGCGCTGGTCGGATCGCTGGCGCAGGTCGGTCTTGCGCTCGCAACCGCCGTTGGCGCCTGGATCAATCTGCTGCTGGTGATCGGCTTTGCTGTGCGGTTCGAGTATCTCGCGTTCGATCGCCGGCTCGCGGCGTCGATCGGCAAGTTCGCGGTGGCCGGGATCGTGCTCGGGGCGTCGCTGTGGGCCGGCGCGCGGTTTGCGTCCTTGCAGCTCGCGCAACTGCCGGTGTTGCGCGACGAGGCGGCGCTGCTGTTTCTGGTCGTGCTCGGCGCCGCCGTCTACGGCGCTGCGATCTGGCTGCTGTTCGGCCGCAACTGGCTGCGCAGGCTGGTTCGCGGCTGAGCTATGGTCCGGTCGAGACGACCATATTGGCGACGTCGACATAGACTTGCACCAGCGGCGCCACGACGCGATGAGCGGCTTTTTTCGACACCAGCGTGTCGTGCATCACCAGATGATCGATGCCGGTGGTGAGAAAACACGCCAACGCGTCCCGCGGCGTCTCGACGATCGGCTCGCCCTTGACGTTGAACGAGGTGTTGACCAGCACCGGCACGCCGGTCAGCGCCTCGAATTCCTTGAGCAGCCGGTACAGCATCGGCGCGGTTTCCTCGCGCACGGTCTGCACCCGCGCGGTGCCGTCGACATGCACCACCGCCGCGATCCTGTCGCGCCATTCCGGACGCACGCTTTTGGCGATCAGCATGAACGGCGAATCCTCGTCGCCCTCGAAAATCTCCTTGGCGCGTTCGGCGAGCACGATCGGCGCGAACGGCCGGAACGGCTGCCGGTGCTTCACCCGGCTGTTGAGGATGTCCTTCATTTCGGGGCGTCGCGGGTCGGCGAGCAGGCTGCGGTTGCCGAGCGCGCGGGGCCCGAACTCCGATCCGGCCTGAAACCAGCCGATTACCTTCTGGTCGGCCAGCAGTTTGGCCGTATCGGCGCAGATGTTACCGCTGCGCGTCGCGCTGATCTGGATTCGCACCAAAAATTTTTGTAGAGCGCGTTCGATATCGGCGTCGGTGTATCGCCTGCCGATATAGGAATGCTTCATCTCGAAACGGCGGGGTTGGTGCTGAACCGCGAGATGACCGTAGTAAGCGCAGCCGATCGCGATGCCATCATCGCCGGCGGCCGGCTGGATCCACACATTGTCGAATCCGGCTTCGCGGGCGAGCCGCCCATTGGCGACGCAGTTCAGCGCCACGCCGCCGGCGATGCAGAGATTTTTCGCGCCGGTGGTTTCGCGCAGCCAGCGCGCCCGCGCCAGCAACACCTTTTCAGTGTCGTCCTGCACCCGCCACGCCAGATCCTCCCAGTGCCGCATCGAGGGGCTGATCTCCCATTTGCCGTCGCTGTCCATCAGATAGGGCTGATGATATTGCGCCGACCAGCGCGGCACCGTCAGCGTGTTGTCGGCGATTTGCATCAGCGGCGGGACGACGTTCTGCCGTCCATAGGGCGCCAGCCCCATCAGCTCGCCGCATTTATTCCAGTCGCCGAAGATGTAGGTGGATGCGCGGCTGTACAGCGCGCCGAGGCCCGGCATGTTGTAGAACTCGTCGCTGAGAAAGCCGCGGTCCGGCTCCATCCAGACCTTCTTCAGGCAGGTGAGTTCGGAGCCGCGGAACGTGTAGTAGCTCTCGGATTCCCGCGCCAGCGGCGTCGCGATATCTCCGGCCGGAAAGGTCTCGCCGACATCGGAGCGATAGCTGCCGACGCCGTCGACGATCATGATCGCGCCCTCCTCGAACGGCGAGACCGCGAACGCGCTATAGGCATGCGAGAGGTGATGCGAGATCGTCATCACCCTGTCGGAATTCGCCCTGAACCACGGGTGCCGGGCGGCGTCGGCGCGCTCGTATTCCGGCAGGAAGCCCGGCATGTCCTGATAGATCAGCCGGTCTTCCATCTCCTGCACCGGTAGGATGTAGCAGTTGCGCACCACGAGATCTACGTCGTCCAGCGTGATGCCTTCGGCATCCAGCACATAGTCGATGACCTCCTTGTAGAAACCGCTGGCGTGCTTCTCCCGGCTGATCCGCTCCTTGGCGATGCCGAAGGCGATCTCGCCGTCGCGCAGCAGGCAGGCGCTGACATCATGATCGTAGGTGTTGAGACCAACGACGTAAGTGTGCGATTTCGGCATCGGCATTTCCGGCACGCGGTGCTGCGATTGGGCGAGGTCATCCATATAGCGGTTGTTTATCGAGGGCTACGCGTTCGGCTGCGATTGCTTAACGCCGCAGCGCGGCTGGTCGCGAGCGAACATTCAAGTTTGCACCGCACACCCCATCGTTCATCGGCGCGTGCCGCGCAAATCCGTTCATCTTCGCACGATCAGGTTCCCTGATGGCTTGCTTCAATGCGCTTGACCGACAGCGCTGCTTGGCCGTAATCTCTTCTTCGAAGCCTTAGCATGCTCGCGCGTCTGCGTGGCGATCTCAGGGTTCAACGATTTGAAAATGCCGGGAGATTGAAAGATGGCCGAGAGCGTCACCAGAACGAAACGCACCTTTCTGACGCGCGGCCTCGCCGCGATGGCTTTGATGGGCATTTATTGCTTCAGCCTGGTCGGCACTTCCGCGCTGTTCCTGACCGCCAGCACCACGACCGCCGATGCGCAGCGCGGTCGTGGACGCGGTCGTGGCGGTGGCCGTGGACGCGGTCGCGGCGGCGGGGTGTTCATTCGCGGGCGTGGTCGCGGACGGGGTTATGGCTATGGCGGCGGCTGCGTGTTCAACCCGATCTTCGGCCGTGTGGTCTGCTATTGATCTGAGGCGGCCAGGCCGCGACGGCCTTGCGTCGAAATGAACGAAGGTGCACCGGAAAACCGGTGCACCTTTTCGTTTGTGCAGCGCCGTTTCCTGTACAAACCAGGCCGTGACGCCGCCGCATCCGTTTGCGCGGATCGCGGTTCCGCGTCAGGATGAACCCCAATTCGTTTCGCAAGATCGGAGACACGATGGCTCCCATCAAGTTCGGCGTCGGCCAGAGCGTGCTGCGCAAGGAAGACGACGCGCTGATCCGCGGCAAGGGCCATTTCACCGACGACCATGCCCCGCAGGCGGCGGCGCACGCGCTGGTGCTGCGTTCGCCGCACGCGCACGCGACGTTCCGCCTGGATGCCACGCAAGCGAGGACATTGCCCGGCGTGCTGGCGATCCTGACCGCGGACGATGTCGGCGATCTCGGCGGCCTGCCGTGCCTGTTCAATCTGCCGGACCATCCCTTCAAGGGACCCGACTATCCGATCCTCGCGCGCAACGAGGTCCGCCATGTCGGCGACGCGGTCGCATTCGCGGTCGCCGATTCGCTGCCGCAGGCGCGCGATGCGATCGAGGCCATCGAAGTTCAATGGACGCCGTTGCCGGCGGCGATCGGCGCTGCCAACGCGGTCAAACCGGGCGCGCCGCAGGTCTGGCCGGACCATGCCGGCAATGTGCTGTTCGACGTGCCGATCGGGGACAAGCGGGCGACCGATGCCGCCTTCGCCAAGGCGGATGCCGTCGCGGAAGTGTCGATCGTCAATCCGCGGATCGTCACCAACTACATGGAAACCCGTGGCGCGGTTTGTGAATACGACGCCAAGCAGGATCGTTTCACGCTGACGATCGGAAGCCAGGGCAGCCATCGGCTGCGCGACATCCTGTGTCAGAACGTGCTGAAAATTCCGGTCGAGAAGATGCGGGTGATCTGCCCGGATGTCGGCGGCGGGTTCGGCACCAAGCTGTTTCCCTATCGCGAATATGCGCTGATCGCCGTGGCGTCGAAACGGCTGCGCCGAACGATCCGATGGAGCGCGGATCGCGCCGAGCATTTCGTCGGCGACGCCCAGGGACGCGACAACGCCACCGTGGCGCGGATGGCGCTGGCGGCGGACGGCAAGTTCCTGGCGATGGATGTCGACCTGGTCGGCGACATGGGCGCGTATCTGTCGACCTTCGGTCCCTACATCCCGCATGGCGGCGCCGGCATGCTGCCCGGCCTCTACGACATCAGGCATTTCCATTGCCGGGTGCGTACCGTCTTCACCAACACCGTGCCGGTCGACGCCTACCGCGGCGCCGGGCGGCCGGAGGCAGCCTATGTCGTCGAACGCCTGGTCGACGCCTGCGCGCGCAAACTGGGAATGGCGCCCGACGCCATTCGCCGCAAGAACTTCATCGCGCCGCGCGCGATGCCGTACACCACCGCAACCGGCAAGGTCTACGATTCGGGCGATTTCGCCGCGCATTTGAAGCGCGCGATGGAGGTCGGCGGCTGGAAGGATTTTCCGAAGCGGGCCAAACTTGCGAAGAAGCACGGCCTCGTGCGCGGCATCGGGATCGCGAGCTACGTCGAGGTTTGCGGCACAATGGGCGAGGAGACCGCCAACGTCGCGCTCGATCCCGATGGCGACATCACCGTCCTGATCGGCACGCAGTCGAGCGGCCAGGGCCACCAGACCGCCTACGCGCAATTGATCGCCGAGCAATTCGGCGTGGCGCCGGAGCGCGTGCACATCGTGCAGGGCGACACCGACCGGATCGCGAGCGGGCTCGGCACCGGCGGTTCGGCCTCCATTCCCTCCGGCGGCGTCAGCGTGCAGCGCGCCGCCAAAAAACTCGGCGACAATCTTCGCGAGATCGCGGCGGACGCGCTGGAAGCCGGCGCGGCCGATCTCGAGATCGGCGACGCCATGGTGCGCGTCGCCGGCACCGATCGCGCGATCAGCTTTGCCGATCTCGCCAAGCGCCCCGGCGTCGATCCCGGAAAGCTCAATGCCAGCGAGAAATTCAGCAGCGCCGACGGCACCTATCCGAACGGCACTCATGTCGTCGAGGTCGAAATCGATCCCGCCACCGGCAAGATCGCCATCGTCAACTACGTCATCGTCGACGATTTCGGCGTGACGCTCAATCCGCTGCTGCTCGCAGGCCAGGTGCATGGCGGCACGATGCAGGGCATCGGCCAGGCGCTGATGGAGCAGGCGGTGTACGATCCGGCCGACGGGCAGCTCGTTACCGGCACGTTCATGGACTACGCGCTGCCCCGCGCGGAGGATGGCGCGCCGATCGCGTTCGAGACCGCCAACGTGCCCTGCAAGACCAATCCGCTCGGGGTGAAAGGCGCGGGCGAGGCCGGCGCGATCGGCTCCTGTCCGGCGGTGGTCAACGCCATCATCGACGGGCTGTGGCGCGAATACGGCATCGATCATATCGACATGCCGGCGACGCCGGAGCGGGTCTGGATGGCGATCCGCCGGCACCAGCGCGCGCATACCCTGTGAGGCGCCGGGATGATCGCGGCGCGCCGGAATTACCAGCTACGACCGTGACGGTCCGCGCGACCGCCGCAAGGGAGGACTAAACGGATGCTGTCCAGAGCCATCATTGCCGGCGTGTTTGGCGCCGTGTTGCTCACCGGGAACGTCGTGATCGCGCAACAGGACGTCGCGATGCAGCAGGATGCGCTGATGCGGTCGATCGCCAAGAATTTTTACGGCGTGATCTCGCGTCAGGCCAAGGGCCGGGCGCCCTACGACCAGGCCGCGGTCGATGCCGCGTTGAACCAGCTCGAGGCCGATGTCGGGAAGATCGCCACCACGTTCGCGGTGAATCCCAAGGAAGACGTCCTCAACGCGGATTACGGATCGTCGCAGAAGATCTGGCAGAACAAGGCCGATTTCGACTCGAAGATTCCGCCGGTCGCCAAGGCGCTCGCAGACGTCAGGGGCAAGATCACCGGCGTCGAAACCCTCAACGCGGCCTTCACCGAGATCAACGGCCGCTGCAACGACTGCCACGAGACCTATCGCGTCAAGCTGAAGTGAGCGATTACGAAAACGGCGAGCGCCGTGGTGCTCGCCGCTACTCGTTCACGCAAGCGAACGCGAATTATTTCATGACCTGACCGCGGATTTCGCCGCCGGGATTAGCCGCTGTATGGACATTGACGTAGTACTTGCCGGCCATCAGGTCGGCAGCCTGCGCCTCGGTCAGCGTGGTCGAACCTTCGACCGGGCTCGCGGCGATGTTGGCGAGCGGGACCGCCACGCCGGCATTCTTGCCGGGCTCCGCCGGACCATGGAAATGGCCGGCGGTAGCCGGGCCGGTCAGGCCCGAATAGGTGACTTTCCAGGTCAGCATCTTGCTGTCGGTATCGTAGGCGACGTCCGCCATGCCCTTGCCGGCGGTGGTGTTGGCAGGAACTTCGGAGGCGCCATCGAGAGCAGCCTTCATCATCATCTTCTCGGCGGCGGCGGGGCCGGCAAGGGCTGCTCCCATCGCGACGGCGGCAACGATCGTCTTGATTGCGGACACGGTCTTCTCCCAGTTCGGTTATGATGATTTGTAACAGCGGACGACGCGATTTATTCCCGTGCCAAAGTCTTATTCCCGTTCGAGGCGGGGCGCCATCGGTATTCGCCCGGCTGGTCGGCATGACAAGAATGGCAGTCCGACGATGACCGCTCCGATGTGGCCGAAAATCCTGGTCGCGGCGTCGCTGGCGGCCATCTTGGGCGGCCTCGCCTATCCTTGGCTGAAGGCGCCGAAGCGGCTGTCTGCACCCGCGCTTCCGTCGCATGCGCCTAATCTCGCCAACGGACGCACGACCTTCGATGCGGGCGGCTGTGCGTCCTGCCATGCCACACCGACGCAGCGCGACCGGACCCGGCTCGGCGGTGGTCTGGCGATCACATCGCCGTTCGGGACGTTTTACGTTCCCAACATTTCTCCCGATCCGGCCGATGGCATCGGCCGCTGGAGCGAGGCGGACTTCGTCACGGCGCTCGGCAAAGGCACCTCGCCTGAAGGTGCGCATTATTATCCGGCGTTTCCCTACACGACGTATCAACATGCGAGGCCAACCGATCTGCGCGATCTGTTCGCTTACCTGAAAACGCTGCCGGCGGTCGCGGGGCGCGCGCCGGATCATGACCTGTCGTTTCCGTTCAACATCCGCCGCGCCGTCGGGGTCTGGAAATATCTCTATCTCGACGGCAAGCCCTTCGTTGCGGACGCCGCGCAATCGCCGCAATGGAATCGCGGCGCTTATCTGGTAAATGCGCTGGCGCACTGCGCCGAATGCCACAGCCCGCGCAATTTCCTCGGCGCCGTCGTCGAGGCGCAGCGCTTCGCCGGCGGTCCCAATCCGGACGGCGAGGGCTGGGTGCCGAATATCACCCAGCAGGGTCTGAAGCAGTGGGACGAGACCGACATCGCCGATTTCCTGAAGACCGGCCAGACGCCCGACGGCGATAGCGCAGGTGGATCGATGGCACGGGTGATACGCAACACCGCGATGCTGAGCGACGCCGACCGGGCCGCGATGGCGGCTTACCTGAAATCGCTGACCGCGGTGCAGGGACCGACGCCGCCGCCGCGCGACAAGCGCTGAGCCTGGCCGCGCTCCGAGATCCGTGCGTCGTGGCGAGCTTGCCCCTGCCGGACCGGCGCGCTACCAC
>CAXUBE010000019.1:0-21373 GCA_964249215.1 uncultured Rhodopseudomonas sp. | reverse complement strand
AACGGCACCCCGGCGAGCGGGCCGGGCGGCTTGCCGGCGGCGCGATCCGCGTCGATGGCGCGCGCGCGTTTCAGGGCGCGCTCGGCAACGAGGTCGGTGAATGAATTCAGGACGGCATCGGATTTCGCGATTCGCGCCAGCGCTGCCTGCGTTGCGGACAACGCCGACATCGATCCGCTTGAGACCGCTTTTGCGATGCCCGATGCCGTGTGCCAGTCGTCGGAGGCGCTGTCGCGATCAGGCTGCAAAGACACAGGCCGGCTCGGTCTCGTCGGGCAGCGGAAACTCGTCGACCATGCGGGCGAGCTTCAGCGACACGTCCAGATTGGCGCGCACCGCACCGCGCCAGGCCGGATCGATCGGCAGCGCCAGCGCGGCCGATACGGCGTCGATATAAAGGTCCAACGGATCGGCCAAAGCGGACTTTCTCAGTGTACCGGCAACGGCGGATGGGGAATCGCCGTCAGCAGCTCCTTGGTGTAGGCGTGCTGCGGGTCGCCCAGCACCCTTTCGGACGGACCTTCCTCGACGATTCGGCCCGTGCGCATGACAATGACACGATCGCACAAAAGCCGCACCACATTCAAATCGTGCGACACGAACAGGTAGCTCATCCCCATCGATTGCTTGAGGTCCTGCAGCAAATTGAGCACCACGGCCTGCACCGACACGTCGAGCGCGGCGGTCGGCTCGTCCAGGATCACCAGCTTCGGTTGCAGCGCGATGGCGCGGGCGATGCCGACGCGGGCCTTCTGGCCGCCGGACATTTGGTGCGGGAACCGATCCAGCAGGTTCAGCGGCAGGCCGACCTTGCGCGCGAGCTCTTCGCATTTGTCGCGTAGCGCGTCGCGGCGGCCGATGTCGCCCATCTGCATGATCGGGTCGGCGATCGCGCGCGCGGCGGTGAAGCGCGGATTGAGGCTGTCGGTCGGATCCTGAAACACCATCTGGATGCTCTTGCGCAGCGGCAGCCGCGCAAACGCATTCGGCGGGATTGTGCCGATCTCGTCGCCGTCGAATACGATGCGGCCGGAGGTCTGGTCCAACAGCCGCATCACCATCATCGAGGTGGTGGATTTGCCGCAGCCCGACTCGCCGACCAGGCCGACGCTCTCGCCACGGCCGACGCTGAAGCTGATGCCGTCGACGGCGCGGAATTTCTCCGGCTCGGCCGCGGGTGTGCGCGAGAACAGCTTGCTCAGCATCGCGGTGGCGCCCTGGCGGGCGTATTCCTTGACGAGATTGTCGACGAGGAGAAGGGGTTTCTGCTCCCTCTCCCCGCTTGCGGGGAGAGGGAGTTGATGCGTTTCGGCTTCAACAAACGTCCCCTCACCCGAATTCTCGCTGCGCTCTGCTCCGACCTCTCCCCGCAAGCGGGGCGAGGTTGAAGGCATCGTCGCAGTCATATCCTCCGGCAAGAGATCGCGCAACGTGACGCCGAGCCTCGGCGTCGCCCGCATCAGCTTCTTGGTGTAGGCGTGCTCGGGATCGGCGAAGATGTTCGCCGATAGCGCGGTTTCGACGACGCGGCCCTTTTCCATCACCACGACGCGGTCGCAATAGGCGGCGGCGAGGCCGAGATCGTGCGTGATCAGGATGGTCGACATGCCGCGGCGCTTGGTCAGTTCGACGATCAGGTCCATCACCGCCTTCTGGGTGGTGACGTCGAGACCGGTGGTCGGCTCGTCCGCGATCAGGAGCTGCGGATTGCACGCCAGCGCCAGCGCGATCACCACGCGCTGGCACATGCCGCCGGACAGTTCGAACGGGTAGGCGTGATAGCGCTCGCGCGGCCGCGCGATCTTGACGGCTTCCAGCGCCTCGATCGCCTTTTCGCCGCGGTCGGCGGTGGTCGACTGCACGTGCTGGCGCAACACGTCCTCGATCTGGTCGCCGACCTTGCGGATCGGATTGAGCGCCGCGCGCGGGTTCTGGAAGATCATCGAGACTTCGCGGCCTCGCAGGTCGCGCATCTGGTTCTCGGTGGCGTTCCTGACGTCGATGCCGGAGAACATCACCGAACCCTCGGCGATCTTGCCGGCGCGGTCGAGAATCCGCATCACGGCGTAGGAGGTCACCGACTTGCCGGAGCCGGACTCGCCGACGATGCCGAGCGTCTCGCCCTTGCCGACGGCGATGTTGACATGCTGCACCGCCTTGACGATACCGCGCCTGGTGGCAAATTCGACGGTGAGATCGTTGACGTCGAGCAGCGGCGGGGCGGTCATGGTTGGCATCTCCACGCGCAAGGCGCGCCCGCTTGCCCCGCTTGCGGGGAGAGGGTTGGGGTGAGGGGGCGGCTACATGGGTTACAACGCCGAGAGCCCCCCTCACCCGGATTGCTTCGCAATCCGACCTCTCCCCGCAAGCGGGGCGAGGTGAAGATCGGCCTCGGCTCAAATCTGCTCTGCATCTTCACGTCCTCCTCGAGGGATCGACGATGTCGCGCAGTCCGTCGCCGAGCAGGTTGAAGCAGAACACCGCGATCATCAGCGCGAGGCCGGGAAACAGCGCGATCCACCATTCGCCGGACACCATGAAGCCCGCGCCCTCGGCGACCATGATGCCCCATTCCGCGGTCGGCGGGCGCACGCCGAGCCCGATGAACGACAATCCGGCGGCGTTGAGGATCGCGTAGCCCATCGTCAGCGACATCTGCACGATCATGATCGGCATGATGTTGGGCAGGATATGCACCAGCAGAATTCTGAACTCGCCGTTGCCGGACAGCCGCGCCGCCTGCACGAAGCCGGCGTCGCGCCGCACATTGGCTTCGGCGCGCGCCACGCGGGCGTAGAGCGGGAAATTCACGATCGCGGTGGCGATGATGATGTTCTGCACGGTGTTGCCGAGGGCGGCGACGATGCCCATCGCCAGCACGAACAGCGGAAACGCCATGATGGTGTCGGCGATGCGCCCGACGATGCGGTCGGTCCAGCCGCCGAAGTAACCGGCCGCGATGCCGGCGAGGCCGCCCATCAGGAACACCAGCACCACGGAGGCGACCGCGATAAAAGTATCGAGCCGCGTCGCGACGAGTACCCGGCTGAAGATGTCGCGGCCGAGCTGGTCGGTGCCGAACCAATGCGCCGCGGAGGGCGCCTTCAGCGCCTGCGCGGTATCGCTGGCGAGCGGGTCGTACGGCACCACGTACGGCCCGAACAGCGCCGCGAACACGATCACCACCAATAGCCCGAAGGCGAAGCCGGTGACGCGATTTTCGGCGAGCACATAACGGGTGTGTTCGAGGATCGAGGCAAGCCCGGAGGTGCGCTCGGCGGCGGGTTCGATCGTCGGTGCGACGGTGCTCATGGAGTTGGCCTCATCCTTCCAGCCGGACGCGGGGATCAATCACGCCATAAAGAATGTCGATCAGCAGATTGAGCAGCACGTACATCACCGCCATCGTCAGCACGAAGCCCTGCACCGGCGCGAAATCCGACGAGATCAGCGCTTCCACCGCGTAGGAGCCGATGCCGGGCCAGGCGAACACCTTTTCGACCAGCACGTTGGCGCCGAGCAGAAACGAGAACACCATGCTCAGCGTGGTAATCACCGGCAGCATCGCATTGCGGAAGGCGTAGGTCACGATCACGGTCGCCGGCGACAGTCCGCTGGCGCGCGCGGTGCGGACGAAATCGGAGGCCAAGACCGCCAGCATCGAGGCGCGGGTCATGCGCGCGATCGGCGCCAGCGAGAAGATCGCAAGCGTCATCGCCGGCAGGATCAACTGGCTCAACGCCGAGCGGAAGGTCTCGAAGTCGCGCGCGATCAGCGCGTCGATCACATAGAAGCCGGAGACGGATGGCGGCGCGCTGTAGAATACGTCGAGCCGCCCGAGCGGCGCGGGCGACCAGCCGAGCTTGAAATAGAACACATAGACCAGCACCAGCCCGGTGAAGAACACCGGCAGCGACACGCCGGCGGTCGTCGTCACGCGGCAGAGATGGTCGATCCACGATCCGGGCCTGGTCGCGGCGGCGATGCCGAGCGGAATTGCGATCACGATCGAGATCAGGAGGCCGATCAGCGTCAACTCCGCGGACGCCGGCAGGCGGTTGCGGATTTCGGTGGCGACCGGCTGGCCCGTCGTCAGCGAATTGCCGAAATCGCCATGGGCGAGATCGGCGGTGTAGCGAAAGAACTGCTCGACCAGCGGCTTGTCCAGCCCGAGTTTCTTTCGGATCTGTTCGACCGCGGCCTTGTCGGCGGCGGGGCCGGCGAAATACGCCGCGGGATCGCCCGGCAGCGCGCGCGTCAGCAGGAACGTGACGATCACCACGCCGATCAGCGAGGGGATCGCGAACATCAGCCTCTTGCCGATCATGGTCAGCATGGTGCGCTCCTCTGCGAGGAGCGCGCGAATAGCGAATGGCGAATAGCGAATGGAAAAATTTTGCCGGTCTTTATCACCATTCGCTGCTCCCTATTCGCTATTCGCCACGCACCATTCGCCCGCTTACGCCTTCACCAGCGCGCGGTAGTCGAGCCGGCGGTGAAACCAGTATTGATAGCCGGAGATGTTCTTCTGCATCGCGACGTTGACGTAAGGCTGGTACAGCGGGATGCGCGGGATATCGCTGTAGGCGAGGTCGACGAAGCCTTTCACGTCGGCGTCGTAGGTCGGCGTGTCGCCGGCGGCGGCGGCGGCGCGCGCGCCGTCGATCAGCTTGTCCATCTCCGGCGACTTGTAGCTCATGGTGTTGAAGACGGAATTGTTGCCGTGATAACACCAGTAGAAGAAATATTCCGGGTAATCGAGCCAGCCCGAGAATACGTTGGTGTAGAGCGGCATTTCCTTCTTGTTCAACTCGGTGCGCCAGTTGGCGCCGGGCACCTTGTTGATGGTCGCGCGGATGCCGATCTGCCCGAGGCTCTCCTGCACCAGCACGCAGAGCGGTTCGTTGACGCCGGCGAAGTTGAGATCGAACGACAGCGTGGTCTCGAAGCCGTTGGGATAGCCGGCTTCCGCGAGCAGCGCCTTGGCCTTGGCGATGTCGGTGGAATATTTGGTCGGTTGCGGCCACGCTACATCGGTCGGCTTCGACTCAGCAGCGCCGAACATCGGATTGGCGAGGCCGAACAGCACCGCGTCCATGATCTTCTGGTACGGGATCGCGTAGGCCACTGCCTGGCGCACCTTCGGATTGTCGAACGGCGGCTTGGTGACGTTCATGCCGATATACTGGATGCCGTTCGAGAACGGCAGCGACACGATATCGAGCTTTCCGGCCGCCTTGAGCTCCTGGAAATCCTTGTACGGCAGTTCATAGGAGATATCGGCGTCGCCGCGCTCCAGCAGCGCTCGGCGGTTGCCGGCCTGCGGCACCATGCGCCAGATCACGCGCCTGATCTTCGGCATCGGGCCGCCGACCCACTCGTCATTGCGCTCCATGATCACTTCGGTGCCCGCGGTCCATTTGGTGACCTTGTAGGCGCCGGAGCCCGCGGTCTGCTGCTTGGTGTATTCGAGGCCCCAGGGGTCCTTCTCCGAAACGTTCTTCTTCACCAGTTCGGAATTCACCACGCAGGGCACGATCACCGCGAGATCCGGAATCGTCAGCTTGTCCTTTGTGGCGAAATCGACGCGCACGGTGTTATCGTCGACGACGACGAACTGCTCGGGCTTGGTGAGCGAGCCCGCGCTCATCTGGAAGGTCGGGAAGCCACCGACGCTGACGGCGCGGTCGAGCGACCACTTGACGTCCTTCGCCGTCACCGGCGCGCCGTCGTGGAATTTGGCGTTCTTCTTCAGCTTGAAGGTCACCGACATGTCGCCGAGATTCATGTCTTCGGCGAGCTCGGGCTTGAACTTGTCGCGGTCGTAATACGGCACGCCGCCGGGGCCGCTCTTCATTTCGTGACTGATCAGCCGGTCGTAGCAATTCCACGAGACCTCATAGCCGGGCACGTTGGTGCCGACGCCGTGGATGTCGAGGTTGTTGGGTCCGCCCTCTGAGACGATCAGCAGCGTTTCGGAGCGAGCATCAGCCTTGGCGGCCGACCATATCGCCGGCGCCGGCACCAGCGCGCCGGCAGCCACGCCGGACACGGACTTGAGAAAATCGCGACGCTTCATTGCAAGCTCCAGGAACTGAAAGTTCCAGGGCATATTCGCAAGCTTCATGCCAATTTTTAAAAAAACGATCAGATCGTACTATATAATTGATTATACAGAAGTTTTATTACCTCTCGCGGGTAATATGACGGCATATTATTGCATACAATAATGCTAATAACGCCTTTTATTTACGCAATCGCGGATAGGGTGCGCAGCTCGGGCCACGACGGCTCGGCCAATTCGTGTGTCACGATTTGGGGTAGCCCGGCCGGATGACACCTTGCTGCTTCTCGGCCTCGGCGATCTTGGCATTGCGCAGCTTCTTGGATTCCCGGCTGGCCATAAACGGCATGCCGAGCTTGCGTGCCTTGACTTGCACGGACGTCCGCGCCCGCTTGAGCGCTGCGGCGGCGCGAATTGGCGAAGCTCCGCCGGCAATCAATTCTTTCAATCGCTCGACCTGCTCGTCGTCCCACGGTTTACAGGAGTTGGTCATCGCATTCCCGGGCACGCATGTGTTGATACTCATCTGGTTGCGACGAGACGTGACGCGCAACGGTCAGCATCAAACAATGCGGTCGTGAAATTTAAGTTCCGGCTGCGCCGCAGCGGTTTTCTGGGTCAGCCAGCGGACAATCGAAGTCCGCTCTGGGTCGGGCGACTCGGCGATCCGCTGGGACCTCAGCCGATTTGCTCGCAAGGTCATTTGAGCGTATGTCGGGGCTCTGACATTAGTGAACTGGTCATGGAACCAGTCGGCGGCAAAATCTTTATCGATGCCACGGGAGGGTAAGGGTCTGATGTCGGAGTATAAGGCCAAGCGACCCGTCGTGCTTGTCGTTGAAGACGAAGCTTTCATTAGAATAAATGCTGTCGACATGATTCAATCTGCTGGCTTCGACGTCCTTGAGGCGCACAGCGCCGATGCCGCGATTGCGATTCTGGAAGCGCGGGACGATATCAGGGTCGTGTTCACCGACATTCAGATGCCAGGCTCGATGGACGGGCTGAAGCTGGCACATGCCGTGCGCGGTCGCTGGCCGCCGATCGAGATCATCGCTACCTCAGGCCATGTGAATATCGTTGACGACGACCTGCCCGATCGCGGCCGCTTCCTGCGCAAGCCCTATACCGCCTCCCAGGTCAAGCACGCGCTGCATGAACTGATCGCGTGATTGCGGTGATGATTCGCCGAGACGGATCCGGCGGTTGCTTTCCAAATATTAATCGATTGGGTGATAATCGCGCTATTGAGCGCTGCAGCGCCGGGGCCATTTCATCTCCCGGGATTGTCACGCGGCGGGAAACATGAAGCGCGGTCTCATCACGGCGGTCTGCCTCGGCGTCGTGGCGGTGGCCGCCTATTTGACGTTCAGTAAATGGGCGATCCGGCACGACACGCTGGCATTGTACGACAGCGCGCGGCACCGCGACATCTCGGTTGACCTGGCCGTGCGTCGCGACACCGAGATGAAGGCCGAAGCTGGACTCGCGGCGCTGCCGGTGGCGATCGTCAGCCAGGGCAACACGGTGAAGAACACCGAATATTCGTTCCTGGCGAATTCGCTCGCGGCGCGCGGTTATCTCGTCGCCAGCATCCAGCACGATCTGCCGACCGATACGCCGCTCGTCACCAAAGCCGGCTCGCTCTATGTCGGCCGGCTGCCGGTCTATGAGCGCGGCGTCGCTAACATTCTCTACACCATCCAGGAATTGAAGAAGATCGAGCCCAACGCCGATTACGAACACCTGACCATGGTCGGCCATTCCAACGGCGGCGACATCTCGATGTTCTTTACCCAGCAGCACCCTGAACTGGTCAAGCAGGTCGTGACGCTCGACAATCTGCGCGTGCCGTTCGTCACCTCGGGTGCGACGAAGATCCTGTCCTTCCGCTCCAAGGACCCGATGTTCACTGCCGATCCGAACGTGCTGCCCGACGCCGAAGTCGCAAAGCGCGCCGGCATCGATATCGTGGCGACCGACGCGCAGCACAACGACATGAGCGATCGGGGTCCCGACAGCGTGAAGCAGCGCATTCAGGACACGCTGGACAGCTTCCTCAACGGCGGAACCAGCAGCGAACTCTCGCCGGTCAACACCACGCGGCCCGATCTAATCGACCCGCGGGCGATGGGGCCATAGCGACCCGATGTCGATGCGACGGCGAGATAGAGCGCCGTGCTTATCGTCCGGTTTCTTACAAATAAATATCAGTTCGCTGCGGGCGAGGTAAGTCCACGTCATTGCACGCTAATCCACAGCGGGCGATTTTGATCAGCGCTAGGAACCGGGACTAAGACCGCAACCGGACAGACAAAGCACTTGCCGGTTCCTATATGTCTGCTACCGCGGCACGCCCCTCGGAGCGTCCACCCACCCCTGCGGCTTGCTGCCCGTCCGAACGGGCTGGATACCGCATTGCCAATTTCAAAAACTGGACTGCTGGACAATATGCTCCTGGCCGGATTGCCGCGCGCGCAATTCGACATGCTCGCGCCGTTCCTGACCAGTGTCCAAATGGAGCGGGGCACCGTGATCGCGGAATCCGGCGATGAATTCGACCAGGTGTATTTCCCGCACAATGGCATGTTATCGCTGCTCGCCGTGCTCAAGGACGGCAAGGCGATCGAGACCGCCACCGTCGGACGCGAAGGCGTGGTCGGTGCGATGGCGGGACTCGGACTCTACAAATCGCTGGTGCGCGTGGTGGTGCAGATGCCGACAAGCGTCAGCAAGATTTCCGCGACGCAGTTTCGGAAGGCGGCGACCGCGAACGAGGTCATTCGCAACCTCTGCATTCAATACAATGAGATCCTGCTGCTGCAGGCTCGCGTGACCGCCGCGTGCAACGCACTGCATCTGGTAGAGCCGCGGTTCTGCCGATGGCTATTGCAATCGGCCGATCGCGCCGGTGGCGATACCGTCATTCTGACGCAGGAATTCCTCGCCGAAATGCTTGGCGTGCGCCGCACCTCTGTGACCGAGGTTGCCACAAAAGTTCAGAACGCCGGCGTTATCGCCTATTCGCGCGGCGTGATCAAAATTCTGGATCGCACCGCTTTGGAGAAGATGTCCTGCGAATGCTATCAGACGCTGGTCGAACAATCGGCGGTGCTGCTTTAAGCTGGACGGCCCGATTGCGCGCGGCTGCGTCCAGCGGTCTGCGGTGCCCCTTCAGAATTGCGCCGCTTGACGACTGCGCTTTGCCGGGCGAGGGATCGCGCCAGGACGCAGCCCGCGCCATGGAGCGACAGATGCCGGCAGACGTGAGCCCGCTTGCGGGCAAGACCATCGACCCGAACAGCCTGGTCAATGTGCCGCGCCTGGTCACGGCGTATTTTTCCGGCAAGCCGGATCCTGCGATCGCGTCGCAACGGGTGGCATTCGGCACCTCGGGGCATCGGGGCTCGGCCATCAACGATGCCTTCAACGAAGACCATATTCTGGCGGTGAGCCAGGCGGTGTGCGACCATCGCAGCCGCGCCGGCGTCAGCGGACCGCTGTTCATCGGCATCGACACCCACGCGCTGGCCGAACCGGCATTGGCCTCGGCGCTCGAAGTGTTCGCGGCCAACGGCGTCGAGGTGATGATCGACGAGCACGACGGCTACACGCCGACGCCGGTGATCTCGCACGCGATCCTGACCTACAATCGCGGCCGCAGCGACGGTCTTGCCGACGGCGTCGTCGTGACGCCGTCGCACAATCCGCCGGAAGATGGCGGCTTCAAATACAATCCGCCTAATGGCGGCCCGGCCGATACCAACATCACCGCAGTCGTAGAGCGCGCCGCCAATGCGCTGCTGGAAGACGGGCTCAATGGCGTCAAGCGGATGAGCTATGAGCGCGCCCGCAGGGCCGCCAACGTCCATCGCCGCGACTATGTCGGGCCCTACGTCGCCGATCTCGCCAACATCCTCGACATGGATGCGATCCGCGGCTCCGGCGTGAAGATCGGCATCGATCCGCTCGGCGGCGCCGCGGTGCATTACTGGCAACCGATCATCGAGCGCTACGGCATCGACGCCACGATCGTCAGCGATGCGATCGACCCGACGTTCCGCTTCATGACCGCGGATTGGGACGGCAAGGTGCGGATGGACTGCTCGTCGCCCTACGCGATGGCGCGGCTGATCGGCATGCGCGAGCGCTTCGACGTCGCTTTCGCCAACGATACCGACGCCGACCGCCACGGCATCGTCACCCGCCACAACGGGTTGATGAATCCCAACCATTATCTGGCGGTGGCGATCTCCTATCTGTTCGCGCATCGTCCGGACTGGCGCCTGGACAGCGCGATCGGCAAGACCATCGTCTCCAGCGCGATGATCGACCGCGTCGCAAGCAAGATCGGCCGCAGGCTGGTCGAGACCCCGGTCGGCTTCAAATGGTTCGTCGACGGGCTTGGCGACGGCGCGTTCGGCTTCGCCGGCGAGGAAAGCGCCGGCGCGTCGTTCCTGCGCCGCGACGGCTCGGTGTGGACCACCGACAAGGACGGCTTGATCATGGGACTGCTTGCGGCCGAGATCACCGCCAGGACCGGCAAAGACCCGGGGCAGATCTACGATCAGCTCACCGCCGATCTCGGCGTGCCGTATTACGAGCGGATCGATGCCACCGCCAGCATTGCGCAGAAGAACCTGCTGAAGTCGCTGTCCGCCGACCGGCTTGGACTGAAGGAGCTTGCCGGCGAACCGATCCGCGCCACGCTGAGCGCCGCGCCCGGCAACAACCAGCCGTTCGGCGGCATCAAGGTGGTCGCCGACAATGGCTGGTTCGCGGCGCGGCCGTCGGGCACCGAGGACGTTTATAAAATTTACGCCGAAAGCTTTCTCGGCACCGAGCATCTGCGCAAGGTCCAGGACGAAGCCCAGCATGCGCTCGGCGCGGTGTTTGCCGCGGCCAGCTAATGTCCGCCAAGCTCCGCAATCTCGGCGTCGGAATAGCCCGCCTGCCGAAGGATCGAACCGGTATGCTCGCCAAGCCCGGCGACGCGGCTGCCGGCCGTGACGTCCGCGCCGCTCATGCGGAAGGGCAGATTGAGCGCCTTGAACGTGCCGCCGCCATCGCTGACCTCGGCGAGCGCGCCGCGATGTTCGGTCTGCGGATCGGCCATCGCATCGGCAACGCTGCGATACGGCGAGCACGGCACCCCGAAACGGTTCAGTTCGGCCAGGCATTGCGTCGAGGATAGCGTGCGCGACCAGCCTTCGATGCCGTCCATCAGCGCGTCCCAATTGTCGCGGCGGTCGAGATATGTCTCGAAGCGCGGATCGGTGGTCCATTCTGGGTGCCCCGCCGCCAGCACGAAATTGCGAAAGGTCTTTTCGCTGGCGATCGCGACCATCACATAGCCGTCCGCGGTCGCCACCGGCCCGAAAATCGGGCGCTTCGGCATCTCGACCGGAAACTGCGCCGATTGCAGTTCGTTCAGCGTCAGCCCGAGCATCGCTTCCAGCATCGAGACGTCGATATGCTGCCCCGCGCCGGTCGTCGTGCGCTGATACAATGCCGAGGCGATCGCGCCATAGGCGTAGGCGCCGGCGACCACGTCGGCAAGATAGATGCCGCAATAGTCCGGCCGCGTCCGCCCGGGCTGATAAGCCAGATGCGCCATGTCGTAGCCGGATGCGGCGTGGATCACCGGCGCGTAGGCCGGCAGTCCGGAGGACGGCCCGGTCTGGCCGTAGCCGGAAATCGAGCAATAGATCAGCCTCGGGTTGAGCGTGCGCAGTGTTGCCTGGTCCATCTGCAGCCGCGCCATGACGCCGGGACGAAAGTTCTCGACCAGCACGTCGGCGCCGGCGATCAGCCGCCGCACCACGCCGAGGCCTCCCGGCGATTTCAGGTCGAGCACCAGGCTCTTCTTGCCGGCGTTGAGCTGGCCGAACGATGTGCTGTGGCCGTCGCGCAACGGCAGCCGCGAACGCATCGTTTCGCCCTCGGCGGCTTCGATCTTGATCACCTCGGCGCCCATGTCGGCCAGCATGCGCGCGCAATGCGGTCCCGCGATGGTGGTGGAGAAATCGAGCACGCGCAGGCCGGCAAAGGCCTTCACCGGCGTCGGTTGCGTTGCGCCCATTGCGTTTCTCCCGGCAGGCTTATTGGCGCGCGACGCTACCGGTTGCCGCTTGTGCGATCAAACGGATAAACGGTTTGCCGCGGTTGCCCGCGAAAGCTAAACATATCCGCGATGAGCATCGACACCGACACTCCTGGCGCATTGCACACAAGGGTCGGGCAGCAGCGTGCGCAGGCCAAAACCTGGTTTGAGAGCCTGCGCGACCGCATCTGCGCGGAGGTCGAACAGCTCGAGCGCGAAGCGCCGGCGGAGTTGTTTCCCGGCTCGCCTGCGACTTTCAGCTACAGGCCCTGGACGCGCAAGACCGGCAGCGGCGGCGGCGTCGGCGGATTTCTCGCCGGCGGCCGGCTGTTCGAGAAGATCGGCATTCATACCTCGTCGGCCAACGGCCGCCTGACGCCGGAGATGGCCAAGACGCTGCCGGGCGACGGCGCCGGCCTCGACTACGTCTCCACCAGCATCAGCCTCATCATGCATCCGCGCAGCCCGCGGGTGCCGACCGTGCACATGAATACGCGCTTCCTGTCGACCTCGCAGGGCTGGTTCGGCGGCGGTGCCGATCTGACGCCGATGCTCCCTGAGCAGCGCCGCGACGACGCCGAGGATACGCGAACCTTTCACGCCGCGATGCGCCGCGCCTGCGATGCGCATGACGCGGCTTACTACGACAAGTTCAAGGCTTGGGCCGACACCTACTTTTTCCTGCCGCATCGCGGCATCGCGCGCGGCGTCGGCGGTATCTTCTACGACCATCTCAACACCGGCGATTTCGACCGCGATTTCGCCTTCACCCGCGACGTCGGGCTGGCGCTGCTCGACGTCTATCCGCGCATCGTACGCGGGCGAATGGTCGAACCGTGGACGGAAGCGGAGCGCGCGCAGCAGCTCGCCTGCCGCGGCCTCTATGTCGAGTTCAACCTGCTATACGACCGCGGAACCATGTTCGGCCTGCAGACCGGGGGCAATATCGAGACCATCCTGAGCTCGATGCCGCCGCTGGTCAGCTGGAGCTGACGCGGCGGCTGCTCTCGCTCGGGGCAAAATGCCTCCGTGCAGCCGTCCGGCGGCAAAACTCCGCGACCGGGCCGGCGAAAATATGATATCGATCTCACTGAATTTCAGGGCGGAGGCATCATGGCGCGTATCAGTTTGAGGCAGTTGCTGGATCATGCGGCCGAGCACGGCTACGGCGTGCCGGCGTTCAACATCAACAATATGGAGCAGGGGCTCGCGATCATGGAGGCCGCGTCGGCCGTCGATGCGCCGGTGATCATCCAGGCCTCGCGCGGCGCGCGCAATTACGCCAACGACATCATGCTGGCGAAGATGATCGACGCGCTCGGGGAGATCTACCCGAACATCCCGTTGTGCATGCATCAGGATCACGGCAACGACGAGTCCACCTGCGCGACCGCGATCAAATACGGCTTCACCTCGGTCATGATGGACGGCTCGCTGAAGGCCGATGCCAAGACCGCCGCCGATTACGACTATAACGTCGCGATCACCCGTCGCGTCACCGACATGGCGCATTGGGTCGGCGCGTCGGTCGAAGGCGAACTCGGCGTGCTCGGCTCGCTCGAGCATGGCGGCGGGGAGCAGGAGGACGGCCACGGCGTCGAGGGCGCTGTCAGCCACGACCAGTTGCTGACCGACCCCGACCAGGCGGTGGATTTCGTCCGCGCCACCAAGGTCGACGCGCTGGCGATCGCGATGGGCACGTCGCACGGCGCCTACAAGTTCTCGCGCAAGCCCGACGGCGACATTCTTGCGATGAAGGTGGTCGAGGAAATCCATCGCCGGCTCCCGAACACCCATCTGGTGATGCATGGCTCGTCCTCGGTGCCGCAGGACCTGCAGGACGTGTTCAACGCCGCCGGCGGCGAGATGCCGCAAACCTTCGGCGTGCCGGTCGACGAGATCATCCGCGGCATCAAGCACGGCGTGCGCAAGGTCAATATCGACACCGATTGCCGGCTGGCTATGACCGGCGTGATCCGCAAGGTTCTCACCAAGAACAAGGGCGAGTTCGATCCGCGCAAGTACCTGAAGCCGGCGATGGAGGCGATGCGCAATCTCTGCCGCGAGCGCTTCGAGCAGTTCGGGACCGCCGGCCATGCCGGCAAGATCAAGGTGATCCCGCTGTCGGAAATGGCCAAGCGCTACCGCGAGGGCAAGCTCGATCCGCAGATCGGCGAGGTCGCGCGCGCCGCGGAGTAGCGCCGCGCGATCACCCCTGCAGCGCGGCCAGCACCTCGTCGGGACGCTCGACCATCATCGTGTGTCCGGCGCCGCGCAGCACGATGATACGCGCGCCCGGCATCGCCGCCGCCAACGCCTTGCCGTTGCGCAGCGGCGTCATCATGTCGCGCTCGCCGAGGATCAGCGTCGCCGGCACCGCGATCCGCGCCGCGGCCGCGGCGGCGCCGCGATAGGCGTTGCAGGCGGTGAGGTCCGCGAACATCACGCCGGGTCGGTTGTTCTGCAGCACGCGCACGGCGCCGCCATGCATCCACAATCCCGGCGCGAGGTTGCCGCCGAGTTCGGCATCGTAGCCGAGACCCCAAATCGTCATCATGTCGACCGCCGCAGCGTCGTCATGCTCGGCGGCCTTCAGCAAATCCGGTCCGACCGTCATCGTCGTCGTGGTCCCGATCAGGCCGAGCGACGACACCTTTGCCGGATGCCGTGCGGCGGTCTCCAGCGCCACCAGCGATCCCATCGAGTGGCCGATCAGCTTGGCGTCGGCCGCCCCCGCGGCATCGAGCAGCGCCGCTATCCAGTCCGCCATGGCGGCGATGCTGGCCAACGGCGCGCCGTGCGACCGGCCATGGCCCGGCAGATCGGGCGCCAGCACGCCAAAGCCGTGATGCGCGAACCATCGGCTGTGCAGCGCCCATACCGAATGATCGAAGCCGGCGCCATGGATGAACACCGCGCAGGGCAGGCTCGCGTCGAACGGCCGTCCGCCGGTTGCCGCAAAGGTCTCGGTGCCGTCGACGGTCAGATGCATCGTTACGCCTTCTGCGAGACGCGCAGCGCCTGGCCAAGATCGTCGAGGATGTCGCCGGCGGATTCGATCCCGACTGAAAGCCGGATCAACTCCTCGCCGATGCCTGAGGCGGCGAGCTGTGCGGCGTCCATCTGCTGATGGGTGGTGCTGGCTGGATGGATCACTAGCGTCTTGGCGTCGCCGACATTGGCGAGATGGCTGGTGAGCCGCAGCGCCTCGATGAATTTGCGGCCGGCGGCGCGCCCGCCCTTGATGCCGAAGCTGATGATCGAGCCGGCGCCGCGCGGCAGCAACTGTTTCGCCAGTTGATAGTCCGGATGGCTCTCCAGTGACGGATGCAGCACCCAGTCGACCGCCTTGCTGGCGGTGACGAACGCCAGCACCGCCTGGGTATTGGCGAGATGGCGGTCCATCCGCACGCCCAGCGTTTCGACGCCCTGCAGAAGCAGGAACGCGTTGGTCGGCGACAGGCAAGCGCCGAAATCGCGCAGGCCTTCCATTCGCGCGCGCATGATGAAGGCCGGCGGTCCGAATTGCTCGTCGAAGACGATGTCATGATAGCCGGCATAGGGCTCGGTCAGCAGCGGGAATTTGCCGGATGCGTGCCAGTCGAAGCGGCCGCCATCGACGATCACGCCACCAATCGCGATGCCGTGGCCGCCGATCCATTTGGTCGCCGAATGCATGGTGATGTCGGCGCCGAGCTCGATCGGCCGGCTGAGATAGGGCGTGGCAAAGGTGTTGTCGATCAGCAGCGGAATCTTCGCGTCATGGGCGATCTGCGCCACCTTCGGAATATCCAGCACTTCGAGGCCGGGATTGCCGATGGTCTCGCCGATCACGAGACGCGTGGTCGGGCGGATCGCGGCGCGCAGCGCGTCCAGCGCGCGCGGCTTGACGAAACTGGTGGTGATGCCGAAGCGCGGCAGCGTGTGGGTCAGAAGGTTGATGGTGCCGCCATACAGCGACGACGACGCCACGATGTGATCGCCGGCGCTGAGCAGCGTGGCGATCGCCAGATGCAGCGCGGCCATGCCGCTCGCGGTGCAGACCGCGCCGACGCCGCCTTCCAGCGCGGCGAGCCGTTCCTCGAGCACCGCCGTCGTCGGATTGGAAATCCGGGTGTAGAGATGCCCGGCGCGCTCCAGGTTGAACAGCGCCGCGGCATGGTCGGTGTCCTGAAACACGTAGGACGTGGTCTGGTAGATCGGCACCGCCCGCGACCCGCTGAGCGGATCGGGCCGCTGGCCGGCATGCAGGCTGAGGGTTTCGAAACCCGGCGGTTTGGGGGCGGCCATCTGAGCACTCGGTCGATCGTGGGCGCTATCCTTATGTCACCGCGCGCGGGTCAGCCAGCCCCACGCTCCACAGCGCGAAGGCATAGGCGAGCGCGATCTCGTCGAGCCGGCTGAACCGCCCGGACGCTCCGCCATGCCCTGCGCCCATATTGGTGCGCAGCAACACGGGGCCGCCGCCGGTCATCGTGGCGCGCAGCCGTGCGATCCATTTCGCCGGCTCCCAATAGGTGACGCGCGGATCGGTCAGCCCGGCCAGCGCAAGGATCGCCGGATAGGGCTTGGCCGCGACGTTGTCATAAGGCGAATACGACAGGATGGTTTCGAAGTCGTCCTTGCTCTCGATCGGGTTGCCCCACTCCGGCCATTCCGGCGGAGTCAGCGGCAGCGTGTCGTCGAGCATTGTGTTGAGCACGTCGACGAACGGCACCTCGGCCACGATGCTGGCGAACAGGTCGCCGGCGCGATTGGCGACCGCGCCCATCAGCATGCCGCCGGCGCTGCCGCCATGGCCGACGATGCGTTTGCCCGACGTGTAGTTCGCCCCGATCAGCGCGCGGGCCGCGGCCGCGAAATCGTCGAAGCTGTTGGTCTTGCGCGCGCGCTTGCCGTCGAGATACCAGCCCCAGCCCTTGTCGGCGCCGCCGCGGATATGCGCGATGGCATAGACGAAGCCGCGATCGACCAGCGACAGCCGGTTGGCGGAAAACGACGCCGGCATCGCCATGCCGTAGGAGCCGTAGCCGTACAGCAGCAGCGGCGCGCTGCCGTCGCGCTGAAGGGCCTTCGCATGCAGGATCGACACCGGGACCTGCGCGCCGTCATGCGCGGTCGCCATAATGCGCGTGGTGACGTAGTCGGCGGGATCATGGCCGGACGGGATGCTCTGGCGCTTGCGCAGCACGCGCTGCCGGGTCGCCATGTCGTAGTCGTAGACCTCCGACGGGGTGGTCATCGAGGAGTAGGAGAATCGCAGGCGCGTGGTATCGAACTCGTAGCCGCCCATGGTGTCGAGCGAATACGCCGCCTCGTCGAAGGCGATGGCGTGCTCCTCGCCGCTCGCGAGATCGCGGATCACGATTGACGGCAGCGCGTTGGCGCGTTCCAGCCGTACCATATGGCCGGCATAGAGCTCGAGGTCGATGAGATAGATGCCGTCGCGGTGCGGGATCAGATCGCGCCAGTGCTCGCGAGAGGGGGACGCCAGCGGCGCGGTGACGATCCTGAAATCGATCGCGCCTTCGGCATTGGTGAGGATGAACAAGTCGTCGCCGCGGTCGGCGACCGAGTATTGCACGCCGGTTTCGCGCGCCGCGACCAGCCGCGGCGCGGCCGACAAGTCCGAAAGATCGATCAGCCGCTGCTCGGAGGTTTCGTGATCGCCGCCGGCGATGACGCAGAACCGGCCGCTGGCGCTCTCGTGCAGATGCGTGAACCAGCCGGAATCGGTTTCCTGATACACCAGCACATCGTCGCGCTGCGACGTGCCAAGCCGGTGGCGCCACACCTGCATCGGCCGATGGTTGTCGTCGAGCCTGACGTAGAACAACGCCTGCGAATCCAGGCTCCAGACCGCGCCGCCGTCGGTTTCCTCGATCACGTCCGGCAGGTCTTCGCCGGTCGCCCAATCGCGTACCCGCAGCGTGAAATATTCCGAGCCCTTGTGATCCGCGGTCCACGCCTCGAACCGGTGATCGGGCGAGTGCCGCGCGCCGCCGAACTTGAAATAGGTCTGGCCTTCGGCAAGCGCGTCGCCGTCAAGAATGATATGGGCTTCGCCGCCTTCACGCGGCGTGCGGCCGAACATCTCGTGCTGGCCGCCTTCGCGAAATTTGCGTAGATACGCATACCGTCCGTCCGGCGAGGGCACGCTGGAATCGTCTTCCTTGATGCGCCCGCGCATTTCCGCGACCAGTTGCTTCTGCAACGCGTCGGTTTGGCCGAGCAGGGTGTCGGTATAGGCGTTTTCCGCTTCGAGATAGGCGCGGATATCCGCGTCGAGCAGCGACGGATCGCGCAGCACTTCCTGCCAGTTCGCATCCTTCAGCCAGGCATAGGGATCGCTCAGGCTGATGCCATGCGTCGTGAAGCCATGCGAGCGCTGTGGCGCGACCGGCGCGGTGGTGCTGTCGTCGTTCATAGCATGAGAGTCCCGGCTGTCTGTCGGGGCTGCCTTAGCAGAGTTTGCTCGCGGCGCACACCGCGCGCGATTGCCGCGCGGGCGCGTTTGCCGTTACAAGAACGCGGGCGATTTGCCCCAACGGCTCTGCTAAGGTCGCAGCGGCATGCGCGCGCACGCAAGGAGAATGCAATGCGAAAGTTTTTCAATATTCTGGCGGCGCTCGCGACCCTGAGCCTGACCAATTGCGGCTACAACGCGATCCAGAGCAACGATCAGGAGGTTAAAGCCAACTGGTCGGAAGTCGTCAACCAGTATCAGCGCCGCGCCGATCTGGTGCCGAACCTGGTCAATTCGGTGAAGGGCTTCGCGCAGCAGGAAAAGGACGTGCTGCTCGGCGTCACCAATGCGCGCGCCAAGGTCGGCAGCATTCAGGCCACGCCGGAAGTGCTGAACGATCCGGCCACGTTCGAGAAGTTCCAGGCCGCGCAGGGTGAATTGTCGAGCGCGTTGTCGCGTCTTCTGGTGGTAACCGAAAATTATCCGCAGTTGAAATCCGACGCGCTGTTTCACGATCTGATGGCGCAACTGGAAGGCACCGAGAACCGCATCACCGTGGCGCGCAACCGCTACATCAAGGCGGTGTCGGACTACAACGTGACGGTGCGCTCGTTCCCGACCAATCTCACGGCGCTGGCATTCGGCTACAAGGAAAAGCCGAACTTCACGGTCGCCAACGAAAAGGAAATTTCCACCGCGCCCAAAGTGGATTTCAATCCGGCTCCAGTACCGGCACCCGCCCCTGCCAAGTAAGCAGGCGGCGCGAATGAGATCGGCGTCGCGCAGGGCGATGATCGCGGCGCCGCTCGCGCTGCTGTGGCTCGGCCTCGCGGTTGCGGCATTCGCGCAGGTCGCGGTGCCGCCGTTCACCGGCCATGTCGTCGATCGCACCGGCACGCTGACCAGCGACGACAGCGCCGCGCTCGAACGCAGGCTGACGGATTTCGAGGCGCGAAAAGGCAGCCAGATCGCGGTGCTGATCGTGCCGACCACCGAGCCCGAGGCGATCGAGCAATATTCGCTGCGGGTCGCCGAGCAATGGAAGGTCGGCCGCAAGAAGATCGACGACGGCGCCATTCTGCTGGTCGCCAAGAACGACCGCAAGCTGCGCATCGAGGTGGGCTACGGCCTCGAAGGCGCGCTGAACGACGTCACCGCCAAGCGCATCATCGACGAGATCATCACCCCGAAATTCAAAGCCGGCGATTTCGCCGGCGGCATGACCGACGGCGTCGACCGCATGATCGGCGTGATCGACGGCGAGCCGCTGCCGAAACCGCAGCCGCAGCATGAATGGGAAGGCCAAGGCTTCGATCCGGGGCTGCTGCTCAATCCCTTCGTCATCATCGCCGCGATTGTGCTGAGCGGCATCATGCGCGCATTGCTCGGCCGGATGCTCGGCGCGCTCGCCACCGGCGGCCTGGTGGCACTGATCGCCTGGCTGGTGATTGCCTCGCTGACCGCCGCCGGCATCGCCGGTGTGCTCGCATTCCTGTTCGCGATGTTCAGCGATACGTTTGCCTCCGGCGGCGGACGCAGCGGCAGCGGCTGGACCGGCGGTGGAGGCGGCTGGTCGGGCGGCAGCAGCAGCAGTTCCGGCGGCGGCTTTGGCGGCGGCGGTGGCGGCAGCTTCGGAGGCGGCGGCGCCTCCGGCAGTTGGTAGGCTGGGAGGGCGGCAGGCATGGGCATCAAGCGCATCGGCAGGCATCTCGTCGCCAACCGCTGGCGGGTGCACAAGGCATTCCCGCCGCGCGCGCTGGACGCGATCGAGCGCGCGATCACCGCCAGCGAGGCAACGCATGCCGGACAGATTCGCTTCGTGGTCGAAGGCGCGCTGGACGGCGCGCCGCTGTTTCGCGACCAGCCGCCGCGCGAGCGCGCGCTCGACGTGTTCTCGCAGTTGCGGATCTGGGACACCGCGCACAACAACGGCGTGCTGATCTATCTCCTGCTCGCCGACCGCAACGTCGAGATCGTCGCCGATCGCGGCATCGACGCCTTGGTGGGTGCGGCAGCCTGGGAAGATATCTGCAAGGCGATGGAGCTCGAATTCGGCGTCGGCCGGTACGAAGCCGGTGCGATCAGGGGCATCGGCGCGATCACCAAATTATTGACCGCGCATTTCCCGCGCAGCGGCGGCGGGGTCAACGAACTCCCAGACCGGCCGGTGGTGATTTAGGCCTCGTCCTCGCGGGTGAGCAACAATGTCAGTCGGCGGATGCCGGGTGCCGCGAACAGCACCACCGGCAGCATCAGCACCCACGACAGCAGCCAGGATTGCAGCCAGTGACGCATGAAGCTGCCGTCCTGCAGAAAAGGCGTGCTCGCGATCGCCGCGGCGATCGAACAGGTCAGGCCGGACTGCACCACCGCATAGACGAAGTGGCTGAAACGGCGCGGAATGCCAAGCATGTCTGGTCTCGATCCTTTGCAACTGTCCAGCGGCGCGCGGTTGGAAAGCAAGCGTCATGCGATGCAGTTCCCTCCCGGGACGGGAAGCATGTTAGGACGAAAACCGACAGGGCAATTTCTAAAATTTTGGTAAGCGGGGCGGCGGTAACGATTTCGCAAGCAATGAAAGTTAGCAAATGGTCAAGCTTTTCAGGAGATTTGATCGTGAGCGACCATCAGGACACGCCGTCTGCCGGCGATCACAACGTGGCCACGCCGCACACGACGGATGCCGCCGCACACGCGGCTCCGTCGGTCGCCGAGCCTGTTGCGGCGCACGCCGCGGACC
>CAXUBE010000018.1:0-22665 GCA_964249215.1 uncultured Rhodopseudomonas sp. | reverse complement strand
CCGGCGCCGGATCGGCAAGGCCGGTGGTCTCGACGATGATGGCGTCGAACTTGCCTTTGCGCTTCATCAGCCCGTCGAGAATCCGCACCAGGTCGCCGCGCACCGTGCAGCACACGCAGCCGTTGTTCATCTCGAACACTTCTTCGTCGGCGCCGATGATCAGATCATTGTCGATGCCGATCTCCCCGAATTCATTGACGATCACGGCGTATTTCTTGCCGTGGTTTTCCGACAGGATGCGGTTCAGCAGGGTCGTCTTGCCGGCGCCGAGATAGCCGGTCAGCACGGTGACGGGAATTTTTGCGGTCGCGATATCGGGCATCGTATCTCCGGGAAAGTCTTCGGGCGCGGCGGCGCGATCATTGGCTTTTCGCCAGCGCGCCCGCCAGCGTCCTTATATTGTGCCTGACCATATCAATGTAAGTGGGCGCTTCGCCGTTTTCGCCGGTCAGGCCGTCGGAATACAGCGTGCCGCCGATCCGTGCGCCGGTCTCGGCGGCGATCCGGCGCATCAGCCGCGGGTCGTTGACATGCTCGAGGAACACCGCGGTGATGTGCGACGCCCGAATCTGGGTGATGATCGCGGACAGATCGCCGGCGCTGACCTCGGCATCGGTCGAGACGCCCTGCGGCGCGATGAAGCCGATGCCATAGGCGTCGGCGAAATAGCCGAACGCGTCGTGGGTGGTGATGACGTTGCGCGCGGTTTCCGGAATCCGCGCCACCGACGCCCGTATTTCCCGATCGAGCGCGTCGAGCAGCGCGACATAGCGCTCCGTGTTGCCGCGATAGACCTCGGCGCCCGCTGGATCGGCAGCGACGAGCGCGTCTCGGATGTTGGCGACGTAAATCCTGGCGTTGGCCACCGATTGCCAGGCGTGCGGATCGGCCTCGGCGCCAAGCCGCCGCGGCGCGATGCCGCTGCCGGCGACCACCAGCCTGGCTCTGCCGCCCGACGATTGCAGCAGACGCGGCAGCCAGCCTTCAAGGCCGATGCCGTTGACCACGACCAGCGAGGCATCCGCGATCCGCTTCGCATCGGCGGGCGTCGGCGTATAGACGTGCACGTCGCCGTCCGGGCCGACCAGCGACGTCACCTGCACGCGGTCGCCGCCGACCTGACGCGCGAAGTCGGCGAGAATCGAGAAGCTCGCGACGACCTTGAGCCGGCTTTCCGCCTGCGCGGAATTGATGGCGGCGAAAGCGAACAGCATCCCCAGCAGAAAGCGATGGCGCTGCATCGGTCAGGCTTCGAGATGCCGGCCGGGAAACAACCTCCGGACCACGCCGCCCGCCGGCCCGAACAGCACCGAGCCTGCATACAGCGCCGCGGCGACCAGGATGATCGCCGGGCCCGAGGGAATCCGGGTCTGGAACGACAGCACCAGGCCCACGTAACCGGACAGCATCGCGCCCGCCACCGCGATCACCATCATGCCGGTGATGTCGCGCGACCAGAACCGCGCGATGCCGGCGGGCAGCACCATCAGCCCGACCGCGAGCAGCGTGCCGAGCGCGTGGAAGCCGTTGACGAGATTGATCACCACCAGCGCCATGAAGGCGAGATGCGCCGGCGCGCCGGCGCGGCTGACGGTGCGCAGGAACACCGGATCGACGCATTCGATCACCAGCGGCCGGTAGATCGCAGCAAGCACCAGCAGCGTCAGCGTGGCGTTGAAGGCGATCACCAGCAGCGTCGGGTCGTCGAGCGCGAGGATGTTGCCGAACAGAACGTGCAGCAGGTCGATATTGGTGCCCTTGATGGATACAATTGTGACGCCGAGCGCCAGCGACACCAGATAGAACGCCGCGAGCGAGGCGTCCTCCTTCAGGTCGGTCACGCGCGACACCAGGCCGGCGAGGATCGCGACCGCGAAGCCGGCGGCCAATCCGCCGAACGTCATCGCGAACAGGTTGAGCCCCGACAGCAGGAAGCCGACCGCCGCGCCGGGCAGGATCGCATGGGCCATCGCGTCACCGACAAGGCTCATCCGCCGCAGCATCAGGAACACGCCGATCGGCGCGCCGCCGAGCGACAGCGCGATGACGCCGGCGAGCGCGCGGCGCATGAATTCGAACTCGGTGAAAGGCGCGACCAGCGCGGCTTGCAGCAACACGTCTCAGGCCGCCCGCGGCGCGGAATCGGATGCACAGGCCGCCGCGCCGTCGTCGAACGCCTCGCACATCCGCCGCGCTTCCAGTTGATTCTCCGCCGTAAGGACCTGCGCGGTCGGGCCCCACGCCACCGCGGTGCGCGCCAGCAGCAGCGTCTCCGGAAAATGCGCGCGGACGAGGTCGATGTCATGCAGCGCCGCGATCACCGTGCGTCGTTCGCCGTGCCATCGCCGCACCAGATCGATGAGGTCCGCCGCGGTCTTGGCGTCGATCGCGTTGAACGGCTCGTCGAGCACGATGACGCGGCTGTCCTGAAGCACCACGCGGGCGAACAGCATGCGCTGCATCTGCCCGCCCGACAGCGTGCCGATCGGGCGGTTCTCGAACCCGGTGAGGCCGACGGCTTGCAGGGCGGCCGAGATGCGGTGCCGCGCGTCGCTGTCGATGCCGCCGAACAACCCGGTGCGGCGCCACAGCCCGATGCCGACGAAATCGAACACGGAGATCGGAAAGCTGCGATCGATGTCGGCGGTCTGCGGCAGATAGGCGATATCGCGGACGTCGAGGTCGCCGATCTCGATCACGCCGCCGAGCGGCTTGAGGATGCCGACGATGCCGCGCAACAGCGTCGATTTGCCGGCCCCGTTCGGGCCGACGACGGCAAGCAGCGCGCCCGCGGCAATGTCACCGCGCAGATGATGCACCGCCGGATGGCGGTCGTAGCCGAGCGTCACGTCCTCGAAGAGAAATTGCGGCATGGTCATGTCAGCACCAGCGCGACCATCGCCCAAAGTCCCGCGCTGATAGCGAGCGCAGCGCCGAGCCGCGTCGCGAGCGTCATCCGTAACAGCGACCAGCGCGGCGGCTGCGCCGGGTGAGGAGCGGTCGGCGCGCGACCATGGGAATGGCGGCCATGGGAATCAAAACGGGCGTGACCGTCAGGACCGGAGCCGACGAAGTCGCCGTGATGAGGATGATGCGAGGGCGATCCGGACATCGGCGCAGCCTGACGGAATGAGCGGTGAGCGGCACACGTTATATTATAACATCGGCAATCGTCCACCCGCGGCGCAAGCCCGGTTTCGGGTTCCGAATTAAGGTTTCATTCAGACTTGATTAAGGTCTTATTAAGTACGGAAAATTGTTTTTATCCAAAGGGTTAGTTGATGGGCCGCTGTGGCTGACCGGTGACAGCTTTTTATTCAAAAGCGATCTAACTGACGGTCATGAGCGGCGCCGGGACGCGGCGGATCGCTCTAAAAAACGATGGCTTTGGAGATACAAGATGAAAAAGTTTCTGCTCACCACTGTGGCCCTCGTCGCTCTCGGCGCGACGGTGCCAGCACTTGCCGCCGATCTCGGCGCCCGCCAGCCCTACGCAAAGGCTCCGGCCTATGCGCCGGTCCCGCTCTACAACTGGACCGGCTTCTACGTCGGCGGCCATGTCGGCGGCGTGTTCGGGAACGACAGCGGCTTCCTCGGCGTCGGCACCGGCGGCGACGCGCGTTTCATGGGCGGTCTGCAGGTCGGAGCCGACTACCAGTTCGCGCCGAACTGGGTGCTCGGTGTCGAGGGCCAGTACAGCTGGCTCGGCAGCAGCACGACGAGCGTCGGCTTCACCGGGGTCGGCGCCGGCTATGTCTACAGCAACAACCAGCGCGGCCTCGGCTCCGCCACCGGCCGGATCGGCTACACCTGGGGTCCGGCCCTGCTATACGCCAAGGGCGGCTACGCTTATTCGGATCACTCGGACGCGCTGACCTTCGCCGGCGTTCCGGTCGGCTACGGCCTGAACGGCAGCCATCGCGACGGCTACACCGTCGGCGCCGGTCTGGAATACATGTTCGCTCCGAGTTGGTCGGCCAAGGCCGAATATCAGTACTACGACTTCGGCAACACCCGCTTCGTGACGCCGGCGGTGCTCGGCACCTATGGCAGTTCGCGCAACGACGAACACACCGTCAAGCTCGGCGTGAACTACCGCTTCAATTTCGGCGGCCCGGTCGTCGCCCGCTACTGACGCCACCCGCGCGGGCTTCTGGCCCGGGCAAATCGGAAAAGGCCGGCCGCAGCGCCGGCCTTTTTTGTGGCCGCGCAACGGCCACGCCGGCGCGGCTTTCGAATTTCGGCTGGCGTGGCTGGCCTACTCCCGCTAAGCCGGTGGGCAGGCCCGAACGAAAGACCGATGTCCTCCACAGCCGACACCATCGCGCCCGCCAGCGGCGAGTTGCGCTACCCCTGGGACAGCCATCCCGGGCCGGACCAGGTGGTCGAGGTCGCCGATGGCGTGCTCTGGGTCCGGCTGAAGCTGCCGTTCCGGCTCAACCATGTGAACATCTATCTGCTTGCCGATGGCGACGGCTGGGCAATGGTCGACACCGGATTCGGCAACGAGCCGACGATCGCGGCGTGGGAGGCGCTGTTCGACGGCCCCTTGAAGGGCAAGGCCATCAGCCGCGTGATCGTGACCCACGCCCATCCCGATCACGTCGGGCAGGCCGGCTGGATCGTGCAGCGCTTCGATTGCCCGTTTTATATGTCGCAGATCGAGTATCTGCAGGGCGTCTATCACCAGAACCGCCGGACCGAGGAACGCCTCGTCAATTCGCGCAAGTTTTTCCGGCGCCATGGAATGGACGAGGAGATCACCGCGCAATTGCTCGGCCGCGGCCAGGAATATCTGAAGAAAACCGTCCCGCTGCCCGCGGCCTACCGGCGCCTGTCCAATGGCGGCACCCTCGGGGTCGGCAAACGCAACTTCCGCATCCTCACCGGCGCCGGCCATTCGCCTGAGCAGGTGATGCTGTTCTGCGCCGAAGACAGCCTGTTCCTGTCGGCGGACCAGGTGCTCAGCAAGATTTCGCCCAATGTCAGCGTCTGGGCGCATGAGCCCGACGAGAACGCGCTCGGCTCATATCTGGCGTCGCTGAAGAGCCTCGCCGGAACGTTGCCCGACGACGTGCTGGTGCTGCCCGGTCACGGCCTGCCGTTCTACGGCGTCAAGGCGCGGATCGCGCAACTGGCGGAGCATCACGAGGAGCGCTGCCAGTTGATCGCCGCGGCCTGCCGCGGCAAAGCGATGACCTCGGCGGAACTGGTGCCGGTCATATTCCACAAGCACGTGCTCGACGCCCACCAGACCGGATTTGCCGCGGGCGAATTGATCGCGCATGTCAATTACATGCTGGTGAACAAGCGGCTGATCGCCGCCGAAGGCCCGGACGGCGTGCTGCGTTTCACCGCGCCGTAGCCTTCGGTCGCGTGGGGTTGGGGCGGCGCGCAACGCGCCTCGCCGCACCAGCATCGTCCGGCGCGATTTGACCTCGACAGCCAACCTGGAAAAGTTCTAAAAACCCGAAGGCGACGGTCGGTCGCGTGCGATGCCGGGTGCGTGTCGGAATGGATTACAGCAAGTTTTTCGGCGATGCGCTGGATCGCCTGCGCGACGAACGCCGCTACCGCGTGTTCGCCGATCTGGAACGCATCGCGGGGCGTTTTCCGCACGCGGTGTGGCATTCGCCGGCGGGCCCGCAGGACGTGGTGATCTGGTGCTCGAACGATTACCTCGGCATGGGACAGCATCCCAAGGTGGTCGGCGCGATGGTCGAGACCGCGACGCGGCTCGGCACCGGTGCCGGCGGCACCCGCAACATCGCCGGGACGCATCATCCGCTGGTCCGGCTCGAGCATGAACTCGCCGACTTGCACCGCAAGGAAGCGGCGCTGCTGTTCACGTCGGGCTACGTCTCGAACCAGGCCGGAATTTCGACGCTCGGCCGGCTGATGCCGGACTGCGTGATCCTGTCCGACGCGCTGAACCACAATTCGATGATCGAGGGCATCCGGCAGTCCGGGTGCGAACGCGTCGTGTTCCGCCACAACGACGTCGCGCATCTGGAGGAACTGCTGCGCGGCATCGATCCGGAGCGGCCGAAGCTGATCGCCTGCGAGAGCCTGTATTCGATGGACGGCGACATCGCTCCGCTGCCGGCGATCTGCGATCTCGCCGAGCGCTACGGCGCCATGACGTATCTCGACGAGGTGCACGCGGTCGGCATGTACGGACCGCGCGGCGGCGGCATCGCGGAGCGCGACGGCGTGATGCACCGCGTCGACATCATCGAGGGCACGCTGGCCAAGGCGTTCGGCTGTCTCGGCGGCTACATCACCGGCGATGCGCAGGTGATCGACGCGATCCGCTCCTATGCCGCCGGCTTCATCTTCACCACCTCGCTGCCGCCGGCGGTGTGCTCGGCCGCAACCGCCGCGATCCGGCATTTGAAAACATCGCATTGGGAGCGCGATCGCCATCAGGACCGCGCCGCGCGGGTCAAGGCTATCCTCACCGCCGCCGGACTGCCGGTAATGTCGACCGACACCCACATCGTGCCGGTGTTCGTCGGCGACGCCGAGCACTGCAAGCAGGCCAGCGACATGCTGCTCGGCGAATTCGGCATCTATATCCAGCCGATCAACTATCCGACCGTCGCCAAGGGCATGGAGCGGCTGCGGATCACGCCATCGCCGTATCACGACGACGCGCTGATCGACCGGCTTGCCGAAGCTCTGGTGCAGGTCTGGATGCAACTCAAGCTGCCGCTGTCGGCCACCGCGATCGCCGCGGAATAACCGCCGCGCGCGTCCCGTCAGCCGTTCGGAAAAACGCGGTCGCCTGCGGCGGCCGGACGCGATAGCTTGCCGCAGGCGCCAATCCCGCGCCGGGAGCCGACCGCGATGCTGCACGATTGGGGCGTGATCGCCGCCGCGCTCGGCTACATCGGACTTCTGTTCCTTGTGGCGAGCTACGGCGACCGGCTGTCGCGCGCGCAGCGCGACCGCGCCGGCCCTTGGATCTATCCGCTGTCGCTGGCAATCTACTGTACCTCGTGGACGTTCTTCGGCTCGGTCGGTTTCGCCACCCGCACCAGCTTCGATTTCCTCGCGATCTATGTCGGCCCGATCCTGATGGTCGGCTTCTGCACGCCGCTGCTGCGCCGGGTCATCCGGCTCGCGAAATCCCAGAACATCATCTCGATCGCGGATTTCATCGGCGCCCGCTACGGCAAGAGCCAGGCGGTCGCCGCGACCGTGGCGCTGATCGCGATCGTCGGGTCGGTGCCCTACATCGCGCTGCAACTGAAGGCGGTGGCATCCTCGCTGCAGACCATCCTCGGCGAGGATCAGGCGATCGCCAACATCCCGATCATCGGCGACATCGCGCTGATCGTCACCATCGCGATGGCGCTGTTCGCGGTGCTGTTCGGCACACGGCAGACCAACGCCACCGAGCACCAGCACGGCCTGATGCTCGCGGTCGCCGCCGAATCGATCGTCAAGCTGATCGCCTTCATCGCCGCCGGCGTGTTCGTCACTTTCTGGATGTTTGGCCCGGAAGACCTGTACGAGCGCGCGATGAAGATGCCGGAAGCGGTGCGCGCGATGGAGTACACGCCGTCGTTCGGCAATTTCCTCACCATGGTGCTGTTGTCGTTCTGCGCGATCATGCTGCTGCCGCGGCAATTTCACGTCAGCGTGGTGGAGAACGCCAACGACGCCGAGTTGCGCCGGGCGCGCTGGCTGTTTCCGCTTTATCTCGTCGCGATCAATCTGTTCGTGATCCCGATCGCGCTCGCCGGTCTCGTCACCTTCCCGTTCGGCGCGGTCGACAGCGACATGTACGTGCTGGCGCTGCCGATCGAGGCCGGCGCGCCGTTGCTCAGCGTCGTGGTGTAGATCTCCGTATTCTCCGAATCAAAAACAAAAATCATCGTCGAATGCGTGGCGCTCGCGGTGATGGTGTCGAACGACCTGGTGCTGCCGCTGGTGCTGCAGCACCGCGGCGCGCCGCACGCCGGCCAGCGCGACTTCGGCAGCTTCCTGCTCAAGGTGAGACGGTTTGCGATTTTTGCGATCCTGCTGCTCGCCTATTGCTACTTCCGCGCGCTCGGCAACGCGCAACTGGCCGCGATCGGACTGTTGTCGTTCGCCGCCATCGCGCAATTCGCCCCCGCATTTTTCGGCGGGCTGATCTGGCGCCGCGGCACCGCGCGCGGCGCCATCGGCGGCATGCTGGTCGGTTTCGCGCTGTGGGCTTACACGCTGTTCATCCCAAGCCTCATGGAAAGCAGTACCGCCGGAGTGCTGTTGCTGCAGCATGGCCCGTTCGGCATCGAGGCGCTGCGCCCGCAGGCGCTGTTCGGCGCCGACATGGCGCCGCTGCTGCACGGCGTGTTGTGGAGCCTTTCGCTCAACGTTGCGGCCTATATCGTGCTGTCGCTGCTGCGTCGGCCGTCATCGATCGAGCGGCTGCAGGCCGAAGTGTTCGTGCCCGACACGCTGACGCCGATGACGCCGGCGTTCCGGCGCTGGCGCACCACCGTCACGGTGCAGGATATCCTCGGCGCGGTGACGCAATATCTCGGCCCCGAGCGGGCGCGGGATTCGTTTCAGGCCTTCGCCGCCAGCCGCAATGTCAGCCTGGAGCCGACCGCGCCGGCGGATTTCGAACTGCTCAAGCACGCCGAGCACCTGATCGCGTCGTCGATCGGCGCGGCGTCGTCGCGGCTGGTGCTGTCGCTGCTCTTGCGCAAGCGAACGGTGACGGCGGAGGCCGCGCTCAAGCTGCTCGACGATTCGCACGCCGCGCTGCATTTCAACCGCGAGATCCTGCAGACCGCGCTCAACCACGTGCGCCAGGGCATCGCGGTGTTCAATCCGGACCTGCAACTGATCTGCTCGAACCGGCAGTTCGGCGAGTTGCTCGCGCTGCCGCCGCACATCGTGCAGATCGGGATTCCGCTGACCGAAATCCTCGAATTTCTCGCGCTCAGCGCCGCGCCGGCGTTCGGTGATGCCGATGCGCAGACGCAGATGCGGCTTGCCGCCTACACCACCGAGGGCGTGCCGTATCTGGAGCGCATCCACGGCCGTCATCTGGTGATCGAGGTGCGGGCCAACCGCATGCCGGACGGCGGGCTGGTGATCACCTTCTCCGACGTGACGCCGAGCTTCGAGGCGGCCGAAGCGCTGGAGCGCGCCAACGCCACGCTCGAGAAGCGCGTGCGCGACCGCACCGAAGAGCTGACGCGGCTGAACTCCGCGCTGGCGCTCGCCAAGAGCACCGCCGAGGACGCCAATCTGTCGAAGACGCGTTTCCTCGCGGCCGCCAGCCACGATATCCTGCAGCCGCTGAACGCGGCGCGGCTCTACGCGACCAGCCTGGTCGAACGGCAGAATGGCGGCGAAGATTCGCGCCTGGTCGACAACATCGACGATTCACTGGAAGCGATCGAAGAGATCATCGGTGCGCTGCTCGACATCTCGCGGCTCGACGCCGGCGCGATGACGCCCGCGATCTCCAGCTTCGTGATGGGCGACCTGATGCGCTCGCTAGAAATCGAGTTCGCGCCGACCGCGCGCGCCAAGTCGCTGGAACTCGTGTTCACGCCGTGCTCGCTGCCGGTGCAATCCGATCGCCTGCTGCTTCGGCGGCTGCTGCAGAACCTGATCTCCAACGCCATCAAATACACCCCGCACGGCCGCGTGCTGGTCGGTTGCCGCCGCCGCGGCCAGACGCTGCAGATCTGCATCTACGATACCGGCGTCGGCGTGCCGGTGCACAAGCGCGGCGAAATCTTCAAGGAATTCCACCGGCTCGAACAGGGCGCGCGGATCGCCCGCGGGCTCGGCCTCGGCCTGTCGATCGTGGAGCGCCTTGCGCGCGTGCTCAATCACGGCATCGCGCTGGATTCCAACCGCGGCGGCGGATCGTTCTTTTCAGTGTCGGTGCCGATCGCAAAGACGGTCAATCACACCACCGCGGTCACCAGCAAGACGCCGCTGTCGCAGGCGCCGATGAGCGGCATCCTGGTGGTTTGCATCGAGAACGACGCGGCCATCCTCGACGGCATGAGGACGCTGCTCAACACCTGGGACGCCGAAGTGATCGCGGTGGCGGACGCGGAAGACGCGATCGCCGCGATCGAGGCAGCCACACAGCCCATTACCGGCCTATTGGTGGATTATCACCTCGACCGCGGCAACGGCATCGCCGCGATCCGCGAGATCCGCCAACGCTTCGGGCGCGGCATACCGGCGATCCTGATCACCGCCGATCGCAGTCCCGCCGTGCGCGCCGCGGCGCGGCAGGACCAGGTCGCGGTGCTGAACAAGCCGGTGAAGGCCGCCTCGCTGCGCGCGCTGCTCAGCCAATGGCATGCGCAGCGCAGCGTCGCCGCCGCGGAGTAGCTACTGCGGCACGGCCTGATCCTGCCAGCGATGGCCGGAAATCTTCGCCGCCGCGATCACCGCCTGGGTGCGGCTTTCGACCCCGAGCTTTTGCAGGATCGCAGAGACGTGCGCCTTGATGGTCGCCTCCGAAACGCCGAGCTCATAGGCGATCTGCTTGTTGAGCAGCCCTTCGGACAGCATCATCAGGACTCGAACCTGTTGCGGCGTCAGCGTCACCAACCGGTCGCGCAGCTTGCTCATCTCCGGATCGGCGCCGGCCGACAGGTCGACGTCCGGCGGAATCCAGATGTCGCCGGCCAGCACGCGCAGAACCGCCTCGCCGAGTTTTTCGACACCGAACCGTTTCGGCACGAAGCCCGAGGCGCCGAAATCGAGCGAGCGGCGGATGGTTTCGACGTCGTCGCTGGCCGAGACCACCACCACCGGAATTGCAGGGTATTGCGCGCGCAGATAGATCAGGCCGGAGAAACCGCTGATGCCGGGCATCTTCAGATCGAGCAGCACCAGATCGACATCCTGTTCGTGCTCCAGCATGGCGGTCAGCTCGTCGAACGAACCGGCCTCGCCGATCTTCGCCGGCGCGACCAGACTTGCCACCGCGAGCCGCAGCGCGTCGCGGAACAGCGGATGGTCGTCGGCGATGATCAGATGCGTCGTGACGGTGTTCATTCTGTCCCGGAAGCGCGGTCTTGCCGGCAGCAATGCAACCGCAGTTAGCAAGTGCACACTGCGATTGTGCGGCTAAGCCCGGCCGCTTTGCAAGCATATGGTTCAGGCGCGCGAGTGGGCGACGCATTGATTGTGCGTCGCAAAATATCTCGCGACCCCGATGCCGCTGCCGGAATCAGGGCCGAAAGTCGTATTGGTCGTGCTTTCGGGGCGATGTTATCGTCGATTAAATTTCATGCATGGCCCGACGTAGATCGGCGCATGAAACGAACGTTGAATTAAAAATGCGGGGAGCGAAGCAATGACGATGGCTGCAACCATGGACCGCAGCGCGGCCAACAGGAGCATGACCGCCGGGGAGCGAAAGGTGATCTTCGCTTCTTCACTCGGCACCATTTTCGAGTGGTATGATTTCTACCTTTATGGATGGACGGCGGCGCAGATCGGCAAGGCGTTCTACTCGGCGTTCGATGCCAACACTCAGTTCATCTTCGCGCTGCTGACCTTCTCGGCCGGCTTTCTGGTGCGCCCGGCCGGCGCATTGGTGTTCGGCCGCGTCGGCGACCTCGTCGGCCGGAAATACACCTTTCTCGTCACCATCACGATCATGGGCCTTTCGACATTCCTGGTCGGACTGACGCCCGGATACGAAACGCTTGGCTGGATGGCGCCGGTGATCCTGATCGCTCTTCGGCTGCTGCAGGGTCTGGCGCTCGGCGGCGAGTATGGCGGCGCGGCGACCTACGTCGCCGAGCACGCCCCGCAGGGCCGCCGCGGTTTCTACACGTCGTGGATTCAGACGACGGCGACCATCGGTTTGTTCGTCTCGCTGCTCGTGGTTTATATCGTGCGCAACAGCATGAGCCCTGAAGCCTTCGCGGACCCCGGCCTCTCGGGCGGATGGCGCATCCCTTATCTGCTTTCGATCGTGCTGCTGGGCATTTCGATCTGGATTCGAATGCAGTTGGCTGAATCGCCGATGTTTCAGAAGATGAAGGATGAAGGCACAGGATCGAAAGCCCCGCTGTCCGAGGCGTTCGGCAATTGGCGGAACGGCAGGCTCGCATTGATCGCGCTGTTCGGCCTCACCGCCGGCCAGGCCGTGATCTGGTATGGCGGGCAGTTCTACGCACGCGTGTTCCTGGTCAACACGCTCAAGGTGCCGGCGAACGCTGCCGACATCGCACTGATCATAGCGCTGGCCATCGCCACCGTCGGCTTCCTGTTCTTCGGCTGGCTTTCCGACAAGATCGGCCGCAAGCCGATCATTCTGGCGGGCTGCCTGCTCGGCGCCGTAACCTACCACTATGCGTTCGGCCTGCTGACCCATGCCGCCAACCCGGCTCTCGAGAGGGCCTTGGCCAACGCACCGGTCACGGTCACCGCCGATCCTGCGGACTGCAATGTATTGTTCGACCCGGTCGGCGGCCGCGTCTTCACGAATTCATGCGACGTGGCACGCAATGCGTTGATCGCCTCGTCGGTGAATTTCAAGACGGAGAACGGCGCACCGGGCAGCGTCGCCAAGGTCACGGTGGGCGACAAGTCATTCGACGCGGTCGATGGCAGAAAGCTGGACGCCAAAACCTTTGCCGCCCAGCGCACGGCGTTCAATACCGCCGTAACCGGAGCGGTCGGCGCCGCCGGATACCCGGTCAAGGGCGCAAATCCGGAGGACATCAACCAGCCGCTATTGATCGCGGTGCTGACTTATCTCGCGATCCTTGTGACCATGGTCTACGGCCCGATCGCGGCGGCGCTGGTCGAACTATTCCCGACCCGGATACGCTATACCGGCATGTCCTTGCCTTATCATATAGGCAACGGCTGGTTCGGCGGACTGCTTCCACCCATCGCGGTGGCGTTGGTGGCTGCGACAGGAAACATCTATGCGGGACTGTGGTATCCGATCGCGATCGCCTCGATGACGTTCATTATCGGATTGATCTTCGTGCCGGAGACCAAGAACGTCGACATTACCAGGACGTGATATTCACGTCAGGCGATTTATCGCCCGACCGAATGTCGCCAGGAAACAGGCCGGCCGCGGATCACTCCGCGGCCGGTTTTGTTTCAGCGCGTCGCACCGATCAACTGCAGCACGATCTCGCGGTGGTGCGGACGACGGCGATGCTCGATCAGATACACCGCCTGCCAGGTGCCGAGCGCGAGTTCGCCGTCGAGTACCGGGATCTGCAGCGAGGTCGCGGTCAGCATCGTCTTGATGTGCGCCGGCATGTCGTCCGCGCCCTCGCTGTCATGGGTCCAGCCGCCGTTTTCCGGCGCCAGCCGGTTCAGCACCGTGGAGAGGTCGGTCAGCACCGAGGGATCGGCATTTTCCTGAATCGTCAGCGACGCCGAGGTGTGGCGGATGAACAGCGTCACCATGCCGTCGCCGGCACGGGCATCGGCGACGAAGCGTTCGACCTCTCCGGTCAAATCGGTAAAGCCTGCGCCGTGGGTCGCCACCGTCAGCCGCGACGACGTCACCATGGTGGCCGGGACCGAGCCGAGCGGCGCTTGCGAAACACGCGATGCCATGGCGACCTTGACCGTTTGCGCCTGGATTTCGGCGCCTCAGATTTTGCCCGATGCGTCTTTTTGCATCCGGTCTGCCAGATCGACCAGCCGCCGCCACGCGCTCTCGACGAAACTCATCACCCGGTCGAGGTCGCGATCGCTCGGCAGCGGAATCTCAAGCTTGCGCTCGCCGTTGGAGGACTTCAGTTCCGGCGCGCGCAGCGAGTCCTGTTTCGGCAACGCCTCTTCGATTTTTTTGCCGACACCGGGATCAGCCTGCGCCAGTTGCGTTTTCAGCCGCTCATTGTCGGCGGTCAGCCGGCCGATTTCGGCGTCGAGCGCGGCGCGTTCGTCCGGCACCGCGTAGCAGGCCCAGCCGCTGCCTTTGTCGGTGCAGGTCGAGACCGTGCCCGAACGCGTATCCAGCCGCAGAAAACCGCCGGCGACCGCCTGCAGCGCGTAGCGGCCGTTCTCGCCGTCGGGCGCGGGCGCCTGCGCCAATGCCGGCGTCGCGGCGAGGCATAGCAGCGCCGCTACGCAACGACGATCAAGCCTCGTGCTTCGCAAAGCCATTTCCGTTCATCTCCTAGGTTTCCGGCCGATACGGCGCGCGTCCGGATTGCAACGCATCGGCGAGCAGTTCGATCCGGTCCTGGCCCCAGAACACTTCGCCGTCCAGCACGTAGGCCGGCGAGCCGAACACGTCGGCGGACATCGCATCCAGCCGGTGCTGCTGGTAGATCGCGCCGACCGCCTCGCTCGCCGCCCGCGCGACAAGCTGCTTGCCCGCGAACCCGGCCGCGTCGGCGATCGCCGCGAGCACGGCCGCGTCGGCGAGATCGCGTTGCGCTTCCCACACCGCCGGATAGGCCAGTCGCAGGAAGCGCTCCGGATCGTGGCCGGCCTCGACCAGCGCGATGACGACGCCGTCGGCGAGCCGCGCGTTGAACGGCCAGTGCTTCGGATGGATGTGGAAGTCGAGCCCGCGCTTGTCGCGCCAGCGCTGCAGCTCGACCAGCCGGTAGCGCTGCCGCACCGGGTGCCGCTTCGCCAGCGGCAGGCCGCCGGTCTCCGAGAATAGGTCGACCAGATGCACCGGCTTGTAGGTGAGCCGCAGGCCGTGCGCGTCGACCAGTTCGCGGAACGGTTCGTGTCCGATATAGGCCCATGGCGATTGCAGCGAGAAATAATAGTCGATGGCGCGCGTCATGGCATTCCCGGAAAGACGACTGAGGCCGCGCATGAAGCGCGACGGGTGAATCCGGCCATCCGAACAGACCGCCGCCGCGCATGCAAGCAGGCCCGCACCGGGCGGCGTTGCCGCGTGCGCCGGCATAACGCCGCAGCGGTGCGTTGCTGCGCTGCGGACAAAGTTGCGCGGAGGTCTGCGATACCGACAATAACGATAGACAAATCAATCAGCTAGATGGTTGTCGCGGAATCTTGACTTGGCCCTGGGCCGTCAGTATGGTCCGCGCGGCTTTTGAGGGTTTGGGGCGTTATTTCCATCTCCGCGGCACCGGTTCGGGTCTCCAGCATGGCGGACGACACGCGCAAGGGCGGCGATCAGGCAGATGGAAGTCGCGACGTTGCGCCCGATGAAGTCGCGCTTTCCGCAAGGCTCGGGACTTTGGAACAACGTTTGGCCCTGTCACGGGGCCTTCGGAAAATCCAGACGGACCAATCCGGATCGACAAGCGAAGACGCATCTGCCCGGGCGAGCGCCATGGCAAGCGGTTTTCGGCTTTCCTCCGAACTGGTCGCGGGCGTTGTCGTCGGAGCGGCTCTCGGCTGGGGTTTCGATCGCTTGCTATCGACTTCGCCCTGGGGCCTCATCGTGTTCTTGCTGCTCGGCTTTACGGCCGGCGTGATCAATGTGATGAGAGCAGCGGGTGTGATGGCGAAGCAATCCGAACGACTCTGACGCGGGCATCCGAGGCGCAACCGAACGTCCGACGCGAAACCGATAGACCGAGATATCAATGGCCGCCGATCCGATCCATCAGTTCCAGATCACAAAGCTGTTTACCCTTGGTCACATCGGCGGGCAGGAAATCGCGTTCACCAATTCGTCGGCCTACATGTTCGGCACGGTCGCGCTGATTTCGCTGTTGATGATCGGCGGCGTCGCCGGACGTCAACTGGTGCCGGGTCGCATCCAGTCCATCGCGGAAATCTGCTACGAATTCGTCGCCAACATGATCCGCAGCACCGCCGGCGCGGAGGGCATGAAGTTCTTCCCGCTGGTGTTCTCGCTGTTCATGCTGATCGCGGTGTCGAACCTCGTCGGGATCATTCCCTACACCTTCACCATCTCGAGCCATCTCGTCATCACCGTGGCACTGGCGCTGTTAGTGTTCTTCATCGTGCTGTTCTACGGCCTCTACCGGAACGGGCTGAAATTCTTCAAGCTGTTCGTGCCGTCGGGCGTTCCGGTCTTCATCATGCCGGTGGTGGTGCCGATCGAAGTCATCTCGTTTTTCCTGAAGCCGGTGTCGCATTCGATACGGCTGTTCGCGAACATGCTCGCCGGCCACATCGCGCTGAAGGTGTTCGCAAGCTTCATCCCGCTGCTGGCCGGCCTCGGCATCGCCGGCTATTTCGGCGCGGTGCTGCCGCTCGGCATGGTGATCGCGCTTACCGCGCTCGAACTGCTGGTCGCCTTCCTGCAAGCCTACGTGTTCGCCATTCTCACCTGCATCTATCTCAACGATGCGCTTCATCCGGGCCACTGACGCCCGGCCTCTCCAACCAAACCCCAACAGGAGTTCGTTTCATGGATCCGATTGCCGCGAAGTACATTGGCGCTGGTATTGCCTGCATCGGCATGGGCGGCGCCGGCGCCGGCGTGGGCATCATCTTCGGCAACTACCTTGCCGCCGCGCTGCGCAATCCCTCCGCGGCACAGGGCCAGTTCGGCAACCTGATCTTCGGCTTCGCCGTGACCGAGGCGCTCGGCATCTTCTCGCTGCTGATCGCGCTGCTGCTGCTGTTCGCGCTCTGACACCCGATCTGGCCGGGGCGCCGCGGTCAGGGCGCCGACCGTCCGCACAGGAGTATCCCGTGGCTGAAAGTCATGGCGACGCCAAGGGCGCGACAGCCCATACGGAAGCGGAGGGCGGCCACAAGGCTGCCTTCCCGCCGTTCCAGAAGGACACCTTCGCATCCCAGCTCGTGTCGCTGCTGATCGCGTTCGTAGCACTTTATCTGATCGTCTCGCGTATCGCGCTGCCGCGCGTCGGTAGCGTGCTCGACGCACGGCAGAACGCGATCGAGGGCGATCTCGCCGCAGCGCAGAAGATGAAGGACGACTCCGACGCCGCGCTCAAGGCGTATGAGGGCGAGCTTGCGGCGGCCCGCTCCCGCGCGCAGACCATCGGCGCCGAGACCCGCGACAAGTTGAACGCGCAGTCCGAGGTCCAGCGCAAGGCGCTGGAGGATCAGCTTTCGGTCAGGCTCGCGGACGCGGAAAAGACCATCGCCGCGACGCGCGAGACCGCCATGGGCAACGTCCGCGGCATCGCCGCCGAGGCCGCGGCGGCCATCGTGCAGCAGCTCACCGGCGTGCTGCCGGACAGCAAGGCGGTCGGCAGCGCCGTCGACGCCGTCTTGAAGGGATAGTCTCGATGTTCTCCGATCCGGAAACCTGGGTTGCCGTCGCCTTCGTGATCCTGATGGGCGTCTTCGCCTATGTCGGCGTGCATCGCACGGTGCTGACGGCGCTCGATCATCGCCGCGACCGGATCAAGGCCGAATTCGACGACGCGCACCGCCTCAAGGATGAAGCCGCCAAGCTGCTCGCGGACTATCAGGCACGCCGCGCCTCGGCCGAACGCGAAGCCCAGGACATCATCACCAACGCCAAGGCCGAGGCCGAACGCATCGCCGCCGAAGGCAAGGCAAAGCTGGAAGACTTCATCGCGCGCCGCACCAAGACCGCCGAGGGCAAGATCGCGCTGGCCGAAGCGCAGGCGGTGGCCGACGTGCGCGCCGCCGCGGCCAATGCGGCGGTTGCCGCCGCCTCCGCCGTGCTGTCGCAGTCCGTCCGCGGTCCGGTGGCGGACGACCTGCTCGACAAGGGCATTGCGGACGTCCGCGCCAAGCTGAACTGAGGCTGATGAGGGCGCGCGGCGTTTGTCGCTGCCCGCAGTTCAACCGCGTTTCTTCGGCCGCGCTTTCGGCTCGGGCTTCAGCGCCTGCGGATCGAAGCCGATATAAAACACGTAAGCATCGCCGACGTCGACGCTCGGCGCCGGGTAGACGATGTCTTCCGCGATCAGCGTGAACGCCGCATTGCCGTTCGGATCCATCGCCACGTTGGTCTGGTAGGCCTTGGTGAAGATCGTCTTCGGCGAGACGCCTTCCTGTACCACCGCGACCCGCATCGGCACATCGACCGAGAGCGGCGCGCCCGCGGGCCCCGCGATCACGCGGCCTTGGATTCCGATCTTGGCGGTGATCTGGCCGCCATTGATCTGGCATTCGCGCGCGGTCCGGCCGATCGAGGCTTGATAGCGCAGGTCGCTGCCGCTTGCCGGCTTTCCCGGCAGGCCGACCGCAAAGGTCGAGGCCCCGGCGCGGATGCTGACGATGGGACAAGTAAGCCCGCTGTCGTCGGTCGGGCCGCTTATCACCGGCGGTGGCGACGCGCTCTGGGCCGGTTCGGACGAGCCGCCGAACAGGCCTTTGAAGCGATCGGTGATCGACTGAGCCGACGCCGGCGCGCCCGTCAACAGCACCGCCGCGCATGCCATCGAGAGCAGGGCCGACCGGTTGGCCCGGCCGGTATATGCGTCGCGGATTGATCGATCGTCACCCATCAGGCGTCCCTGGCTTCTTTGAACGGCGTCCGGCCAGCGGGCTTATAGCAAAGCAAAGGCGGCAAACCAAAGGCGATGCGATTCGGATTGGGCCGCTCTTAGCCGCGAAAATCCTCGTGCAGCAGTCCGAACAGCAGATGGTCCTGCCAGACGCCGTTGATGCACAGATAGCGCCGCGCCAGCCCCTCGCGCGTGAAGCCGCATTTTTCCAGCACCCGGATCGAGGGCGCGTTGCTCGGGATGCAGGCGGCTTCCACGCGGTGCAGATTGAGTTCGCCGAACAGCGTCGGCAGCAGCACCCGCAGCGCCGCCGTCATATGGCCGCGATGCGCGTGCGGCTCGCCGATCCAGTAGCCGATGGTGCCGGCCTGCACGATGCCGCGGCGGACATTGGCGAGCGTGACGCCGCCGATCATCTCGCCGTCGGTCTCGCGAAACACGATGAAGGGATAGGAACGGTCGCTGGCGATGTCCTCGGCATAGCGCCGCAATCGCCGCCGGAATCCCGAGCGCGTCAGATCGTCGGACGGCCAGATCGGCTCCCAGGGCGTGAGATAGGAGCGGCTCTGCTCACGAAGCTGCGCCCATTGCGCGAAGTCCGACATCTGCGGCGCGCGCAACAGCAGGCCCTGCCCGCGCGGCGCCAGCGCCGCCGGCCCGCTGGTCGGCATTCGAAACAGCGCCATGTGAAGCTCCCGACTAGATGCCCCTGACAGACCTCGGCGATCGCTTAGAGCATGATCCGGAAAGTGGGTGCCGGTTTTCCGAAAGCATCATGCTCGAACATAAGGATGCAGCGGGATGACGAATCGAAGAAAGTCATCACATTCTCAGTGGTAGCTGGCTTTCGCGTTCGAACGGGTCAAACCTTCGGCAAATCCGACCGCCGTGTCCAGACCCCGGCCGCTGCCGAGCGCCACCACGGCCGGACGGCTTCGCGACAACAGCCCGCGCGCGGCGTTGCGGGTGGTCTCGACGCTGACCGCGTCGATCTTGGCGACAAGCTCGTCGACCGGCAGCGGACGGCCATAGGCCAGCATGTGGCGGGCGAGCTGCTCGGCGCGCGAACTGCAGCTTTCCAGGGCCATCAGCAGGCCGGCCTTCATCTGCGCCTTGGCGCGCGCGATCTCCACTTCGGTCAGGGTTTCGACCGCGTCGCCGATGACGTCGATGATGACTTCCATCATCTCAGGGGCGTCGCCCGGATCGGTGCCGGTGTACAGGCCGAAGAAGCCGGTGTCGGCATAGGGCGCGTGGAAAGTATAGATCGAATAGCACAGCCCGCGCTTCTCGCGCACCTCCTGGAACAGCCGCGACGACATTCCGCCGCCGAGGATGTTGGTGAAGACCTGCAGGCTGAACAGTCCGAGGTCGGATTGCGGCAGGCCTTCCAGCGCCAGCGTCAGATGCGCCTGCTCCAGATCGCGATGCACGACGCGCGAGCCGCCCTTGCCGAACATCGCCGGCTGCGGCTTCGGAGCCGGCGCCGCGTCGAAACTCGCAAAACGATGGCCGACCTCGTCGACGACGCGGCGATGATCCACCGCGCCCGCCGCGGCGACCACCATTTCGGGGCCGCGATAATGCGTCGACAGGTAGTTCTGCAATTTGTCGCGGTTGAAGCCCTTCAGCGTCTTGGCGGTGCCGAGCAGCGAGCGTCCCATCGGCTGGTCCGGATAGCACAGTTCGTTGAGGTGTTCGAACACCACGTCGTCGGGAGTATCCTGCGCGGCGCCGATTTCCTGCACGATAACGCTCTTCTCGCGCTCCAATTCGTCGGGCACGAATGACGGATTGGCGAGGATGTCCGACAAGACGTCGAGCGCCAGCGGCACGTCGGCCTTCATCACCCGCGCGTAGTACGCAGTGGTCTCGGTCGAGGTGCCGGCATTGAGGTCGCCGCCGACCGCCTCGATTTCCTCGACGATTTCGCGCGACGAGCGCCGCGTGGTGCCCTTGAACGCCATGTGCTCGAGCAGATGCGAGATGCCGTGCTCGTCCGGCTTCTCGTCGCGTCCGCCGACGCCGGTCCACACGCCCAGCGCCGCAGTCTCAAGATGCGGCATCGCATCGGTGACGATCGTGAGCCCCGAAGGCAGCTTGGTGACTTCGACGCTCATCCGGCTACTCCTTGTTTGGCGGCGCGGCTGACCGAGCGCACGTAGCGCTCGGTCTCGCTCTGGTCGCGCGTCATGATCCTGACCTGCTCCGGCTTCGTCATCAGGCCGTCAAGCCAGGGCGGCAATTCCGGCCGCACTCCGCAGGCTGCTTCGACCGCGTCGGGAAATTTCGCCGCGTGCGCCGTCGACAAAACGATATTGGGAATGCCGTTAGCCGTGACGTCGCGGTCCGCCACCGCGAGCGCCACCGCGGTATGCGGATCGACCAGGTCGCCGGCCTCGCGCCACGAGGCGCGGATCGCGGCCGCGGTCTCGGTCTCGTCGGCGCGCCCGGCGTCGAAGTCCTCGCGGATCGCCGTCAGCACCGCGCCGGGCACTACGAAGCGTCCGGACTGCGCGAGCGAGCCCATCAGCGCGCGCACCAGCGCGGCGTCGCGGCCCGAGGCCTCGAACAGCAGGCGTTCGAAGTTCGACGAAATCTGGATGTCCATCGACGGCGACGCGGTGGCGTGGACGTCGCGCACCTCGTAGATGCCGGTCTTCAGCGTGCGCGCCAGGATGTCGTTGATATTGGCCGCGATCCGCAGCTTGCGCACCGGCAGGCCCATGCGCTTGGCGACGTAGCCCGCGAAGATATCGCCGAAATTGCCGGTCGGCACGGTGAAATCGACCGCGCGCACCGGCGCGCCGAGCGCCACCGCGCCGGTGAAGTAGTACACCACCTGCGCAACGATCCGCGCCCAGTTGATCGAATTGACGCCGGACAGCGCGACCTCGTCGCGAAAGCCGTGATGGTTGAACAGGCCTTTGACGAGCGCCTGGCAATCGTCGAAATGGCCTTCGATCGCCAGCGCGTGCACGTTCGACGCGCCGGATGTCGTCATCATCCGGCGCTGCACCTCGGAAATCCGCTGGTGCGGAAACATTACGATGAGATCGACATTGTCGCGATCGGCAAAGGCGTCGACCGCGGCGCCGCCGGTGTCGCCGGAGGTCGCGACCACGATCGTGGCGCGCGCGTTGCGCTGGCCGAGCACGTAGTCCATCAGCCGCGCGATCAACTGCATCGCGACGTCCTTGAACGCCAGCGTCGGGCCGTGAAACAGCTCCAGCACGAACTGGCCGGGACCGGTCTGGCGCAGCGGCACCACCGCAGGATGACGGAAGCTCGCATAGGCCTCGTTGGCCATACGTCCTAGAACAATATCAGGAATTTCGCCTGCGACGAACGGCCGGATGACCTCGACGGCGACCTCCCAATACGGCCGGCCGAACCAGCCGGCGATCGTCTGCGGCGAGAATTGCGGCCAGGTTTCAGGCACATAGAGGCCGCCATCGCGGGCGAGCCCCGCCAGCATGACGTCGCAGAAACCAGGTTTCGACGCGCCTTCAAGGCCTTGCGCCCCGCCCCTGGTCGAAATGTATCTCGTCAAGCCGCGCCTCCAAAGGCGGGTGTCACCCAAGCCTTTGATAATGATCGATTTAATCTCATCCGCGGGATGAAATCAGCGCCCACCATAGAGCCTTTGCCGCGCTTGGGAAACCGGCAATCGGCTGCGGCAGGGTTGCGGCAAACCTGTGTCAGCGCTTGCGGCCGCCGACGCGCTGCCGCTCGCCGAACAACCACACCGCGAAGCTGGCCGCGACCGCGGCGGCGAGCCCGAACCAGGTGATCGCATATTGCAGATGGTCGTCCTTCAGGTGGACGCCGAGCGGGCCGGGCTTGGGGATGCCGCTCGGCGGCACCGGCGCTTCGAGGTCGAGATAGAACGGCGCCACCGGTCCCCAGTTCAGCGACGCCGCCATCGCCTGGGTGTCGCGCGTGAACCAGAGACGCTTATGAGTATCGGGAGCCGGCGTCAGCGCGCCGGCCTTCTCGGGGAAGCGCAGATAGCCGGTCAGCGTCACCGGTCCCATCGCTTGCAGCGGCGCCACCGCGCGGTCCTGCTGCGCGCGATCCTGCATCGTGTTCGGCACGAAGCCGGCGTTGATGATGAGCGTCTCGCCGCTTATGAGTTGCGCCGGCAGGAACGCCCAGGTGCCGGGACCGGAAATGTCGTCGCGCACCGCCGAGCCGGAGCCGTACACCATCGCGTCGGGCGATCGCGCGTAGTTCGCGCTGAAGCGGACGCGGCGGAATTCGTCACGCGACGGGTCGAGCGACGCCCAAC